>NZ_CP010951.1:3107907-3409361 GCF_001580455.1 Ramlibacter tataouinensis
AGACGGCGGTGCCGCGCGGCACCGCGCGCTGGCTGGCGCCGCGCGAGCTCGCCGGCCATTTCCACGTGCGCGCGGACCGCGCCGCCGACTGGGCGCGGCTGTCGCGCGTGGTCAGCGGCAACGGCGTCGGCCTGGTGCTGTCGGGCGGCGGCGCGCGCGGCTTCGCGCACCTGGGCGTGATGAAGGCGCTGCAGGAAGCCGGCATCGGCTACGACCTGCTGGGCGGCACCAGCATCGGCTCGGTGATGGCCGCGTTCGGCGCCATGGACATCCCGATCGAGGAGGCCATCGACCGGGCGCGCAGCGCGTTCCGCGAGAACCCCACCGGCGACTACAACCTGCTGCCCATGCTGTCGCTGATCGGCGGCAAGCGCCTGCGGCGCGTGATCGACCAGGGCGTGCATTCGATCATGGGCGAAGGCTGCGGCATCGAGGACCTGTGGAAGGGCTACTTCTGCGTCAGCAGCAACTACTCCGCCATGCGCGAGACGGTGCTGACCCGCGGCCCGCTCGCCAAGAGCATCCGGGCTTCGGTTTCGATCCCGGGCGCGCTTCCGCCCGTCATGCTCGACGGCGAGTTGCACATCGACGGCGGCACGTTCAACAACTTCCCCACGGACGTGATGGCGCAGAGGGGCGCCGGCCGCATCATCGGCGTCAACCTGCTGCGCGAGGGCACCCGGAAGTACCAGGGCATCGAGGAACTGCCGGGAAGCTGGCAGCTGATGCTCGACAAGATGCGCGGCAAGCGCAACCGCCTCCCGGGGCTGGTGCCGCTGCTGCTCAACGCCAGCATCATGTACAGCTACGCGCGCCAGGCCGAGGCCAAGCGCTACGTCGACCTGTACTTCGCGCCCGGCGTCCATGGCTACGGTATGCTGGACTGGTCGAAGTTCGACCGCATCGTCCAGGCCGGCTACGAGTACGCCCGCGAGCAGCTGCAGGGCCACTCCTGGCATGCTGCGGCGCGCGACAGCACATCTCAACCGGCGCCTTCGGAGCTGCTGTCCGTCGCGCCCCTGGCAACAGCGGGGTAGGGCCATGAACCGAACGGCCGCTCCGAAGATTCATAGCACCGCAGCCCGCAGGGCGGAGGTAATCCAATGACACTCAAGGGTCGTACGCTTTTCATCACCGGCGCATCGCGCGGCATCGGCCTGGCGATCGCCAAACGGGCGGCAGCCGACGGCGCCAACATCGTGATCGCGGCCAAGACGACCGATCCGAACCCCAGACTGCCGGGCACCATCTTCTCGGCCGCCGAGGAGATCCGGGCCGCGGGCGGGCAGGCGCTGCCGCTGGCGGTGGACATCCGCGAGGAGGACGCCGTGCTGGCCGCGGTGGCCAAGGCCGAAGCCGCGTTCGGCGGCATCGACATCCTGGTCAACAACGCCAGTGCCATCAGCCTGACGGACACCGAGCACACGCCGATGAAGCGTTACGACCTGATGAACGGGATCAACGCGCGCGGCACCTACCTGTGCACGCAGGCCTGCCTGCCGCAGCTGAAGAAATCGGCGGCCGCCGGGCGCAACCCGCATGTGCTGAACATGTCGCCGCCGCTGTCGATGAAGCAGCACTGGTTCGCGCCGCACACGGCCTACACCATGGCCAAGTACGGCATGAGCATGTGCACGCTGGGACATTCGGGCGAGCTGCGCCAGCACGGCATCGCGGTGAACAGCCTGTGGCCGCGCACCGCGATCGCCACCGCGGCCCTGCAGATGATCCCGGGCGTGGATGTGAATCTGTGCCGCACGCCCGAGATCCTGGCCGATGCGGCCTACTTCATCCTCACCAGCCCCAGCAGCAACACGGGCAACTTCTTCATCGACGATGAGCTGCTGGCCGCGCACGGCGTGACCGACCTCGGCCGCTATGCGGTCAAGCCGGGCAACCAGAACTTCATCCCGGACTTCTTCGTCGACTAGGGCTCGTGACCGAGCCGGGCCGCCCGTGCCTTGGCCCGGCTCGCGCGCTCAGACGTTCATCACGGTGACGGCGCGCGTATTGAGGTACGCCTCCATCGCCTCCGGCCCGCCTTCGGAACCGTAGCCCGAATCCTTGATGCCGCCGAAGGGCATTTCGGCCGTGGGCAGGGCCGGCATGTTCATCCACAGCATGCCCACTTCGACGCGCCGCGCCAGCAGGTCGGCGTTCTTCAGCGATTTGGTGAAGGCGTAGCCCGCCAGGCCGAAGGCCAGCCGGTTGGCCTCGGCGATGGCCTCGGCCAGGGTGTTGAAGCCGCGGATGGCCGCCATCGGGCCGAAGGGCTCGTCGTTGAACACCTTGGCCTCCAGCGGCACGTCGGCCAGGATGGTCGGCTGCCAGAAGTTGCCGGCGTCCCCGATGCGCTCGCCGCCGTGCATCACGGTGGCGCCGCGCTCCACCGCGTCGCGTGTGAACTCGGCCATCGCGGTCAGGCGCCGCGGGTTGGCCAGCGGCCCCATCTGCGTGCCTTCGGCCAGGCCGTCGCCGATCTTCAGTCCGGCCGCGTGCTTGGCCAGCGCCGCGGCGAAGTCCCGCTTCACGCTCTCGTGCACCAGGAAGCGGGTGGGCGAGATGCAGACCTGGCCGGCGTTGCGGAACTTCGCCGCGCCCGCGGCCTTCACCGCCAGCGCGATGTCGGCGTCCTCGCACACGATCACCGGCGCGTGGCCGCCCAGCTCCATGGTGACGCGCTTCATGTGCTGGCCGGCCATCGCCGCGAGCTGCTTGCCGACCGGCGTCGAGCCGGTGAAGGTGACCTTGCGGATGACCGGGTGCGGGATCAGGTAGCTGGAGATCTCGGCCGGGTTGCCGTACACCAGGCCGAGCACGCCGGCCGGCAGGCCGGCGTCGGCGAAGGCACGGATGAGCGCGGCCGGCGCGGCCGGGGTTTCCTCCGGCGCCTTGACGATCATCGAGCAGCCCGAGGCCAGCGCTGCCGCCAGCTTGCGCACCACCTGGTTGATGGGGAAGTTCCACGGCGTGAACGCGGCCACCGGGCCGACCGGGTCCTTCAGCACCATTTGGCGCGCCGCCAGGTTGCCGCGCGAGGGCACGATGCGCCCGTACACGCGCAGTCCCTCGTCGGCGAACCATTCGATGATGTCGGCAGCGGCGTTCGCTTCGCCCTTGGCTTCCGCCAGCGGCTTGCCCTGTTCCTGCGTCAGCACGGCGGCGATGTCGCCGGCGCGCTCGCGCATGAGCGCGGCGGCCCGGCGCATCACCTTGTTGCGCTCGATCGCCGGCAGGTCGCGCCAGGTTTCGAAGCCCTTCTGCGCTGCCGCCAGCGCGCGGTCCAGGTCGGCGGCGCCGGCATGCGCCACGCGGCCGATCTCCCGGCCGGAGGCGGGATTGAAGACCGCCAGCGTGCGCCCGTCCGCCGCGTCCTGCCACTGGCCATCGATGAAGAGCTGGGTGTTCGGATATGTCATCTTCGAGTCCTCGGAATGCTGGGAAGGCAAAAGCGGCATTCTCGCGGAAACGCCTGCCCGGCGACGTTCGAGGGTCAAGTGCGGGCCACCCTTGCTCGGCCAGCATTTCCGGGCCAAGCCCTGGCCCGATAGCCGCCGCGCCGCCGACGCTCTACACTCGCGCCAACCCGAAGGAGCCCGATTGACGCCAGTCACCAACCTGCCTCGCGTGCTGATGTCCATCCTGGCCATCGGGGGACTGCTGCTGGGGACCCTCTGGGTGGTCCAGCCCTTCATCGGCCCGGGCATCTGGGCGGTGACCATCGTCGCCGCCACTTGGCCGCTGTTCAAGAAACTGCAGGCGATCCTCGGTGGCAGCCGCTTCCTGGCGGTCACGGCGATGACACTGATGCTGCTGGCCATCATCGTGGTGCCGCTGTTCCTGGCGGTGGACACGCTGCTCGATCAGTCCGACCGGCTGGTGTCGCTGGTGCGCGAGATGCCCGAGCTGCGCATCCCGCCGCCGCCCGCGTGGGTCCAGTCCATCCCGCTCGCCGGCGCGCGCATTGCCCAGGCCTGGTTGGAGCTGGCCGAAACCGCGCCGGACGTGCTGGCCGGCCGGCTCGAGCCCTATGCCGCCAAGGCGGTGGTCTGGCTCGGCTCGCAGGCCGGCAGCGTGGGCCTGCTGCTGTTCTATTTCGTGGCGATGCTGATCATCGCCGTCATCCTCTACGCCACCGGCGAAGTCGCGGCCCGCGGCGTGATGCTGTTCTTCCGGCGGCTGGCCGGGGTGCGCGGCGAGGAATCGGTGGTGCTCGCCGGCCAGGCGATCCGGGCCGTCGCGCTGGGGGTGATCGTCACGGCCCTGGTCCAGTCGACGGTGGCGGCGCTCGGCATGCTGGTGGTCGGTATTCCGCAGGTCGGCCTGCTCACGGCGCTGATCTTCATCCTGTGCATCGCGCAGCTGGGGCCCTTCCTCGTCATGGTCCCGGGCGTGGTCTGGCTGTACTGGTCCGGCTCGCCGGGACGTGGCACGGTGTTCCTGGTCTGGACCGTGGTGGTGCTGGCCATGGACAACGTGCTGCGCCCCTGGCTGATACAGCGCGGCGCCAACCTGCCGCTGCTGCTCATCTTCGCGGGCGTGATCGGCGGCCTGCTTTCCTTCGGTGTCATCGGCCTGTTCATCGGCCCGGTCATCCTGGCCGTGAGCTACACCCTGCTGAAAGCCTGGGTGCTCGAGGTCGATCACCCGGCGGCGGTGCCGCCGCGCCCGGCCGCACCGGCGGAGTCGGACGCTCCGGATCAGCGCAGCAACTGATTGTCCGAAACCGCCGGGTTTGCTATGGTCCCCGGCATGCAGATCCACGCTCGGGGCGAGAACACGCCGTTGCGCCACCCGCGATGAGCAGCTTTGCCTCCGCCTGGAATCCGCAGGGCGAACCCGCCCAGGCGCGCCGCGCGGCCATGCTGGAGCGCATCGCGCAGTTGCGCGCGCTCGAGGAGCGCGCCGCCGCCACCTCGGCCCGGTCCAAGCCCGTGTTCGACAAGCGCGGCCAACTTCTGCCGCGCGAGCGCGTCGCGCTGCTGCTGGACGCGGGCACGCCTTACCTGCCGCTGTGCTCGCTGGCGGGCTACCTGCAGGACACCCGGGAAGCCGCGCAGTCGGTGCCGGGCGGCGGCATCGTCGCCGGCATCGGCTTCGTCGGCGGCGTGCGTTGCATGATCGTCGCCAGCGACTCCGGCATCGAGGCCGGGGCGATCCAGGCCATGGGGCTGGACAAGATCCTGCGCGTGCAGGAGATCGCGCTGCAAAACAAGCTGCCCTTCATCCACCTCGTCGAAAGCGCCGGCGCCAACCTCATGCGCTACCGGGTGGAAGGATTCATCCATGGCGGCGCGCTGTTTCGCAACCTCGCGCGGCTGTCGGCGGCCGGCATCCCGGTGATCACCGTGCAGCACGGCTCGGGCACCGCGGGCGGCGCCTACATGCCGGGGCTGAGCGACATCGTGATCATGGTGCGCGGCCGCTCGCGCGCCTTCCTGGCCGGCCCGCCGCTGCTGAAAGCGGCCACCGGCGAGATCGCGACCGAAGAGGAGCTCGGCGGGGCGGAGATGCACACGGCGGTGTCGGGGCTGGGCGAGTACCTGGCGGAGGATGACCGGCATGCGCTGGGGATCGCGCGCGATGTGGTGTCGCGGCTGGCCCTGCGCAGCGCCCCCCTCCCAGCCTCCCCCCGGAGGGGGGAGGAGCAGGCACTCCCTCCCCCACCGGGGGAGGGCTGGGGTGGGGGCGCTCCGGCCTCGGAAGAACTCCTCACCCTCATGCCCACCAGCCTGCGCGAACCCCTGGACATGCGCGAGATCATCGCGCGGCTCGCCGACGATGCCGACCTGCTCGAATTCAAGGCGCTGTACGGCGCGGCCACGGTCTGCGCGCAGGCGCGCATTGCCGGCCATGCGGTGGGCTTCATCACCAACAATGGCCCGATCGATGTCGCCGGTGCGAACAAGGCCACGCACTTCATCCAGATGATGTGCCAGCTCGGCCACCCCATCATCTACCTGCAGAACACCACCGGCTACATCGTCGGCAAGCACAGCGAGCAGGACGGGATGATCAAGCACGGCAGCAAGATGATCCAGGCCGTGACCAGCGCCAACGTGCCGCAGATCACCATCCAGTGCGGCGCGTCCTTCGGCGCCGGCAACTACGGCATGTGCGGCCGCGCCTATGCGCCGCGGTTCCTGTTCAGCTGGCCGAGCGCGAAGACCGCGGTGATGGGCGGCGAGCAGGCGGCGCAGACCATGCAGATCGTCACCGAAGCCGCGCTGGCGCGAAAGGGCATCCAGCCCGATCCCGTGCAGTCGAAGGCGCAGTTCGACCAGATCGTCGCCATGTTCGAGGCGCAGGCCGACGCCTTCTACACCTCGGGCCTGCTGCTGGACGACGGCGTGATCGATCCGCGCGACACGCGCGCGGTGCTGGCCTTCTGCCTGGACACGATACGGGAAGGCGAGCAGCGGCAGTTGCGGCCGGTGCAGTTCGGTGTGGCCCGGATGTGAGGAGACACGCATGCAGTTCAGCCACGAACACCTCGAGATCCAGAAGACGCTCAAGCGCTTCATCGACGACGAGATCAATCCGCACGTGGACGAGTGGGAAGCCGCGGAGATGTTCCCGGCGCACCAGGTGTTCAAGCGCCTGGGGCAGCTCGGCCTGCTCGGGCTGACCAAGCCCGAAGCCTTCGGCGGCGCCGGGCTGGACTACTCCTACGCGCTGGCCATGACCGAGACGCTGGGCCACATCGAATGCGGCGGCGTGCCCATGGCGATCGGCGTGCAGACCGACATGGCCACGCCGGCGCTGGCGCGCTACGGCAGCGACGAATTGCGGCGCGAGTTCCTGGCGCCGGCCATCGCGGGCGAAACCGTGGCCTGCATCGGCGTGAGCGAACCGGGCGCCGGCAGCGACGTGGCGGCCATCAAGAGCCGGGCGCGCAAGGACGGCGACGACTACGTGATCAGCGGCCAGAAGATGTGGATCACCAACAGCCTGCAGGCCGACTGGATGTGCATGCTGGTCAACACCGGCGACGGCCCGATGCACAAGAACAAGTCGCTGGTCATCGTGCCGATGCGGGAGAACGGCAAGCTGCGGCCCGGCATCGAAGTGGCGAAGAAGATCCGCAAGATCGGCATGAATGCCTCGGACACCGGCCTGATCTACTTCGACGAGGTGCGGGTGCCGCAGCGCTACCGCATCGGCGCCGAAGGGCAGGGCTTCATCTACCAGATGCAGCAGTTCCAGGAAGAGCGGCTGTGGGCCGCGGCCAGTTGCCTGGTGTCGCTGTCCAACTGCATCGGCTGGACCATCGAGTGGGCGCAGGAGCGCAAGCTGTTCGGCGCATCGCTGGCCGACCAGCAGTGGGTGCAGTTCAAGCTGGCCGAGCTCAAGACCGAAGTCGAATGCCTGCGCGCGCTGACCTACCGCGCCTGCGAGCTGTACGTGCAGGGCCAGGACGTGCTGGAGCTGGCGTCCATGGCCAAGCTGAAGGCCGGGCGCCTCAATCGCCTGGTGCCCGACACCTGCCTGCAGTTCTGGGGCGGCATGGGCTTCACCTGGGAGAACAAGGTCTCGCGCATGTACCGCGACGGCCGCCTGGCCTCCATCGGCGGCGGCGCCGACGAGGTGATGCTGGGCATCCTGGCCAAGATCATGGGCATCGCGAAAAGATCAGCCCCCTCCCCCACCGGGGGTGGGTAGGGGTGGGGGCGCTCGTGAGGATCCGACGGCTGCTGATTGCGAATCGCGGCGAGATTGCGCTGCGGGTCATTCGGACGGCGCGCCGCCTGGGCATTGAATCCGTCGCGGTGTACTCCGATGCGGACGCCGGCGCCCTGCACGTGCAGGAGGCTACCCTGGCCCACGCGCTGGGCGGCAACGCCTCGGCCGAGAGCTACCTGCGCATCGACAAGCTGATCGCCGCGGCGCGCGCCACCGGGGCCGATGCGGTGCATCCCGGCTACGGTTTCCTGAGCGAGAACGCCGATTTCGCGCAGGCGGTGGTGGACGCGGGCCTGGTCTGGGTCGGGCCACCTGCCGCGGCAATCCGTGCGCTGGGCAGCAAGTCGTCGGCCAAGGCGATCGCGCAGGCGCGCGGCGTGCCCTGCCTGCCGGGCTACTTCGGTGCCGACCAGTCCGACGAGTGCTTCGTGCGCGAAGCCGGGCGCATCGGCTACCCCGTGATGGTGAAGGCCGCAGCGGGCGGCGGCGGCCGCGGCATGCGGCTGGTGACCGAGGCTGCGCAACTCGCGGCTGCGTTGCGCAGCGCCCGTTCCGAAGCGCAATCGTCTTTCGGCTCCGGCGAGCTGCTGCTGGAACGCGCCCTGCTCGCGCCGCGGCATGTGGAAGTGCAGGTGTTCGCCGACGCACACGGCCACTGCATCCACCTGGGCGAGCGCGACTGCTCGGTGCAGCGCCGGCACCAGAAGCTGGTCGAGGAGTCGCCCAGCCCGGCGGTCGATGCGGCGATGCGCGAGCGCATGGGGCGCTGCGCGGTGGACCTCGCGCAAGCCGCCGGCTATGTCGGCGCCGGCACGGTGGAGTTCCTGGTGGACGGCGCCGAGTTCTTCCTGATGGAGATGAACACGCGCCTGCAGGTCGAGCATCCGGTGACCGAGGCCGTCACCGGACTGGACCTGGTCGAGTGGCAGCTGCGCGTGGCACAGGGCGAGCCTTTGCCGCTGACGCAGGAAGAGGTCACGTTTTCCGGCCACGCCATCGAAGTGCGCCTGTGCGCCGAGGACGAGAACTTCGCTCCGCATACCGGCACCGTTCAGGAATTTCACCCTCCCCCTCCGGGGGAGGGTGGGGGTGGGGGCGCTGCTCGCCTGCGTTTCGACCATGCCCTCTTCAAAGGCGTCGAAGTTCCGCCTCACTACGACTCCCTCCTCGGGAAACTCATCGCCCACGCCCCCACCCGCGAAGAAGCCATCGCCCGCCTGGCCGCCGCGCTCGATCGAACGCAGCTGCTCGGCGTTCCGACGAACCGGCGCCTGCTCGCGGCCTGCCTGCGGCATCCGGAATTCCGTGCCGGGCGTGCGTTGATCCCCTTCCTGCAGCAGCACGGCGACGAATTGCGCCGCCAGTTGCAGGACGAGGAAGCCGCCTTGCTTCAGGGCGCCTGCGCCGCCGCGCTGGCACCGCCCGCGCCGGCTCTGGCCTGCCCCTACGCGCGCCCGCTGCGCATGCGCCATCGCGGGGCCATCGTCGACATCGCCGCAGGGCAGGCCACGCATACGGCGCGCGTGCTTAAGGCACCGCTGGGACCGTCGCGCTGGCATCTGCAGGCCGGCACGGTGGACCTGATCGTCGAGGACGCTTCGTTCGAGCCGGCGGCGCGCGGCGGCGGCCACAACCCCTCCGACGAGCTGCGCGCGCCGTTCAACGGCAAGGTGATCGAAGTCAAGGCCCGGCCGGGCGCGAGCGTCGCCCGCGGCGACACGCTGCTGGTGATCGAATCGATGAAGCTCGAGCACGCGCTGGCGGCCGCCCGCGATGCGGTGGTCAAGTCCATCCATGTCGCGCCGGGCCAGCAGGCGGCCACCTCGCAGGTACTGGTCACGTTCGAAGCCGCATGAATGCCGACCTGAAGGCCGACCTGGCTGCGCTCACCGACACGGTGCGGCGCTTCACGCTCGAGCGCATCGTCCCGAACGTGGACGCGTGGGAAAAGGCCGGGCTGGTGCCGCGCGAGCTGCACCGGGAAGCCGCGGCGCTTGGCCTGCTGGGTTTGGGCTATCCGGAAGAACTCGGCGGCACGCCAGCCCCCTACGCGCTGCGCCATGCGGTGTCGGTGACCATGGCGCGCCACAGCGCCAGCGGCGGGGTGATGGCGGCGCTGTTCTCGCACAACATCGGCCTGCCGCCGGTCCTGCGCCATGACAGCGCCGAGCTGCAGCGCGAGATCATCCCGCCGGTGCTGCGCGGCGAACGCATCGCGGCGCTGGCGATCACCGAGCCGGGCTGCGGCTCGGACGTGGCGTCGCTGCGCACGCGCGCGCGCCTGGACGGCGCCGAGTGGGTGATCGACGGCGAGAAGGTGTTCATCACCTCGGGCATGCGCGCCGACTGGATCACGATGGCGGTGCGCACCGGCGAGGCCAAGGGCGCCTCGGGCATTTCCATGATCGTGGTGCCGGGCGACGCGGCCGGCCTGTCGCGCACTGCGCTCGACAAGATGGGTTGGCTGGCTTCGGATACCGCCCACCTTCGCCTCGACGGCGTGCGGGTGCCGGCGCGCTTGCTGGTGGGCGAGCAGGGCGCCGGCTTCAAGATCGTCATGAGCAATTTCAACGGCGAGCGGCTGGGGATGTCGGCCCTGGCGCTGGGCTTCGCGCAGGCCTGCTTCGACGAAGCGCTCGACTGGGCGCGCCAGCGCCAGGCCTTCGGCGGCGCGCTGATCGACAAGCCGGTGATACGGCACAAGCTGGTGGACATGCAGATGCGCATCCGCTCGACCGAAGCTTGGCTGGCGACCGTGACGCAGCTGGCCGACGAAGGGAAATTGGAATCTGACCCCGATTGCGTGGCGCAGGTGTGCATGCTGAAGAACCACGCGACTCAGGCGATGCAGTTCTGCGCCGACCAGGCGGTGCAGATCCTGGGCGGCATGGGCTTCATGCGCGGCACGCGCAGCGAGCGTGTCTACCGCGAGGTGAAGGTCATGATGATCGGCGGCGGCGCCGAGGAAATCATGAAGGAGCTGGCGGCGCGACAATTGGGGCTATGACCAAGAATCCCGGTGCCGCCCCCGCCTTCGAGCCCGAGTTCATCGCGGGGCTCAAGCAGATCTTCGAGGAGAAGATCGTCTTCAACCAGGTGCTGGGCCTGAAGATCGTGACGCTCGCGCCCGAGGGCGTGGTCGGTCGCATCGAGATGAAGCCCGAGCTGGTCGGTCACTTCTCGTATAACCGACTCCACGGCGGCGTGATCAGCGCGAGCCTCGACGCCATGGGCGGCCTGGCTGTGATGGCCGCGATCGGCGCGCGTCACCTGGACGAGCCGCCGATGGAGCGCCTGCACCGCTTCTCCAAGCTGGGCACCATCGACTTGCGCATCGACTACCTCCGGCAGGGCATCGGCGAGCATTTCGAGTTGCGCGCCGAGGTGATGCGACTGGGCTCGCGGGTGGCCTCCACCCGCATGGAGTTCCTGGCCGCGGACGGCAAGCTGCTGTCCACGGGGTCGGCCGCCTACATCGTTTCCTGACGCGATTTGTAACCCCGTCGTTCCCCGGACCCTAGTGGCCGGGGTAGGCCTGCCGAGTTATGGTCGCGTGAGATCACACGAACGCTTGGAGCGGTCATGGCTGCATTCATCTCACGCGTGCTGGTGCATACGAGCTTCGTCGGCTTGGCGCTGTTGGGCTGTGCCTATCCGGTGCCGGTCCCGGTACAGGCCCCACCGACGACAGTCACGGTGACGCAGGGGCCGGCCCCGCAGAGCGCCCCTCCCCAAAGTGCGCCCCCGCGGCAGAGTGCTGCTCCCCCTCAAAGCGCACCTCCCCCGCAGAGCGCGCCCGCGCAGGGTTCTGGTTTCTCGATGGAACAGCTGGACCAGATGGTGGCACCGATCGCGCTGTATCCGGACTCGCTGCTGGCGCAGATCCTCATGGCTGCGACCTATCCGTCGGATGTGGCTGATGCGGCCAAGTGGTCCAAGGCCAATCCCAACATGAAGGGCGACGAGGCGACCAAGGCGGTGCAGAACCAGCCCTGGGACCCGGCGGTGCAGGCGATGGTGGCTTTTCCGCAAGTGATCCAGATGATGGGCGCCAAGCCCGACTGGACGCAAAACCTGGGCGACGCTTTCCTGGCTTCGCCCAAGGATGTGCTCGATGCGGCGCAGCGCCTGCGCGCCAAGGCGCAGCAGCAGGGCAACCTGAAATCCAGCGAGCAGCAAAAGGTGGTGGTGGAGCAGGCGCCGGAGACTCAGCAGACGGTGATCAAGATCGAGCCGGCCAATCCTGAAACGATCTACGTGCCCGCGTACAACCCCGTCACGGTGTACGGCGCCTGGCCTTATCCAGCCTATCCGCCGTACTACTGGCCCCCGGACCCCTTCTACTACCCCGGTTACTACCCGGGCGCGGCCTTCGCCTCCGGGATCATGTGGGGGATCGGTTTTGCGGCGGCCGGCGCCATATGGGGCAACTGCAACTGGGGTGGTGGCGACATCAACATCGACGTCGATCGCTTCAACAACATCAATCGCAACAGGCAGATCGACAGGGGCCAGAACAAGTTCAAGCACAACGCCGAGAATCGGCGCGGCACGCCGTATCGCGACCAGCGCAGCCAGCAGCAATTCGGCCGGCAGTCCGCCGACGCGGCGCAACGCAGCGGCTATCGCGGGCGCGATGCCGCCGGGGGTCGCGAAGCGCAGCGCCAACAGGCGCAGTCGGCGCTGCAGCAGCGTGGCTTCTCCCAAGGCGACGGGCGCGGCGGCGGTGGATTCGGCGGCGGCAACAACGCCTTCCAGGGCGCACGCGACCCGGGCGCATCACGCCAGCAGATGGACCGCGGCAACGCCAGCCGCCAGTCGTTCTCGCAGCACGGCGGCGGCGGTGGCGCTCGCGCCAGCGGATTCAGCGGAGGAGGCGGCGCGCGCGCGGGCGGTGGCGGATTCAGCGGTGGCGGCCGGGCAGGCGGTGGTGGTGGACGTGGTGGCGGCGGAAGGAGATGACCATGAAGAAGTTCATCCTGCTCAATTCGGTCGTGGCTGCGGCGCTGGCGCTGGCGCCAGGATGGGCGCTTGCACAGCAGTCCGCGGAAGGCCAGAAGGCCGCTTCGGCGCCGAAGGCGCAGGCGCCAAAGCCGGCGCCGCCGCCGAAGTCCTATCCGAGCGCCGAGGCCGCAGCCGCGGCGTTCACCGATGCGCTGCGCAAGAACGACCGTACGGCGCTGGGCGTCGTGCTCGGCCAGAACTGGCGGCGCTATGTGCCCGCCGAAGGCGGACCGGATCGCGAAGACGTCGATGCCTACCTCGCCGACTGGGACAAGGCGCACAAGATCGTCAATGAGTCCGACAGCAAGGCCGTGATCTCGGTGGGCGAAGGCGGCTGGACCCTGCCGGTTCCCATCGTCAAGGTCAAGTCGGGCTGGCGCTTCGACCCGGCGGCCGGCGCCGACGAGATGCGCGTGCGCGCCATCGGCCGCAACGAATTGAACGCGATGCAGGCCGCGCTGGCTTATGTCGACGCCCAGCGCGACTACGCGTCCAAGGACCGCGACAAGACCGGCGTGCGCTACTACGCGCAGAAGTTCGCCAGCAGCCCCGGCAAGCACGACGGCCTGTACTGGGACGATCCCATAGGCAAGGACGAGAGCCCGCTCGGCCCAGTGTTCGCCGGCAACAAGCCGACCGGGGGCGGCTATCACGGCTACCACTTCCGAATCCTCACGGGCCAGGGCAAGGAGGTGCCCGGCGGCGCCTACAGCTACATCAGCGGCGGGCGCCTGCGCAATGGCTTCGGGCTGATCGCCTGGCCGGTGAAATATGGCGAGACCGGCGTCATGAGCTTCATGCTCAACCACGAAGGCAAGCTGCTGGAGAAGGACCTCGGCCCCAACACCGCCACGGTGGCGGGCCAGATGAAAACCTTCAATCCGGACGCGGGGTGGAAGCCGGCGCCGACGCAGGCGGCGTCGAAGTAGAGATCTGGTGGTCCCGCGCTTCCAACGGCGCTGACGCGATTTGTAACCCCAGCCTTCCCCGAACCCTAGTGGCCGCGGCAAACCTGTCACGTTATGGTCGTGTGAAATCAATCAGACAGCGAATGGAGCGGTCATGGCTGCATTCATCTCTCGCGTGCTAGTGCATACGAGCATCGCCGGCTTGGCGCTGCCAGGCCCGGCCTACCCGGTAGCGGTCCCCGTGCAGGGGCCGCCCACGGCGATCACGGTGGCGCAGGGTACGGCACCGCAGAGCGCCCCTGCCCAAAGCGCGCCCGCGCAGGGTTCCGGTTTCTCACAGGAACAGCTGGACCAGATGCTGGCGCCCATCGCGCTGTATCCGGACTCGCTGCTGTCGCAGGTCCTGATGGCCGCGACCTACCCGTCCGACGTGGCGGAGGCGGCCAAGTGGTCCAAGGCCCACAAGGACATGAAGGGCGACGAGGCGACCAAGGCGGTGCAGGACCAGCCCTGGGATCCGGCGGTGCAGGCCATAGTCGCTTTTCCCCAGGTGGTCCAAATGATGGGCGACAAGCCCGACTGGACGCAGAACCTGGGCGACGCCTTCCTGGCTTCGCCCAAGGATGTGCTCGATTCGGCCCAGCGCCTGCGTGCCCAGGCGCAGAAGGCGGGCAACCTGAAGTCGTCGGAACAACAAAAGGTGGTGGTCGAGCAAGCGCCGCAGACGCAGCAGACGGTGATCAAGATCGAGCCGTCCAATCCGGAAACGGTCTATGTTCCGGCCTACAACCCGACCACGGTGTACGGCACCTGGCCTTATCCAGCCTACCCACCTTACTACTATCCGCCGTCGCCTTACTACTACCCCGGCTACGTCCCGGGCGCAGCGCTGGCTTCGGGAATCGCGTTTGGCATCGGTGTGGCGGCGGTCGGTTCGCTCTGGGGTAACTGCAACTGGGGCGGCGGCGACGTCAACGTCAACGTCAACAAGTACAACAATATCAACTCCAACCGGCAGATCGACCGGAGCCAGACGAACTTCAAGCACAACGCCGAGAATCGCCGCGGCACGCCGTACCGCGACCAGCGCAGCCAGCAACAGTTCGGCCGGCAGTCCGGCGATGCGGCGCAACGCACGAACTACCGCGGGCGCGACGCTGCGGGCGGCAGTCGCGACGCGCAGCGCCAGCAGGCCCAGTCGGCGATGCAGCAGCGTGGCATTTCGCAGGGCGATCGCGCGGGTGGTGCTGGCGCCGGAGGGCGAGCGCAGGGCGCTGGCGCCGGGGCCGGGGCGGGCGGGCGCGCACAGGGCGCTGGGGCCGGGGCGGGTGCTGGCGCGGGCGCGGGCGGACGCACGCAGGCCGGCGGTGGCAGCAATGCCTTCCAGGGCGCGCGCGATCCGGGCGCATCACGCCAGCAGATCGACCGCGGCAACGCCAGCCGCCAGTCGGCCTCGCAGCACGGCGGCGGCGGTGGTGGTGCCCGCGCCAGCAGCGGATTCAGCGGCGGCGGTGGCGCGCGCGCGGGTGGCGGTGGAGGTGGTGGGCGGGGAGGCGGTGGTGGTGGTGGACGCGGCGGCGGCGGCGGCCGGCGCTAGGGTGGGTCCGAAGGAGATAACCATGAATAGAAAGTCCCTGATCCTCGACTCGATGCTGGCTGTGGCGCTGGCGCTGGCGCCAGGATGGGCGCTTGCACAGCAGTCCGCGGAAGGCCAGAAGGCCGCTTCGGCGCCGAAGGCGCAGGCGCCGAAGCCGGCGCCGCCGCCGAAGTCCTATCCGAGCGCCGAGGCCGCAGCCGCGGCGTTCACCGATGCGCTGCGCAAGAACGACCGCGTCGCGCTGGGCGTCGTGCTCGGCCAGAACTGGCGGCGCTATGTGCCCGCCGAAGGCGGACCGGATCGCGAAGACGTCGATGCCTACCTCGCCGACTGGGACAAGGCGCACAAGATCGTCAATGAGTCCGACAGCAAGGCGGTGATCTCGGTGGGCGAGGGCGGCTGGACCCTGCCGGTTCCCATCGTCAAGGTCAAGTCGGGCTGGCGCTTCGACCCGGCGGCCGGCGCCGACGAGATGCGCGTGCGCGCCATCGGCCGCAACGAATTGAACGCGATGCAGGCCGCGCTGGCGTATGTCGACGCCCAGCGCGACTACGCGTCCAAGGACCGCGACAAGACCGGCGTGCGCTACTACGCGCAGAAGTTCGCCAGCACGCCCGGCAAGCACGACGGCCTGTACTGGGACGATCCCACAGGCAAGGACGAGAGCCCGCTCGGCCCAGTGTTCGCCGGCAACAAGCCGACCGGGGGCGGCTATCACGGCTACCACTTCCGAATCCTCACGGGCCAGGGCAAGCAGGTGCCCGGCGGCGCCTACAGCTACATCAGCGGCGGGCGCCTGCGCAATGGATTCGGGCTGATCGCCTGGCCGGTGAAATACGGTGAGACCGGCGTCATGAGCTTCATGCTCAACCACGAAGGCAAGCTGCTGGAGAAGGACCTCGGCCCCAACACCGCCACGGTGGCGGGCCAGATGAAAACCTTCAATCCGGACGCGGGGTGGAAGCCGGCGCCGACGCAGGCGGCGTCGAAGTAGCGGCGGGCGGTGGGACGGCGAGCGGTGAAACGCCAGCCGGCGAGGCGTGCTGCTGCTCGCGCTCCTCGGTCAACATGTCCCAGCAGACCAGGAACAGCGCGGCGATCACCGGCCCGATGACGAAGCCGTTGATGCCGAAGACCGCCAGCCCGCCCAGCGTGGCGATCAGCACCAGGTAGTCGGGCATGCGCGTTTCCTTGCCGACCAGGACCGGGCGCAGCACGTTGTCCACCAGCCCGATCACCAGCACGCCCCAGGCGACCAGGCCGAGCCCGGCGGTGATCGAGCCCGTGGCCAGAAGGTAGATCGCCACCGGCCCCCACACCAGGCCTGCGCCCACGGCGGGCAGCAGGGACAGCAGCGCCATCACCGCGCCCCACAGCAGCGCGCCGGTGATGCCCAGCACCGAGAACGCGACCCAACCCAGCGCGCCCTGAACCAGCGCCACCAACACGTTGCCCTTGACCGTGGCGCGCACCACGGTCGCGAAGTGGTCGATCACGCGGCGCGTGTGGTAGGGCTCCAGCGGCAGGGCGCGGATGGCGAGCGCGGCGATGCGCTTGCCGTCGCGCAGCAGGAAGAACAGCAGGTACAGCATCACGAAGAAGTTCAGCAGGAATTCCAGCGTGTTCTGGCCGATGGTGAAGGCCCGCACCGTGATCTGCTGGCTGCTGGCGGCCAACGCCGACACCAGCTTGCGCTGCACGGCCCCCAGGTCTTCCAGCCCGACCCGGTCCAGCAGCGCGCGGGCCCACTCGGGCAGCGCGTTCATCACCTGCTGGAAATGGTCGCCGATCGCATACTGGCCGGACTTGATGCGCTCGTAGAAAGCGGTGGCTTCCTGGGCGACCGCCGACGCCAGCAGCGCCATCGGGATCAGCACGATCACCACGATCACCAGCAGCGTGCCGAAGGCGGCCCAGCCGCGGCGTCCACGGCACACCTGCACCGAGCGGTCCTGCAGCGAGGAGAACACGATGGCGATGAACACCGCCCACAGCACCGCCCCGATCAGCGGCCACAGCACCACCCCGAACAGTACGGTGACCAGCGCCACCAGCAGCAGCAGGGCCTTGTCCTGTAGCGTCGAGGGGTGGAGCGGTCCGGGCATGGGTTGCGCGGGATTATCGCCCGCGAAGCTGAGGAACAAAGAGAAAGGCCGCCATCAGGCGGCCTGCGGGGTGATGGGGTGCCGGGAGCGGGGGGGGGGCGCCCCGGCCGGCAACCGGCTCGTTTCAGGGTTGCTTGATGTAGTCCGAGACCACCTTCCACTTGCCGTCCTGGATCTGCGACAGCCGCGACTGGTCGTTGCCCAGGCGCTTGGTGGCCGTGTAGGTGGAGCGGGGGCCTCCGAACATGTCGGGTTCGAAGGTCATGGAGTCCATCGCTTTCACGAAGGAATCGGTGGTGAGGTTCGGACCCGCCTTGCGTGCCGCCTGGATGAACTGGTCCATGATGAGGTAGCCGTAGACAGAGAACACCGTCGGATCCTCGTTGAACCGGGTCTGGTACTTGGCAGCCCAGAAGCGGATCGGTTGCGCGGCTTCGTCCAGGTACGGGTGCTGCACCGTATGGGTGGCGTACAGGCCGTCCATGGCCTTGCCGCCCAGTTTGTGGATCAGGTCGGTGTAGGCGGCGCTGGACCCGAGGAACACCGGGCTGAAGCCGGTCTTGCGCGACTCGGCGATGGTCCCGATGGTCTCGCGGATGATGGTGCCCAGCACCACCAGGTCGCAGCCCGATGCCTTCATCTTGGCGACCTGCGAGGAGAAGTCGGTGGCGCCGCGCTTGTAGGTCGTCTTCTCGGTCACTTCCATGTTGATCGTCTTCAGGCCGGCTTCGGCGCCGCGCTGCACCTCCAGGCCGAAGTCGTCGTCCTGGTACAGCGTGCAGACCTTCTTCGCGTTCTTCTCCTTCACCAGCTTGGGCAGGGTCATGCGCATCTGGTCGTAGTAGGTCGCCGCGAACGAGTACTTCAGCTTGTGCAGCGGCTCGTACATCTCGCGCGCCGCGGTGATCGGCATGAAGTTGACGATGTTCTTCTCGAACTGCACCGGCATGGCCGCCATGTTCTGCGCGGTGCCGATGTGGCCGACGATGATGAACACCTTGTCCTGGTTCACCAGCTTCTGCGCCGCCAGCACGGCCTTCTTCGGGTCGTAGCCGTTGTCCTCGGCGATCAGCCGGATCTTGCGGCCGTTGACATTGCCCTGCTGCTCGTTCAGCTCCTGGATGCGCAGCAGCATGCCGTTGCGCGCCTGCTTGCCGTAGCCGGCGATCGGTCCGGAGAGGTCCTGGATGGTGCCGACGACGATCTCATCCTTGGATACGCCCTGCTGCTGCGCGACGGCCAGGGTGCTGGCCAGTGCCAGGCTGGCGAGGGCGGCGAGTTTGGCCTTGTTCTTCATCCTGTCTCCTTTGAGGGGGGCTGCAGTGGAAGGTCGCCTCATTCTTGATGGGGCGCGGGGTGTGTCAAGGGCGGAATCCCGGAGCGCTCTCACCCCGCCTCTCCCGGAAAAAGAGGGCGGGTGAATCCCCTCACGCGTACATCGCCTCGATGCGCTCGGCGTACTTTTGCTGCACCAGCTTGCGCTTGAGCTTCATGGTGGGCGTCAACTCCTCGTCTTCGGCGCTCAATTGCGTATCGAGCAGGAAGAAGCGCTTGATCTGCTCCACGCGGGCGAACCTGGCGTTGACGCGGTCGATCTCGCCCTGGATCAGCTCCTGCACCTGGGTCGTCCGCGTCAGGCTGGCGTAGTTGGAGAAGGGCACGTCATGGTCCTGCGCGAACTTCTCCACGTTGTCCTGGTCGATCATCACGATCGCCGTGAGGTAGGGGCGGCGGTCGCCGACCACCACGGCGTCGGTGATGTAGGGCGAGAACTTCAGCTCGTTTTCCAGCTCGCTCGGCGTGATGTTCTTGCCGCCGGCGGTGATGATGATGTCCTTCATCCGGTCGGTGATGTGGAAGTAGCCGTCCGCGTCCATCGAGCCGACGTCGCCGGTGTGCAGCCAGCCCTCGGCGTCGATGGTCTCGCGCGTCTTCTCCGGCTGGTTCAGGTAGCCCATGAACACGTTGGTGCCGCGCACCAGGATCTCGCCGGTGGCCGGGTCGATCTTCACTTCGTTGTAGGGCGCGGCCGGCCCGATCGAGCCGGGCTTGATCTTGGTGGGCGTGATGCCGGTGGACGCGCCGCAGGACTCGGTCATGCCCCAGACCTCCAGCATCGGAACGCCCAGCGCCAGGTACCACTTCACCAGTTCGGGCGAGATCGGCGCCGCGCCGGTCACCAGGAAGCGCGCGCGATGGATGCCGATCAGCTTGCGCACGTTGTCCAGCGCGAGCCAGCGCGCCAGCATGAACTTCGCCTTGAGCAGGCTGCCCACCGGCTGGCCGGCCAGCACGCGGTCGGCGATCTGCGTGCCCACGCCGATCCCCCAGCGGTAGGCGGCCTGCTGCAGCGGCGTGGACTCCTTCAGCGCGATCATCACCGCCGAATAGAACTTCTCCCAGATGCGCGGCACCGCAGTGCACACCGTGGGTGCGATCTCGCGCACGTTCTCGGGCACCGTTTCCGGGTTCTCGACGAAGTTAAGGATGGCCCCGGTGTACATCCCGAAGTACTCGCCGCCCACGCGCTCGGCGATGTGGCATAGCGGCAGGAAGGCCATGCGCTCGTCGCGCTCGTCCTGCTGCACCAGGATGTTGTAGCCGCGCACGATGAAGACCAGTCCGCGGTGGCTGTGCATCGCGCCCTTCGGCTTGCCGGTGGTGCCCGAGGTGTAGACCAGGATGGCCAGGTCTTCCGGCTGGCGCGCCTGCACGCGCGCCGTCAGTTCCTGGGGGTGCTGCGCGTTGTACTCGCGTCCCAGCGCCCGCAGCTCATCCAGGCTGATCACGCCCGGGTCCTGCAGCTCGCGCAGGCCCTCCATGTCGAAGACGACGATCTTCGTGAGCAAGGGCAGCTGCGCGCGCACTTCCAGCGCCTTGTCCAGCTGCTCGTCATCCTCCACGAACAGGACGCGGGTGCGCGAGTCCTCGCACAGGTAGTGCACCTGCGAAGCCGCGTCGGTGGGATAGATGCCGTTGGACACGCCGCCGCAGGACAGCACGGCCAGGTCGGCCAACACCCACTCGATCACCGTGTTCGACAGGATGGAAGCGGTCTCGCCCGCCGCCAGCCCCAGGCTCATCAGCCCGCCCGCGATCTCGGCCACCGCGTCGCCGGTCTGCTGCCAGGTCCAGGCGCGCCAGATGCCCAGATCCTTCTGGCGCATCCACACCCGCGGCCCGCGCTCGCGCACGCCGTTCCAGAACATCTGCGGAATGGTCTCGCCCTCGAGCACCACGCGCGTTTCGGGCTGGATGTGACTGAGGTCCCAGAGATTGCTCATGTGGCTTGCCTTTCTCCTTCCCCCTCCGGGGGAAGGTCGGGATGGGGGCGCTTCTCCACCAAGCGCCCCCACCCCCGCCCTCCCCCGGAGGGGGAGGGAGCGCCCAGGTTCACCGCCATGTCTTCTTCTTCTTCCACCGCCGCTCCCCGCGCACGCCGGCTTCCTTCATGCCGAGGTAGAACTCCTTGATGTCCTCCTTCTCGCGCAGGCGGGCGCAGGTGTCTTCCATCACGATGCGGCCGTTTTCCAGCACGTAGCCGTAGTCAGAGACGTTCAGCGCCATGTTGGCGTTCTGTTCCACCAGCAGGATGGTGGCGCCGCGCTCGCGGTTGATGCGCACGACGATCTCGAAGATCTCCTTCGTGAGCTTGGGCGACAGGCCCAGGCTGGGCTCGTCCAGCAGGATCAGGTCGGGCGAGGCCATCAGCGCGCGGCTGATCGCCAGCATCTGCTGCTGGCCGCCCGAGAGCAGCCCGGCGTCCTGCCGGGCGCGCTCCTTGAGGATGGGGAAGTAGCCGAACACGGCCTCCATGTCGCGCGCCACGCCGTCGCGGTCCTTACGGGTGTAGGCGCCCATCAGCAGGTTGTCGTGCACCGACAGCAGCGGGAACACCTCGCGGCCTTCCGGCACATGCATCAGGCCCTGCTGCACGATGTAGGCCGGATCGCGCGCGGTGATCTCCTCGCCCTTGAACTCGACGCTGCCCTTGCGCGGGTCGATGATGCCGGAGATGGTCTTGAGGATGGTGGTCTTGCCGGCGCCGTTGGAGCCGAGCACGGTGGCGATCTCGCCGCGGCGCACCTGCAAGCTGACGCCGCGGATCGCCTTGATCGGCCCGTAGGCCGATTCCACGTTCAGCAGCCTCAGCACCGGCGTGTCGCTGACGGCGGGCGGGTTGAGGCTCATTGGTTACCCTCCGTGTGGGTCATGCCACGGCCCTTCTCAATTCAGTCGGCTCGTCGGTCGTTCCGAGGTAGGCCTCGATCACGCCCGGGTGCGTCTGCACCTCGCGCGGCGCGCCCATGGCCAGCACCTCGCCCTGGTTCATCGCCAGCACCCGGTCGGAGACCTTGGACACCAGCGTCATGTCGTGCTCCACCATCAGCACGGTGACACCCAGTTCGTGCTTGATGTCCTGGATCCAGAAGGCCATGTCCTCGGTCTCTTCCACGTTCAGCCCCGATGAGGGCTCATCGAGCAGCAGCAGCTTGGGCTCGGTGCACAGGGCGCGCGCCAGTTCCACCACCTTGCGGACACCGTAGGGCAGGCCGGCGACCATGGCGTCACGGTGGTGCTGCAGGTCCAGCAGGTCGATCACCCGCTCCACCTTCTCGCGTGCCTCGATCTCGGCGCGGCGCGCGGACGGCGTGAAGAACATCTCGCTCCACAGGCCGGTCTGGCGGTGGGTGTGGCGCCCGATCAGCAGGTTGTGCAGCACGGTGGCATGCTCGAACAGCTCGATGTTCTGGAAGGTGCGCGCGATGCCGAGCTTGGCGATGCGGTGCGGCGGCTGGTGCGTGAGTTCGCGGCCTTCGTATTCGAGGGTGCCGGCAGTGGGCGTGTAGATGCGGCTGATCAGGTTGAAGACCGTGGTCTTGCCGGCGCCATTCGGGCCGATCAGTGTGAAAACTTCGCCGCGCCGGACGTCGAAGCTGACCTTGTTCACGGCCAGCACGCCGCCGAAGCGCACGCTGAGGTCCTTGGCCGAAAGAAGGATGTCGCCGTTCATGTTCAGCGGAGCCGATCAGACTTCTGGAAGGACTTCTGCCGGCGGAACAGGCCGCTGCGGTAGAAGGGGAAGAGCTGCAGGTAGGTGCGCACCTTCAGCCAGCGCCCGTAAAGCCCGAGCGGCTCGAACAGCACGAAGCCGATCAGCACCAGGCCGTACACCAGGCCCTGCAGCCCCGGCGCCTGGCCGATGGCGGCGGGCAGCCAGTCCTTGGACATCGAGATCAGCTGCGGCATGGAGATCAGGAAGATCGCGCCCAGGAAGGCGCCGTGCACCGAGCCCAGCCCGCCGATCACCACCATCAGCAGCAGGTCGATCGACTGCAGGATGTTGAACTGGTCGGGCGAGATGAACGAGAGCTTGTGCGCGTAGAGCGCGCCGCCCACGCCGGCGAAGGCCGCCGAGAGCGCGAACGACAGCGTCTTGTAGCGCGCCAGGTGGATGCCCATGCTCTGCGCCGAGATCTCCGAATCGCGGATCGCCACGAAGGCGCGGCCGGTCGGTGAGCGCAGCAGGTTCAGGATGATCAGCGTCGCCGCGATCGCCAGCACCAGGCACAGGAAATAGAAGCCGGTGCCGGAATCGATGGTCCAGCCGAACATGCCGGGTTTCTTGACGCTGATGCCGGCATTGCCGCCGGTGACCGACTCCCAGCGCGCCAGCACCTCCTCGACGATGAAGCCGAAGGCGAGCGTCGCGATGCCCAGGTAGATGCCCTTCACCCGCAGCGCCGGCAGGCCGACGATCACCCCCACGGCGGCCGACAGGCCCGCGGCCATCAGCAGCGATACCGGGAAGGGCCAGCCCGCATTGACCAGCACCGCCTCGGTGTAGGCGCCGACGCCCAGGAAGGCGGCGTGTCCGATCGAGAACAGCCCGGTGAAGCCGGCCAGCAGCATCAGGCCCAGCCCGACGATGGCGTAGATCAGCACGAAGGTGAGCTGCGCCAGCCAGTACTCGGCGAACAGCCAGGGCGCGGCGGCGAGCAGCACCAGCAGCAGGCCGTACCAGAACACCTGACCGCCATGCTTGGCTAGCTGGATGTCCTGGCCGTAGTCGGTCTTGAAGATGAAGCGCATGTCAGCCTCCGCCGAGCCGCCTCAAGGAGGCTGAGGCCCCCTCGGGGGGCAGCGAGTACACAAAGTGACGAGCGTGGGGGTGCATTCAGCCTCCGCCGAGCCGCCTCAAGGAGGCTGAGGCCCCCTTGGGGGGCAGCGAGTACACGAAGTGACGAGCGTGGGGGTGCATGTCGTCGGTGGGTGTTAGACCTTCTTGCGCAGCTTCTCGCCGAACAGGCCGTTGGGTTTGATCATCAGCATCAGCAGCACCACGATGTAGGCGGCCGTATCCTTGAAGCCTTCCGGCAGGTAGAAGCCCGCCAGCGATTCGACGATGCCGATCACCAGCCCGCCGACGATCGCCCCGGGCAGGCTGCCGAAACCGCCGACCACCGCCGCCGGGAAGGCCTTCAGGCCGATGAAGCCCATGTTGGCGTGCACGAAGGTGATGGGCGCGAGCAGCAGGCCGGCGATCGCGGCGGCGCCGGCGGCCAGGCCCCACACCAGCCCATTGAGTGTCTTGACCGGGATGCCCATGTAGTAGGCAGCCAGCTGGTTCTGCGAGGCGGCCTGCATCGCGATGCCCACCTTGCTGTACCTGAACACGGTGTAGAGCAGCAGGCACAGCGCCGCCGTGGAGCCGATGACCGCCATCTGCTCCACGTTGATCACCAGCGTGCCCAGGTTCAGCACCCGGTCCTTGTACGGCACCGGTAGCGTGTGCGTTTCGGTGCCGATGTTGGGAATCATGGTGATCAGCCCGCGCGCGACATAGCCGATGCCGATGGTGAGCATGACTATGGAGAACGCCGGCTGGCCGAGGATGGGGCGGATCACGATGCGCTCGAGCAGCACGCCGAACACGCCCATCGCCGCGATCGCGCTGATCACCGCCAGCCAGAACGGAAATCCCAGGAAGGCCATGGCCGCCAGCGCGCAGAAGGCGCCCAGCATCATGAGCTCGCCCTGGGCGAAGCTCACCGTCTCGGTCGCCTTGTAGATGAGCACGAAGCCCAGCGCGATCAGGCCGTAGATGCAGCCTTGCGCGACGCCGCTGATCACCAGTTGAAGGACTTGCAACCCGGTCTCCGGTTGAATGCTTCTGCTTCTGGTCGCGTTATAGCTTTGCGCCGGGGGCGCCCGATACAGGGTCTGCCCGAATCAGCGCCGATGGACCGGCCTGGCGCCGTGCGGTGTAATGGCGCATGGGCGACAGCGTGCGCGTCGAGATGTTCGAATCCGTCACGGTGGTGACGCTGGACCGCCGCGAAGTGCGCAACGCGGTGGACAGCGACACGGCGGTGGCGCTGCACCAGGCCTTCCTGGCCTTCGACGCCGATCCGCAGGCCCGCGTGGCTGTGTTCCATGGCGCGCACGGCCACTTCTGCGCCGGCTGGGACCTGCAGGCGGGCGCCCGGATGGCTCAGCAGGCGGGCGATCCGCTGGCGGCGCTCGATTTCCAGGCCAGTGACCAGGCCGCGCTCGGGCCGATGGGTCCCTCGCGCCTGCTGCTGACCAAGCCGGTGATCGCCGCGGTCAGCGGCGCGGCCGTGGCCGGCGGCATGGAACTGGCGCTGTGGTGCGACATGCGGGTGATGGAAGAGGACGCCTACTTCGGCGTCTACTGCCGGCGCTTCGGCGTGCCGCTGATCGACGGCGGCACCGTGCGCCTGCCGCGTCTTGTCGGCATGGGCCACGCCATGGACCTGATCCTCACCGGCCGCAAGGTCGAGGCCGCGGAAGCCCTGCAGATGGGGCTGGCCAACCGCGTGGTGCCCAAGGGCAGCGTGCGCGAGGCCGCGATCGAGCTGGCGCTGCAGCTGGCGAAGTTCCCGCAGCAGACCATGCTGGCCGACCGCATGAACGCCTACGAGCAATGGGGCAAGCCCCTGGGCGAAGCGCTGCATGCCGAGTGGGAGCGCAGCCGGCAGCGCATCGGCGACGCGCTGGAGGGCGCCGCGCGCTTTGCGTCCGGCGAGGGCCGGCACGGGAAGTTCTGACCCCGAGACCCAGGCCTTGGAGGTGTTCTCCCTCTCCCGCCCGCGGGAGAGGGCAGGGGTGAGGGTCGGCCTAGCTGCGCTCGGGCAGCGGCCGCGGCCGCCCGCTGTCGTCGATGGCCACGTAGGTCACGGTGGCTTCCGTCACCTTGATGTAGCGCCGCTGCGTGCGAAAGCGCTCGGCGAAAACCTCGACCTTCACCGTGACCGAGGTGCGGCCGACGCGGGTGACTTCCGAGTAGAAGGAAAGAATGTCGCCGACGCGCACCGGCTGCTTGAAGATGAACTCGTTCACCGCCACGGTGGCCATGCGCCCCATGGTGTAGCGCGCGGGCAGCACCGCGCCGGCCAAATCCACCTGCGCCATCACCCAGCCGCCGAAGATGTCGCCGTTGGAGTTGGTATCCGCTGGCATCGGGATGACCTTGAGAACCAGTTCCTTGTCGGCGGGCAATTCGCAGGCCAGGTCGCTTGAGTCGTCGGACATGGGCACAATCTCCATTTCCCAAGGATTGTCGTTCAATGCGCCGCTACGGCGAACTTGCCTCATCTTCCCTGCCCGCCGCCGCCTCCGCGACCGGCCGCGCCCGCGTCCACACCGACTGGACCACCATCCAGCGCCTGTTCCCCTACCTGTGGGAATACAAGGGCCGGGTGCTGGCGGCGCTGCTGTTCATGGTGGGGGCCAAGCTCGCCAACGTGGGCGTGCCGGTGCTGCTGAAGAACCTGGTGGACGCCATGAGCATCCAGCCGGGCCAGGCCGTGGCCCTGCTGGTGGTGCCGGTGGGGCTGCTGCTCGCCTACGGCCTGCTGCGCCTGTCGACCACGCTGTTCACCGAGCTGCGCGAGCTGGTGTTCGCCAAGGCGACGCAGGGCGCCGCGCGCCGCATCGCGCTGGAGACCTTCCGCCACCTGCATTCGCTGTCGCTGCGCTTCCACCTGGAGCGGCAGACCGGCGGCATGACGCGGGACATCGAGCGCGGCGTGCGCGGCATCGAGTCGCTGATTTCGTATTCGCTGTTCAGCATCGTGCCGACGCTGATCGAGGTGCTGCTGGTGCTGACGATCCTGGGCGTGCGCTTCGACATGGTGTTCGCCTGGATCACGCTGTCGGCGCTGGTGCTCTACATCGTCTACACGGTGACCATCACCGAGTGGCGCACCAAGTTCCGGCGCGAGGCCAACGAATTCGACTCGGCCGCGCACACCAAGGCGGTCGATTCGCTGCTGAATTACGAGACGGTCAAGTACTTCAACAACGAGAACTTCGAAGCCCGCCGCTACGACGAGAGCCTGGAGCGGCTGCGCCGCGCCCGCCTGAAGAGCCAGACCACACTGTCCATGCTCAACGCCGGCCAGCAGTTGATCATCGCCGTCGGCCTGGTGGCCATGCTGTGGCGCGCCACCCAGGGCGTGGTCGAGGGCCGCATGACGCTGGGCGACCTGGTCATGGTCAACGCCTTCATGATCCAGCTCTACATCCCGCTGAACTTCCTGGGCGTGCTGTACCGCGAGATCAAGCAGAGCCTGACCGACCTGGACAAGATGTTCGTGCTGATGGAGCGCGAGCGCGAGGTCGAAGACCGGCCCGACGCGCTCCCGCTCCCGCTGGCGGGAGAGGGCGGGGGGGAGGGTGCCTGGACCGTCAAGTTCGAGCACGTCGACTTCTCCTACGAAGCCGCCCGCCCCATCCTGCACGACGTCAGCTTCGAGATCCCCGCCGGCAAGACCGTGGCGGTGGTCGGCCCCTCGGGCTCGGGCAAGTCGACGCTGGCGCGCCTGCTGTATCGCTTCTATGACGTGAGGGCCGGACACATCACGATCGCCGGGCGAGACATCCGCGACGTGACCCAGGCCAGCGTGCGGCACTCCATCGGTATCGTGCCGCAGGACACCGTGCTGTTCAACGACACGGTGGAATACAACATCGCCTACGGCCGCCCCGGCGCGACTCACGCCGAGGTGGAGGAGGCGGCGCGCGCGGCGCGCATCCACGACTTCATCCAGTCCACGCCCAAGGGCTACCAGACCATGGTGGGCGAGCGCGGCCTGAAACTCTCGGGCGGCGAGAAGCAGCGCGTGGCGATCGCGCGCACCCTGCTGAAGAACCCGCCGATCATGATCTTCGACGAGGCGACCTCGGCGCTCGACTCCGCCAACGAGCGCGCCATCCAGGCCGAGCTCAAGGGCGTGGCGCGCAACAAGACGGCGCTGGTCATCGCGCACCGGCTGTCCACCATCGTCGACGCCCACGAGATACTGGTGATGGAGGCCGGCCGCATCGTCGAACGCGGCACCCACGCACAGCTGCTGGCCCAGAGTGGCCGCTACGCCGCCATGTGGGCGCTGCAGCAGCAAAGCAGCGAGCCCGAGAAGTTCGTGGACGTGATCGGGCTCTAGGACCGAGCGGCCAGGATTCATGAATCCCCGGAGCGCTGCCTTCGTCATGGCGTTTGCGCTTCCGCTCGCGCTGCTCGGCAAAGACGCTGTGGCTGAATATTCATTCCCGGCCGGTGCGTCGTTGGCACTTGTGATGAGTTCCGGCAGCGGCGCACCGCGCGCGCTGGTCCTTGGGCCGGAAGACACGCGAAGCGTCAGGCTGCGCGCCTGGTTGACGCGCAACCCAACCGGCTGGTCAAGCTATTGGGCCACGCCGCCGGGCCATGGCATTCGGGTCTCCGCCGGCGAGCTTCGGCTGCACTTTGTCGAAACCTCGGTCATCGCCTGTCATTCGCGCAAGGGCTGCGTCTACAAGCAGATCAAATCCGAGGAATATGCCTTCCTGCGCGATGAGCCATAAAAAGACCGCGGCCAAGGACCTGCCAGCGGAGCGTGCCGCGCCCAAGGCCAGCGCAAGCAAAAGCAAGCGCCCCACGGCGGCCCAGCAGCCAACCCTGCTGGCCGGCGGCAACCCCCAGATCGCCAAGGCCGACGGCGACGCTCCCGTGCAGGCCTACATCGCCGCCATGCCGGGATGGAAAAGCGAAGTCGGAAACCACCTCGACGCGCTGATCGTGCGCACCGTGCCCGGCGTGCGCAAGGCGGTTAAGTGGAACTCGCCCTTCTACGGCGTCGAGGGGCAGGGCTGGTTCCTCAACTTCCATTGCTTCACGAAGTACGTCAAGGTGGCGTTCTTTCGCGGCGCGTCGCTGCGACCGGTTCCGCCCGGCGAGTCCAGGCACAAGGAGGTGCGCTACCTCGACATCCACGAGGATGACCCGCTCGACGAGGCGCAGCTGGCATCGTGGATCCGGCAGGCGGCCGCCCTGCCGGGCTGGTCTCCCTAGGGCGGGACCAGAACCCTGCGCTCGTATTGAATCCATTCAAACTACGCATCCATGACGCGCTACGTTGCCTTCCTTCGCGGAGTCAGTCCGATGAACTGCAAGATGCCGGAGCTCAAGCGATGCTTCGAGGCCGCAGGGTTCACGGACGTCAAGACCATCCTTTCGAGCGGCAACGTCGCGTTCTCCGCCCAGCCGGCGATCGTTCCCGTGCTGGAGCAGAAGGCGGAAGCTGCGATGCAGCAGCACCTGCACCGCGTCTTCCAGACGATCGTCCGGCCGTCCGATTTTCTTCAGTCGCTGCTCGAATCGGATCCCTTTGCCGAGTTCGCCTTGCCGGCAGGCGCCAAGCGCATCGTCACCTTCTTGCGCCGGCCGCACGAAGGGTCGGTGCAGCTTCCCATCGAGCGGGACCAGGCCTCCATCCTCAAGCTCCAGGGCACCGAGGTGTTTTCGGCTTACGTTCCGAGTGACAAGGGACCGGTGTTCATGACCTTGCTGGAACGCACCTTCGGCGCGGAAGTCACGACGCGAACCCTGGACACCGTCAGGAAGTGTTCGGCTGCCTGAGATCGGAATCCATGGTTGACATCACGCTGCCCCCAGCTCTTCCGTCCGACGCAACCGTGATCGAGGTGGCGCCGGCAGACGCGGCCGAGATCGAACAGCTGATGCGTCATGTCATCCATGCATCGGTGTCGGCTGAGGCGGATGTCCTGGCCGAGACGGTCGCCAACACCCGCGCCAACCTCGACTGGTCAATCGCCAACCCGGACAAGTGCTGCCACCTGAAGTGCGTCGCCGGGGATCGGATCGTCGGCGTTGTCCTGGTGAAGGACTTCTGGAACCTTTGCAGCCTGTTCGTCGAACCTGGGTACCAAGGCCGAGGTGTCGGGCGGGCCCTGGTCCTTGCCGCCGTCGAGAAATGCCGCGGCCGGCACGAGCGAAATGCGCTCTGGCTGAATGCGGCCGCCAATGCAGTATCTTTCTATGCCAGGCTCGGGTTTCTTCCCAGGCAGACGGTGCAAGCGTTGCCGCCCGGGTTCCAGGCCATGCAACTGCCGCTGTGAGTCGGGGTTGCCGGCCCGCATCCTTTGTCTCGCCATCGTCGAATGAAAGGAGTCTTTCATGTCCCGTACTGTTCGCCTGCACAGAGTGCTGCGCACCAAGCCGGAGAAGGTCTATCGCGCGTTCCTGGAGGCCGATGCCCTGGCCAAATGGCTCCCGCCCTACGGGTTCACCTGCAAAGTGCTGCACATGGAGGCCCGCGCCGGCGGCACGTTCAGGATGTCGTTCCACAATTTCTCCACCGGCAACGGGCACTCGTTCGGCGGTGAATACCTGGAGCTGGTTCCCAACGAACTGATCCGCTACACCGACAAGTTCGACGATCCCAACCTGCCGGGTGTCATGCAGGTCACCGTCAACCTGAAGCCGGTCATCTGCGGCACCGAGCTTTCGGTGGCGCAAGAAGGCATTCCCGAGGCCATCCCGCTGGAGATGTGCTATCTCGGATGGCAGGAGTCGCTGCTGCAGCTGGCGGCCCTGGTGGAGCCCGACGTTCCCGGCTAGCCCACCGGACCATGTTCCTGCGCGCGCTGCTGGCAGTCCTTGCGCTGCCCGGCGTCGCGCACGGTGAACGGTGGCGCGAGTATGCTCACCGCGTCCCCCGCTGGTTCTTGTGAGCGCTGGGCGGGCACTGCGCAACCGACCTCACTTTCCGCCATGGTCCGAAACGGCTTGCTTCTGCTGCACCTGCTGTCCGCCATCGCCTGGCTGGGCGGAATGTTCTTCGCGCACTTCTGCCTGCGTCCCGCCGCCGTCAAGCTGCTGGCGCCGCCGCAGCGGCTGCCGCTGATGACGGCGGCCCTCGGCTCGTTCCTGCGCTACATGGCCGTTGCGGTGACCGTCCTGGTCCTGACCGGGCTCGCGATGTTCATGGACTCCGGTTGGGCACGCGCCCCGCTCGGATGGCAGGTGATGCTGGTCGTGGGGCTCGCCATGGCGGCGGTGTTTGGCTATGTGTACGGTGTGCACTACCCACGCCTGCGCGCCCGTTGCGAAGCCGGCGCCTGGGCAGAGGCGGCCCAGGTGCTCAATCGCATCCGGCAACTGGTGGTCACCAATCTGGTATTAGGCCTGGTGGTCGTGGTGGCCGCTGCTTCGGCGAGGTAGGTCTTCGACTTCGCGCGCAGGTGCCCATCGTGCGTGAACAGGCGACGGACCCAGCGACCCTCCCGTACCTGGTGCGCGTGTTGGGCAGCCGGGACGCGCCGGTGCTCCGGCAGATGCTCACGATGTTCGGCCATGCCTTCGACGACCTGGCGAACTACACAGCAAGGCAACCCGAAGAGCAGTACCTGCAATGCCTGCTTGCCAGCCCGACCTTCATCGCCGTCGCCGCCCTGGCCGGCCCGCAGGTGATCGGAGGATTGGCGGCCTATGTGCTGCCGAAGTTCGAGCAGCCCCGGTCCGAGCTGTACATCTACGATCTGGCCGTCAGCGAGCCCTTCAGGCGGCACGGCGTCGCCACCGCGATGATCGGCAAGCTGAAAGAGCTGGCCGCCGAGCGAGGCATCTACGTGATCTTCGTCCAGGCGGATCAGGGTGACGAGCCGGCAATTGCCTTGTACTCCAAGCTGGGGACGAGGGAGAATGTGCTGCACTTCGATATCGAGCCCGGCGGCCCGAACGGACCGCCGGGTCAACAACAATCGCCGGGAGGGACATGACGCCGATTGAGATCAGGGATTTCCTTCTGTGGTGCGCCGCGATCAACTACGCGATCCTGATCCTGTGGTTCGGTGTGTTCGTCTGGGCGCATGACTGGGTGTACCGGATGCACACGCGCTGGTTCAAACTCTCCCCCGAGCGCTTCGATACGCTCAACTACGCCGGCGTCGCGGCCTACAAGATCGGCATCATGCTTCTCAACCTGGTGCCCCTCATCGCCATCAGCCTGACGATGCGTTGACCTCGGGGGCAACGATCGCCATGTTCGCATCCTCGCCCTACCAGCTGCTGGCCGATGCCGTGCTGTCCCTGCACGTGGCCATCGTCGTCTTCGTGGTGGCGGGCCTGCTGCTCATCGTGCTGGGCAATATGCGCGGCTGGCGCTGGGTGAACGCGCTTTGGTTTCGGCTGCTGCACCTGGCCACCATCGTCATCGTGGCCGCGCAGGCCTGGCTGGGCGTCGTGTGTCCGCTCACCACGCTGGAGATGTGGCTGCGGGCCCGGGCGCAAGCGCCCACCTACTCGGGCAGCTTCATCGAGCACTGGCTGCAGGCGCTTCTGTACTGGCAGGCGCCCGACTGGGTGTTCGCGCTGGCGTATACGGTGTTCGCCCTGGCCGTCGCCCTCACCTGGTGGCGCTTTCCACCCGTTCGGCCAGGGGTTGCTAACGGTTGAGCTCGGAACCTTCTGCTGCACAGTTCACGCGAGCCATGCACAATAGGCCATCTTCATCGGGGGAAGAACATGAAACCCAAGCTCCTGATCGTTGGCCTGGCCGCCTTGGCCGCGTCCAGCTACGCCGCTGAAACGAGCGTCACGCTCAACATGGCCGACGCCAAGGGCACCGGCGCCGCAGTGGGCACCGTCCGCATCGTCGAGACGCCGTACGGCCTGGCTTTCTATCCCAAGCTGACGGGACTGCCCGCCGGCCTGCATGGCTTCCACGTCCACGAGAACGCGTCGTGCGCGCCGGGCGAGCAGGGCGGCAACACGGTCGCGGCGCTGGGTGCCGGCGGCCACTACGACCCGCGCGGCACCAAGAAGCACGGCGAGCCCTGGGGCGACGGCCACCTGGGCGACCTGCCGCCGCTGCTGGTCGCAGCCGACGGCACCGCCGGCCAGCCGGTGCTGGCCCCGCGCCTGAAGATGGCCGACGTGCAGAACCGGGCCCTCATGGTGCACGCCGGCGGCGACAACCATGCGGACCATCCGGCGCCCCTGGGCGGCGGTGGCGCGCGCATCGCCTGCGGCGTGATCGGCAGTTAATCCGCAGTCAGTCGCATGCCCGCTCCCGACGTCGCCGCCATCCAGGCCATTCTCGATCCGCTGCTACCCGGGCTGCTGGGTGTAAAGCTGCTGTCGGTGGCGCCCGATCGCGTGGTGGCCGAGATGAAGGTGCGTGCCGATCTGTGCACCACCCACCAGATGCTGCATGGCGGCGCCTACATGGCGCTGGCCGACACGCTGGGCGCGGTCGGCACCTTCGTCAACCTGCCCGCGGGCAGCCGCACTACCACGACCGATTCCAGCACCAAGTTCATCGGCGCGGCCAAGCTGGGTTCCACCGTTAGCGCCGAATGCGTGGCGCTGCACCGGGGTCGCACCACACAGGTGTGGCAGACGTCGGTTCGCAGCGAGGACGGCAAGCTTTGCGCGGTCGTCACCCAGACGCAGCTGGTCATCCCCGAGCGTTGAAGGCGAGAGAGACAGGTCTCAGTCCTCGCTGTTGACCATCCAGGGCACGCCGAACTTGTCGGTCAGCATGCCGAAGTGCGCGCCCCAGAACGCCTTCTCGAACGGCACGGCCACCTGGCCGCCCTCGGCCAGGGCATTGAACGCCTGCTTGGCGAGGGTCTTGTCCCTAGGAATGTTCACCGACATCGCAAAGCCCGCGTAGTGCGGCGCGGGCTGGCCCGGCATGCCGTCGCTGGCCATGAAGCGGGTGCCGCCGGCGTCGAAGGTCGCGTGCATGACCCGGCTCTTCCAGTCGGGAGGCAGCTGCTCGTTGTCCATCGGCGAGCCTTCGTAGCGGAACAGCGCGACGATCCGGCCGTCGAGGCAGCGCTCGTAGAACTTCAGGGCCTCTTCGCAATTGCCGGCGAAGGTCAGATAGGCTTCGACTTGCATGGGCGGGGCTCCCTTGGGCTTGTGGATCGGCCATCGTACAGCCGGTCGGTAAAATCGACCCATGCTCGATATCACGCTGTTACGCAAAGACCTGCCCGCGGTGGTGGCGCGTCTGGAAAAGCGCAAGAAGCCGCAGGATTTCCTCGACGTTGCTGCGTTCACCGCGCTCGAAGCCGAGCGCAAGACCATCCAGACCCGCACGGAGGAGCTGCAGGCGCAGCGCAACCAGCTTTCCAAGCAGATCGGGCAACTGAAGGCCAAGGGCGAAAGCGCCGATGCGGTGATGGCCCAGGTGGCTTCGATCAAGTCCGAGCTGGAGAGCTCTGCCGCGCGGCTGGAACAAATCCAGCCCGAGATGCAGGCGCTGCTGCTGGCCGTGCCCAACCTGCCGCACGACAGCGTGCCGGTGGGCGATGACGAGACCGCCAATGCCGAAGTGCGCCGCTGGGGCACCCCGCGCGAGTTCAACTTCGCGGTGAAGGACCACGTGGACATCGGCGAGAAGCTGGGGCTGGACTTCGAGACAGCGGTCAAGCTCAGCGGCTCGCGCTTCAGTGTGATGAAGGGCCAGATCGCGCGGCTGCATCGCGCGCTCGCGCAGTTCATGCTGGACGTGCAGACCGGCGAGCACGGCTACACCGAGTGCTACACGCCCTACATCGTCAATGCCGACACGCTGCGCGGCACCGGCCAGCTGCCGAAGTTCGAGTCCGACTTGTTCGCCGTCACCAAGGGCGGGCAGGAGGGCTTCGAGGGCGGCCACGCGCACGAGCTCTACCTGATCCCGACCAGCGAGGTGTCGCTGACCAACTTCGTGCGCGACGAGATCGTGGCGGAGTCGCAGCTGCCGATCCGCCTGACGGCGCACACGCCCTGCTTCCGCTCGGAGGCAGGCAGCGCCGGCCGCGACACGCGCGGCATGATCCGCCAGCACCAGTTCGACAAGGTCGAGATGGTGCAGATCGTGCATCCCGAGAAGAGCTACGAGGCGCTGGAGGAAATGGCCCGCCACGCCGAGGCCATCCTGCAGAGGCTCGGCCTGCCGTACCGCGTGATGCTGCTGTGCAGCGGCGACATGGGCTTCGGCGCCGCCAAGACCTATGACCTGGAAGTGTGGCTGCCGGCGCAGAACACCTACCGCGAGATCAGCTCGGTGTCGAACTGCGAGGCCTTCCAGGCCCGCCGCCTGCAGGCGCGCTACAAGAGCGCCCAGGGCAAGAACGAGCTGGTGCATACCCTCAACGGCTCCGGCCTGGCGGTGGGCCGCACGCTGGTGGCGGTGCTGGAGAACTACCAGCGCGAGGACGGCTCGGTCGAGGTTCCTGCCGCGCTTCGCCCCTACATGGGCGGCCTGGAAATCCTCTCCGCGTGATCAGTTAGAATAGCGGGCTTCGCACCACGCGAAACCGAAACAGGAGCGGTGGCAGAGTGGTCGAATGCGCCGGACTCGAAATCCGGTATACGGTTATACCGTATCGAGGGTTCGAATCCCTCCTGCTCCGCCAGTAACCTCAGCGTCGATCGTGCAGCACAGTGCACCAAAGAGCACCTAAGCTCTTGATTTGACCGAGGTTTTTCCCATTCTCATACTCCACTGTGTGCACGGCCGATGCGGCTGCGCGCACCCCGACGCAGCCGAATTTCGGGGACTGGCCGGGGATTTGGAATGGGTCTATGCCAATACATCTTCTTTCTGCTCGATCGATTCAGGTCGCCGTTCCCGGCAACCATTCGGATGGCGGGGGGTTGTTCCTCCGGGTGACAGTGTCGGGTTCGTCTTGGGTGCTGCGATACACGGCCCCCGACGGGCGCCGCCGCGAAATGGGTCTGGGGTCGGCCGCCCGACACTCCCTGGCAAGCTGCGGTTCAGCGCTGGAGCAGGCGCGAGCAGACGCTCAACGCCATCGCCTGCTACTCGCTCAAGGTGTCGACCCGATCTCAAAGCGCCAGTCAGACCGAAGTGCCGCGATTGCTGCAAGTGCGGCGGCAAAGGCCACGGCCAAGCGCGAGCGCGACACACTGGCCCGCGTTGCCCGTCGATATCACGCGGAGGTGATCGAGCCTCAGCGAACGCGTAAGCACGCGGCGCAATGGATTGCGAGCTTGGAGCAGAACGTTCCGGCAGATCTTTGGCACGCGCCGATTGACAGCATTAAGGCCGCGGAGCTGCTGGAGTCGCTCGCCGCGCTGCAAATGCGCATTCCCGAGACGGCTGCCCGTGTGCGCCAGCGTCTGGAAGTCATATTCGATGATGCACAGTTCCACGAACTGTGCATTACAAACCCGGCAAAGCTCGTCCGACGCAAGTTGGCCGAGCGTCCGGTGGCGCGGAAAAAGGGCAACTTCGCCTCCCTGCACTACTCGAAGGTGCCTGAGTTCATTGCGAAGTTGCGGCTGCAGCCTGGGACGGCCGCTCGTGCGCTCGAGTTTGGATTACTGTGTGCCGCGAGAACGGGTGAGATTCTGGGCTGTCGGTTCGATGAGATCGACATGGAGAGTCGGATTTGGCGAATTCCGGCCCAGCGGATGAAGGGTGGCAAGGCGCACACAGTTTTCCTGTCGCATCGTGCATTGGAAATCGCGAACGCGCAGCGTCTCAGCGGAAGTGTTTACGTATTCCCGTCTCCAGCAGACATTAGCAAGCCGATGTCGAACATGGCCATGCTTACCGTGCTGCGCCGCATGAATCTTTCGGCGGAAACTACCGTTCATGGCGTCTGCCGAGCGTCGTTTTCAACCTGGGCCAATGAGTGCGCCATTGCTCGGTCCGATGTGATTGAGGCCGCACTCGCGCACCGGGAGGAGGACAAAGTGCGCGCCGCGTACAACTCCGCCAGCTTCGATTTGGAACGGCGCGACCTACTTGCAGCGTGGGCCGACTACTGCGACGACGCCACGCAGGTACAGCCTGTTGCACTGCAGAGGTCGAAGAACCTTTTCCAATTCCCGCCTGCACGTGGCAATTCGGAGGCTAGGGCGTAATCAGATGTCGAGTTGCTGAGGCGCAAAGGGCCGCAACGGGGGCAGCGCCTCCCTCACAATTGTTTGTTCTTCGCCAGTGAGCCGAGGTGCGCCCGACGTGGACCGTTGGGAGAAACTGACGCTTCAACGTTCATGGCGCATCGCGACACGAGCACAGATGTGGGGCAGCCGCCAGCGTTCGTTGGACACTATGGTGCACACACCTGTTGCCTCTCCGATCGCCTCGCACACTCCAACAGCTGCACATAACAGTCGAACAGCTGCACGGAACAGTTGCCCCTGCGCTGATTTTGATCGTACGATGAAACTCTCTGCGCCGGAGCGATGATCGCCAGTCTCCTACTACTGTAGACACTGAGCGTGATTCACAGGCGTTAAGTGCGCACCACGTGCGGGGGTAACCTTTATGGCACTGCCCCCTGCAAAGCACCCTGACAAGCCGGGAGGAAGCCGGTACCAAGCCGCTGGCATTGCTGCCAGTGATTGGCTTCGGCTGTCAGGTGTTTCCAAGGCCGGAGCCCATGTTCATCGAGGCCAGACATGGTGCAAGAACGACTGCCAAGCTGCATTTCAGGATCAGCAGACGGCCTAGCCGCTCATAGAACCTTTCAGCAACGACAGGTTTCCGCTTCCGGGAAGATCCTTTTGAGCGCGCAAGAAAGCGCTGCCCTTTTGGGTGTCTCGCTGCGGAAGCTTCATCACCTCCGGGCTCAGCTTCCGAAACCCGTGGTGCTCGGGCCGCGCCACGTGCGCTGGCGACGTTCCGACCTGGAAGAATGGGTGGCCGCCCTCCCGACAGAAGAGCGCCGCGAAGAGCCAGTGCAGTTGGCACGGGGCAAGGCTTTGAAGCGCGGGGACGCCGCCGTGGGCTAGTTCCGATGCGTGGGTCCCGCGCAAAGGCAACTGGGCCTGCATGGGCTGACAGGACAAGAAACACCGGGGCAGCGCTCCCCGCAACAAACGCTACCTACCCCGGTGCAAATCCGATGGAAGTAGGCAGGTGCTGGCTGACTCGTGAGAGGCCGCGTGACCTGGGGACCGTCCACGTCGGCAGCGAGCGCGGGCGGAACACGTGGGTATCAGTTGGAGAGGCCTTCCACCCCTTGGGGGTAGGGGGGCTACTGGTTGGAGTGATGTATCAATGAAGGTTGAGGTTTGAAAGCAAAACACGTGCAACAACGGGCCGCGGGCGCATTCGAGCGGCGCTGATGGGTATCTCATCGCTAAAGCAACGGCTGAAGCGCCTTGACGAGGTCGTTACCAGGCGCAGGGCGGCCCTCAGCGGAAGGCGCCGCTGCGCGGTCGTCACCTATCAGAGCGGGCAGAGTCCTGAGGACGCATTCCGTCTGGCGGTAGAAGGGGGGCTCGACCCTGGCGGATACCTCCTGGTGCCCGCCGCGATGACATCTGACGAATGGAACCGGATCGCACCGAAGCAACAGCAGGAGCTGACCAGCTGCAGCGCTTTCGGCCTAAGTTAACTGGCAGAGTTTTGCAGTATGACCAAGTCAAACCACTCCGAAGGACGTTCCTCTGACAAGCCCCTCCCCCCTCCCCCTCGTCGCCTGCGACTTCCGCTCGCCACGGCATCAGACGTGCGCCGCGAACTTGCACGACTTTATCGCGAGGGTCGAGCAGGTGAACGCAATGTCTCAGACGTGAGCCGACTGGCGAATGTCCTCTTCATCCTGTCTCGTCTCATCGAAACGAGCGAACTGGAAGCCCGAATAGAGCGCCTAGAGAGCGCAGCCGGCGGTGGTGCTGAATAGCCCAAACGTCGCTTACCGGTGACGCGACATAAAGTACAAGTTATGCGACAGTCACAGGTCATCTTCATTTCCAACACAGGAAGCTCCGATGGATGTATTGAGAGTTGAAGGCTTGTACAGGAACACTCAGGACTGGAAGCAGGAAGCCGACCAGTTCAACAAGTTCTTCCGCTTCACGGATGCCAAAGGGCGTACTTCAGGCATCAACAACGTCGCAGGATTTCGTGCGAAAAGCAAGGCCGGGTCCACGAACATTCTTAACTGTGCTTTCTGCGTTCTCGTAACCAATCTCGGCGAACTCGAGTGGCCCGATGATCTGGATCGCGAGTCCGGGGTTTTCACGTATTACGGGGACAACCGAAGTCCCGGCCATTCCATTGAGGACACCGCGCTCGGTGGCAATCGCCTACTCGCCGCTGTGTTCAGCAAACTTCACGAAGGCAAGCGTGATGAAGTCGTGCCTTTTCTCTGCTTCGAAAGCGTGAAGGCCCCCGGTCCGAGCCACATGCGGTTCCTTGGGCTGGCATGCCCCGGAGGTGCCGGCATATCGGCCACGGAGGACTTGGTCGGGGTCTGGCGTGTTACAGGGGGGCGCCGCTTCCAGAACTATCGTGCGCTGTTCTCAATCCTGAACGCAGACTCGATTCCAAAGGCGTGGCTTGAGGATTTGGTGAACGGCCAGTCTCCTGCAGATTCCAAGCACTGCCCAAAGGTATGGCGAAATTGGGTTAAGACGGGCGCGTACCGAAATTTGACCTGCGAGCCTGAACAGCAGCCCCGCCGAAAGCTGGAGCAACTGCCTGCAAGTGCTGCAGAATGGGCTGTGCTTCGACGCGTCCACCAGGCGTTGAGCCCACGTGAATTCGAGTTTGCGGCACTTGAGTTGACCAAACTGCTGGATTCACGCTTCGTGGACCTGCAGGTCACGCGCCCATCGCGTGACGGCGGCCGAGACGTAGTCGGCAAGTACGTCATCGGGCACAAGATGCATCGCGTTGGGCTAAACGTTCTGGTCGAAGCAAAGCGGTGGGACCTTGAGTCCGCAGTAGGCACGCGGCCGATGATGCGACTCATCTCGCGCATCAAGCATCGAGACTTGGGCGTATTCGTGACCACCGGGGTCTTTGACACCCAAGTACAGCAGGAATTGATCGATGACGGCCATCCCGTTCTCCTCGTGAGTGGCGGTGACATCGCGAAGCTTCTGATTTCTCGTGATCTTGCGAGCGGTGACCAGCTGGAGTCATGGCTTGCAGGAGTCAAGCATTCAGCCGGCAATGCAGGCGGAATCGAGGCGGCGCAGGGGGCGGGTGGGTGGAAAGAGGCCGCATGAGCATTTAGATCCAGCCGTACGAGCGCGCATGGCGGAGGGACTCTCCGCCAACGGGTTCGCGGTTCCACGTCACTGTTGACCTGGGTTCCCAAATGGTCATAATGTCGCAAAATCTTCCCCCTGTGAGAAAAAACAGTATGGACATCCAAGCACCTGATAGCGTTCTTCTCGCGGAGGCTTCCGCACGCTATGGAAGGGCCGAACTTGCACTGAGGCTTGGGCGCGACGTTAAGACGCTTTCACGTTGGGAGAAGAGCGGCCGTCTTGAGCCTGCGTTCCGCCTAGCCATACTTTTCATGCTCAGGGGTGAGAAGGAAAAGAGGCCGCCTGGGGATTTCACCTTCATCGACCTTTTTGCGGGCATCGGTGGCACGCGACGCGGCTTCGAGCAGGTAGGCGGAGAGTGCGTTTTCACCTCCGAGTGGGACTCTTCCGCTCAACGCACATACAGGATGAACAATCCACACGATGATCACCCCATCGTAGGCGACATCCACGAATTGACTCAGAAGCCTGGCGGCTGGGACCTCCTACCCGAACACTTCGACGTGCTAGTGGCAGGGTTTCCTTGCCAGCCGTTTTCTATTGCCGGCGTAAGCAAAAAGAACTCGCTCGGACGGGCACATGGCTTTGCCTGTGAGGCACAGGGAACCCTGTTTTTTGACATCGCAAACATTCTGGAAAAGCGACGGCCCGCCGCGTTCCTGCTCGAGAACGTGAAGAACCTTCGAGGGCATGACAAGGGCAATACCTTCCGCGTGATCGAGAAGGTTCTCAGGGAGGAGCTCAATTATGAGATCTACCCCGAAGTGAAGGACGCAAAAGGGTTTGTTCCCCAGCACCGCGAGAGGTTCTACATCGTGGGTTTCCGGCGCGATGTCGGCTTCAGCTGGGACGCGTTCAATGCGCCGGCTCCAGATGAAAAGGTGATGCGCGACATACTTCACCCGGAGGACGGTACTGAAACCGCTGAAGATCCTTACACAACTGGGCCCATGGCGAAGGTGAACGCGAAGTACACACTCAGCCCCAAGCTCTGGAATTACTTGCAGGGCTACGCTAAGAAGCACCAAGAGCAAGGTAACGGATTCGGCTTTGGACTGGTAGGCAAGGACGACACGGCGCGGACGTTATCTGCTCGCTACTACAAGGATGGATCGGAGATCCTGGTCAGTCAGGGCAAGCGCAAGAATCCTCGGCGCCTTACTCCACGTGAATGCGCTCGGCTCATGGGCTTTGACGCACCAGGCAGACGTTTCGAGATTCCGGTTGCGGATACACCAGCCTACAAGCAGTTCGGAAACTCTGTCGTCGTGCCAGTGATCGCTGAGATTGCGCGAATCATGAAGCCTGGAATACTGGAGCTGAAGAAGGAGTCAGAGCGGAAGCGGGTGCGCGCTGCCTGATGACGGATCGCCTCTCGCGGCTGGAGCGCAGCCGCAATATGTCTCGCATTCGGAGTCGGGACACAGAGCCTGAGCTCCGAGTCCGCCGATACCTGCATGCGGCGGGGCTGAGGTACAAGCTGCACGTGAGGGAACTCCCCGGCTGTCCGGACTTAGTGTTTCCAAGCCGTGGCCTGGTTCTATTCGTGCACGGGTGCTTCTGGCACCGCCATGAGGGCTGTCGACTGGCTTACGTCCCGAAAAGCAACTTTGTATTCTGGGAAGCCAAGTTTGCGGCGAACATCGGCAGAGACGAACGAGTTGTCGCTCGCTTGGCGAGCATGGGGTGGCGGTGTGACATTGTTTGGGAATGCCAGACACGAGACCCCGAAATGCTGGCCAAGCTTCTGGCGATGATCCGTAAGCTACCTCAATCGAGGCGTCACCCTCCCTACTTGGGCGAGCTCACTTGAAGAAACATGATCCAACCGTTCATCAAGCCGCCAACTCGATTTGTTTTTCTGTGGTGGCGCGACACCACAGGTGGCTTCATCCTCGCCGAGCAGTACTACTGGCTCCTGACCAGGTTTGAGAGCGCAAAGGATGAAGCAGGGACGTGGGGTGAGTTCTTGGACTTAGTCGGAGCGGAGATTGCCGCTTATGTCGAGAGCTTCTTGGAGAACGACGAGGTGAAGCTAGTGCGCTCGGATTCCATGGGAGAGGCGCTAGAGCATGCCTACATCTTTAGTACCCCGGAGTTTCCCGCCACCCAATGCGCCGAAGAGAGCTACACCTGCTTCGGATCTCGTTTGCCACTCGAGCTCAAGTCCTCTGAGATCCGAACAGAGTACGGAATCAAGGTCGGCGTGTTTCCCAAAGCCCGGTTCCTGGAGCTCCAAGAGGCCATGAGCAATGCTGGTTGCGAGCTTCGGGCGGAGCTTTGTGACGACGATCGTGTGATTCTGAACTACGGGCGCTGAGTTCTTGTACACAGCTGAGAGAGAGGAGAGGGCAATATGAGCCGATACACCGACCTGCAGATCGAGCCGATTCTTGACGCCGTGGACCGCTGGAAGGTGCGATGCATCGTCGAACAGCAGGCTCTTCTGCAGGACGGTGAGCTGTGGACTCCTGCAAATTTCGGGATCCTCAAAGACCTGTTCATTGATCATCCGGATTTCGGTAAGGACGGGTTCCTGAAGAAGCTGGGCAACCAACTGGAAGGTGCCAAGCCGGAGATCCCGCTTTTGGCTACTGAGATCGCATGGCTCATGTACCTGTTCCCCAGAAAGACCATGTCGCCCAAAGGCAAACTGGCGAATCTTCAGACGATCGCAGACATCGGGGCGATTAAATTGCCCGCGAGCCATTGGGCCCTTCAGACACCAGTGCTGACCGGGATTGGAAGTACTGGCGCTTTCTACAGTACCGGGTTCTGGATTGAGTTCTCGTACGCGATCCTTTTCCTGCTCGAACTGGTGAACCTTCCCCGAGGGGAACGCGAAACTCTCATGCAGCCTGGCGCTGACTTTGAGGGTTGGCTGGATTCGCTTCAACTGATCGCAAAGCTACCTGGTGGGCCGGCTCTCAACGCGCAGAACCGGCAGTTCCGGCACGTCTTCCTGTATCTGCTACAGCCAGATCGGTACGAACGGATTAGCTCGACGCAGCAGAAGAAGGACGTCGTGAATTCCATCGCACCCACTCTGGGGCTCAATCCGGATCTGTCGTCCGCCGCCACTGTGGACAAGGAGCTGGCACGGATTCGCGCTGAGCTCGAAAAGAAGTTCGGGCATCCGATCGACTTCTATCTAGATCCCGTGAAGTCACTCTGGCAAACGGGTGAGGAGCAGGAGACCGTCACCACAACGACACCCGTGAACACAATGAGCCTCGCAGAGACGCCGTCACATTGGCTGGTTGGCGCTTATTGGGACGGCACCGACATGACGGATGCGTTCGTCAGTGAAGGCCGGTGGGAAAACGGCTACAGGGACCGGATGTTAGAGCAGGTCAAGTCTGTCCGAGCAGGTGATCGCATTGCCATAAAGAGCGCATACGTGCAAAAGAACGGGCTGCCATTCCCAAACGGCGGTAAGCCTGTCTCCTGCATGCTGATCAAGGCGAGGGGAGTCGTCACTGAAAACGCGGAGGACGGGCGCAATCTGAAGGTCGATTGGGAATCCGGATTCACGCCGAAGGTGATCTACCACTACACCTACCGGAATACGATCAGCAGAATTGATGACGACAAGTATCCGCAGGTTGTGTCGTGGGTCTTTCAAGACGTCGATCAGCCAAACCTTGGAGTGCTGGGCGGCGAGAGTGTGACCGATGAACTGGCGGCCAGCTTTGGTCCAGGGCCGAGGAATGTCATCTTCTACGGGCCACCTGGCACGGGCAAGACGTGGACTCTTCTTCAGTCCATCCTGCCCGTCTATACCGACGAGCCGGACGGTCGGCGCTACGAATTGGTCACCTTTCATCCTAGTCTCTCTTACGAAGACTTCATCGAGGGCTTCCGACCAGTTCAGGTGCGGAGTGAGGATGCGAGCCTAACGGGAGGTGGTCGGCTGGAGGTAAGGCCGCAAGACGGACCGCTCAAGCGGATCTGCGAGCGGGCGAAAGATGATCCTGTCAACCGCTATGCGCTTGTGATCGATGAGATCAATCGCGGAAACATTGCAAAGGTTTTCGGCGAGCTCATCACGCTCATCGAGCCGGACAAACGGCTTCAGTTTGACGAAAGTGGTCGCCGCATCGGAGGAGTCGAGGTGCGCTTGCCATATTCAAGAGATCCCTTCGGAGTGCCCTCAAACCTCGACATCTACGGGACGATGAACACGTCCGATCGGTCGATTGCGCTGGTCGATATCGCCCTTCGCAGACGATTCATTTTCCGTGAGATCGGCCCGACAGCGTCCGCTATCGCCGGGCAAAACGGCGATGGTCGGATTGAGGCTGATGACGGTGGCGACAACATCGACCTTCGCAGACTCATGCGCGTCATCAATGCGCGGCTTTGCGTTCTCCGCGGACGCGACGCCGCCATAGGCCATGCTTACTTCACCCCGATCGCCGACTTCGAAGGCCTGCGGGCGGTATTCAGAGATCGAATCGTGCCGCTTCTGCAGGAGCACTTTTATGAGGATTGGACGGGCATCGCGGCGATTCTGAGTGCGAAAGACGGGACGTCAAAGTTCGTCATCCGAGCCGCCCCCGATATCCAGAAGCTATTTGGCCCGAAGTCGGAGGTGACTGAGAACGGCGAAGAAATAGTCCTGTACCGGACTGCCGATATCAGCAGTCTTTCTGCTCAGGATTTTCGAGACCTCTATGAGGGCATCTCAGAGGCTGACCTGGCTGCTGCAGAAGCGTAGCCATGGATCGTGGCAGAGTGATCGTGGTGAGGGAGTATGGACACATCGCCATCGGCGAGGTGCCCGGAGCCTCTCAGATCACGGCGGCAGAGGCGGAGACCATCCTGCGAATCTGCCGAGATGCAGGGAAGCCGATTGCGCTGAGGGGGCACCGGCGGCTTGTCTTTGCGAACTGGTGTGGAGTCGTTCAGGCCGGCGGTTTGACCATTGAAGTGCTGCCCAAGATAGCAGAGGACGATGCGTATGACCGCGGCACGCTGCTGCGAATGTTAGCTGTCGCGCACGACTTCCCTTTGCAGCGGCTCGAACAGGCGAAGCTGGATCAGCAGCGGCACACGCTCCTGCAATGGGTAGTCCGGTGGTTTTGCGATGAGCTCTTTGAGCAGCTCCATCGCGGGATACTCCGCCAGTACGTCGAGATTTCCGAACTTATCCCGACCATCCGAGGCAAATGGCGGCCGGAACGTGACGCCTTGCGCACTTTCATGGTGGACGCACGCTTTGACTGCCAATTCGACGACCTGACAGTCGACAACCGCTTGAACCGGATTCTTAAGGCAGCGCTTGCTGTGGCCAGCCGACTGCCCTTGAGCAAAGAGCTCTCGCGGGACGTCGCTTCGCTTCTCGCAGTGTTCACGGACGTGGGGCACCTGGACCGGCGAGCGGCGGCGCTTCAGAAGCTAGAAGTGAATCGTCTCACTGCCCACTTTGGGCCCTCCCTCATGATTGCGCGATGGATCTTGGGGAGTGACTCTCCCGGACTCCGTAGCGGCAATACTAGGGGATTCGCGCTTGTCTTCGAGATGAACTTGCTCTTCCAGGCATTCGTCGGGAGGCTGCTGAGAAAAGTGCTGCCGGCAGGTCTCCGCCTCAGGCAAGAAGCTCCACAGCTCTATCTCGCAACAGACCAAGAGCAAACCCCGGCGTTTCTCATGAAGCCTGACTTCACTGTGCTTCGAGCATCAGAGGTCGTCTGTCTCGCAGACACGAAGTGGAAGCAACTTGACGGCAAAGGCCGGCGGCGTGGCATTCAGCAGAGCGACGTTTATCAGCTCCACACCTACTCGCAGGCATACGCCAGCCTACACGTTGGACTCTGGTACCCATTCAGCTCAAAGCTGGAGGGGGTTGATCGCCCCACATACAACTTTCTGCGCCTTGGAAAAAGCCCAACAGGCGCGTGCCTTCGAGTGGACTGGATTGATCTGGGCGTCGACCTTCCCCCAACTGCATGGGTCGCCGAGCTTGAGACGCAGGTCGCTGCTGCACTAGAAATGCTCGGCGTTGTTGCCCAGCCGGTGGGCTGACGTCTTGCCTGGCGGCCATACTCTGTTTCAGCTGTGAGAATACCGGGGCGAGCACTTGGACGAATTCGTGATGGAGTAGGAGTCTTGAAGACACAGGTACACCCAAAGAGAGACGACGAGGGCCAGCTGGTTTTCCTTCATGAACCGTCCCAGCCGTCAAGCATGACCGCATGGAGCGATCATGGGACGACCGCCACCGTGACCCCGGGCGGGCCAATGCCAGTTGCTGTTTCAGGCCTGCAGATCACCAGCTGGCAGGATCAGCCGGCCAGTTCCCTCGGCTGGGAGGCACTGGCTGCATCGAACCCTTTTTCGGAGCCCCCATTTAACGTTCCTCAGGGAAAACATCCGGCCGCGGGCGCGGTGATTCTCGAGACGGACGGTAGGGTTTGGATGGTCTCGCCGTCCAACGGCTTTGGCGGTTACACGAACACATTTCCCAAAGGACGGGTAGAACAAGGCCTGTCGATGAAGGCGTCAGCCATCAAGGAAGCGGCTGAAGAAACCGGGCTCAAGGTCGAACTTACCGGATTTTTGTGCGATGTGCCGCGCTCGACAACGCACACACGCTACTTCGCTGCGCGGCGTGTTGGTGGTAATCCGGCGGACATGGGTTGGGAGACGCAGGCTGTGCACTTGGTACCGCGACCGTTGCTTCCACAAATGGCGGCCAATTCGAATGACAAGCTCATATTGGTGGCGATTTCGTCCTTCCAAATGGGCTGACAAGTACAGGCAAGTACAACAATGTGGATTTTTCTTCCCCGTAGCTTTCTAAGCGTAGTTTGTAAGCCGGACGACACGGACACACTAACTGTGCGAGCCCGGATCAAGGGCGACATCGAGGCGGTGTTCCCCAACGCGAAAGTGGAGGAGAACAGGGGGACCGACTACAGATACCGGGCCAAGGTTTCGCGGACTCTGGTTGCGCAGGCGCTATACGACCAGGCCATGAAGCTAGACTGGCCCAACTTCAAGGGGGCAGTGAAGAACCGTGCCCGCCACGACGTATATATGGACGTATGGGATGTGATGTACCGAAGCCAAGGATCCTTTGACGGCAGCTAGCGAACAGACGCATCGAGTGCGCCTGAAGCCCGTTGGAGAAGAACTGTGAATGGGGCGCCGTTTCTCATGCAATTGGAGAAGATGCGCGGCCGCCAAGGACGCTTGTCTATGAGCCGCCCATACTCGCGGATGACGCGCTCCACGAGGCTGGCCCCGCGTCCCAACCGTTGCCTCGATGCGCTTGCATCGGCCAAAAGGTCGAAATGATGCCGACTAGAACGCCTCTGCCGGCAAGGGACAAGAATTGGCGCTTAACGCATTCGATCGGTCAGAGCCGAATTGATGGGCTGCTGCGTCGGACAAGTGGTGGTCTAATGGCAGCCATTGAATGGGAGAGTCCATGGCAACTTATCTTGAACTTCAAAAGCAAATTGTGGAACTCCAGCGGGAGGCAGATGCGCTGAAAGCCAAAGAGCGCAAAGGCGTCATTGCACGGATGAAAGAGGCCATCGCCGCATATGGAATTACGGCGGCCGAGCTAGGCCTTATTTCTGCCCGCGCCAGGAAGGCTGCGACCCCCAGTCGCAAGTCCAGAGCGGGGCGCACTTCCGTCAAGCGGAACGGAAACAGCGTGGCCTATGCCGATTCCAATGGGAACACGTGGGGAGGGCGAGGAAAGCGGCCCAATTGGCTGAGGGAAGCTCTTGCGAATGGGGCGAAGTTGGAGGACTTCACGGCCTCTAAGAAGTAGTCCGTCCCCCGTCAGGTGCGCGCAGCGCCGCCGGTCAGCCGGGAGATCGATCGCGTCCGCCGCTGATCCCAGGCTCCGGCTAGAGGAATAGTCAAAGGGCGGCTGCTAAGTCATCTGCGATTAGATCGATGGCGTACGCATCGCGCACCCTCACTGCCCGATAGACCGGGACAGCTATTCCCGCAACGGCAAGTGCTTTTTGGAGTTCCCTTCGCTTTTCCCGAGGCATCCTCTCCCCGATGATCACGGATTTCACTGCTGCGGCCGGATAGCTGAGCAGCGGCGGCTCGACTGTTGTGGCGCGGGTGCTTCCTACGAGTCGAATCTCCTCTTCATGTTGAAAGTGCCGGGGTCGTGTTGCGATCATGTCTTGGCGCATGGCGTCAAGATCGCCGAGGCACTCTTCTCCATGATCTTGGATCGCCTGACGTTCATCCTCCGGAAAGTCACAAATCTGCTCTCGGCAGCACTGTTCCTGTTGTTCCAGGAGCAGATGCAGGAACCTGTCCCAAAGAGGTGGCCTATCCGCATAGGAGACTTCATAGATCTCAAATGACATCCCCTCTGCAGCTTGAAGTTTTTCCTGGTCAAATTCGATGCAGTACCCGGTCAGTCCGTCTCCCTCGCTAGCCCAGAGCGGAAGATTCGTCGGTGATTTGAAGAACCTGCATTTCCATGTGCGATCGTCGGGTGCGAGGGACGCGAGGTTCTGTTCGTCATCCTCAAAATAGGGAAAATTCCCATCAATGTCGATCCCATAAGCCAACGTCGCACGCAAGTGCCGGGCCGGCTCCTTTATGCGGTCTGGATACCCGGATACCTCCTCATGCCAACCGTCTATTGACGTCTGCAGCGGCTCCCAAGTGAGCTGCAACGCCCGAAGACGGGCCAAGCTTTCCTTAGTCACAGCAAAGTACTTGACCAACTCTTGTCCTCCAATTCTCCGGAGTCTAAGCTCAACGATGGCCAGGGCCCAGTGCGTACTTTCGCTAGTGTCGCTATGGAATCACTGCTGCCCCGGCCGCCAAACCGGCCTTTCCGCTTAAGCAATAGCTCTGCGGTACGCTACTGGGGTCTTTGGCTGTCCTTCGCGGCATTTGATGGCCGCTGGTTGGTGGTCAAAACCGAGGGGATCCCTCGCTTGCTAGATGTTGATGAACTTACGGAGGGGTTTTGGATACTAGAAAGAAAAGAATTGGCTTCGAGCACATCGCAGGCAATCTGAATTCAATTCGCGAAAAACTGACCGTGCTGAATGTAGATGCAGCAGCGATAAAGGAGCTAACACCAAATGCAAATGAAAAGAATCAAATTCGACTGTCTCGAGACTACGACTCGCTGAACCAACTATTCGAACTGGAAATAGCAACAAGAAACGCCAGCGAAAGTCGGAAGAGGAAAGCCAGTGGCGAGAGGATCAGGGAGGCGAAGTTCAAACACTTTTATTGGGTCAAGGCAGACTTGACGTTAGTCGCGGTCGATAGCGTCAAGGCTATCTACTACCCGCAATACCCGGAGGTGCGACTCTCGGCTTTGTGCACTAGTGGCCGAGAGTTTCCCAATTCTCTTTCTCGAGAGTTTGTGAAATCAGACTCAAGTAGGAAGCGACTCCTCATTCTGGGAAGGAGGCCAGACGGCGCATGCTTAGCGCTTGTTGTCCTGGATCCGACGCCGGCCCTGTTGCAAGAAGTACGAAGGCTACCGCCTTTGGGCGCCGCACGCGCTACGAAGCTGCTTGAAGTAGAGCACTCGGTGAGCGTTGGCGTTGGGGTGCAGCTCGCTGCTGTGATGGGTAGATGGTTGCCAGGATGCCGACTAAAGGCTGTTGGCAAGACGGTCCCATTTTCAGGGACACAGGTCTGCGGATACACGCTTGAACACGCTCTTGGGATTGTGTCAAACGCTGACAAAAGCGGCGATTTAATGGGTATTGAGCTAAAGACTCATACAAAGTCAAAAGTTTCCCTGATGACTGCAGAGCCTGACTTCGGCATCTATGCCGAGAGCTTCAAAACATTCATGAAGAAGTATGGAAGTCAAAAGACGGATGGTGAGTACCGATTGTCGGGGGGGCAGCACAAGTGCAATAGGAAGAACTCGAGTACGGGTCTCACTCTCAGAATTGTTGAATACCGTCTGAAATCTGGCGCGAAAGGAAAAGAGTGGATCTTGGGAAGTGATGGCCAGCGGAAGCGGTTTGAGTACACAAGGTCTGGGGAACCGATTGTCGACATCGACTCGATCGAGGTGATATTGGAGGATACTTCTGGTCAGGTTGCTGCCGGTTGGAGCCTTGGTCGGCTCATGAACAACTGGGGGGCAAAACACAACGAGGCTGTCTACATACCCGCAGAGCGACGCGACAATGATGATGAAGTTCAGTGGGCACAAGGCTTCGTCTACGAGGTGAAGTTCAAACCCAAAGTGAGCTGGTGCCGGAAATCGTCTGCGCGTCGTCTGTTAAATGCGATAAGCGACGGGGTGATCTTTCTTGACCCTGGCTCCAAGTTTGTGGAAGGTCAGCCTGCAAGGCGGCGCAGCCAATGGAGAATGGGAAATCTGAAGAAGGGACTTAGCCAGCTCTACGACAAAGTCATGGACATCGACCTTTCAGAGTCCAGCTTCAAACTGGCACTGAGGTGAGTCATTTGAGAACTCGGGGAGAGCCTTTCGAGCGGCCCGGCCGACAGTGGAAGTGCGAGCCGTCACGCTGCTGTCGAAGTGGCTCAGTCCGTTGATTTCTCGGGTTGGGTCACCAACGCGCCTTCGCGCTTCCAGCTTAGCGCGGTGCAGGATCTCGAGTTTGGTGGCCACGCAGCGGTTGTAGGCACTCGGGCCGTTCATGCGGCGGTCATAGTCACATGGAGGTGGTCAGCTAGAGGTAAGGCTCGGACCGCTCAAGCGCCGGGAGTGCCTCCAGCTGCGCCACAAGTGCAGGTGAAGGATCTGCCAGTCGACTTGGGGTCCTTGCTTTTTGCCTCCGACGCAAGTGCGCTTAGCATCCCGCGGATGTCATCGAGACTCTCTGCGAAATGCTCGAACTCCGTCTCCTTGCTCATCTCCAGCCCTCCTCGTCGGCGCCCACTTCAAGGGCATGACCTTTAACCGGGGGTTCAACGAGGGTTTTGGCGCTTAAACCCCCGGGGACGGGGAAGTCAGGACCGGTTTGGCGGAGGCGGACTCCGCCGTGGGGGTCAGCCAGCGATGGCGCCGCTCCTCACGTTCCAGCCGACTCGGGAAACAGGGGCAGCTCCAGGCGCTCAAATCTGCCTTCCGGAATCACCAGTTGATAGCGGACGTTCTTGTCCCATGCGCCCGAATCGTCAGCGTTTGTGAAAGTGGTCCGGTCGAAGTCGTCGTCTCCGTTCACAGTGAGCAGCAGCAGCGTTTGAGCGTGCCTGGCCTGCAGATGTTCATCTAGGAGATCTTGAGGCTGCGTTTTGCCATGGAGCCAGACAACGTAGTGGTATTTGATGCCCGCCTCATTGCAGAGCCGTACGGTCGTTAAGTGTGAGCCATCCAGACCAATCCCGCGGCCGGGAAGCCGGCGCCAATCTGAGTCACTCCTGAACGCGTTCCTGACGTCGTCCCGCGAATTCGCCTCCTGCGGCAGTTTCTCCCACAGCTTCTTGTACTGCTTGATTATTGATTGATTTTTGCTGATTCGAATGTGTTCCCACGCATCATTGCCTGAGGTCATGTCCTTGCGCTTGAACTCGACGACTGCAAGCCCGGCGGGGAATTCACATACCCCATCTAGATCGGTGAGCTTGAAGCCGCTGAAATTCATGAAGCACCGCGTGAGAAAGAGCCTTCGCAAGTCGGCGCACGGAACGTTGCCGAGAAGATCTGACAGGGGGGAGGGAATATCCAACGCGGCTCGATTTGAGAGGCGCTGATTGATGGCTTTCTCAATCTGGATGTTTATGGAGCGCGCATCGTCAGTGTCACTTCGCGTCCCGAGCCGCGTGCCACAACTGACTAGCTCCTGGACTCGCCAGGTGGTGACTGGTAGAGCGTCGGAGTCCCAAGTCAGAGACGGCCGAAGCAAGAAAAACTTGGAGTTGGTGTGTTTGGACAGACCAAGGACGAACTTCACGTTCGTCCAACGCCTGGAACGTTCAGCTGCTTCACTCGACTGATCGGTGGTCTGTCGAGCATCCGAAACCTTGAACCAAAAATGTCTGTGGCTTTCTTGATCCCAGGCTCTCATCCAGCCAAACGACATGGGGCGAGGCAAGCCTAAGCACGGCGAGAACCGAAGAACGCATTCGAAGTGGAGGTCCGTCGCGAGGCTTGGCAGTCGCTGAGAGAATTGATCGGTCTTCGTGTCCTTGGACTCGCCAGCGATCACCCACTCGGCTTTGTGTATCCAGTCTATGTACCTTTGGCAGCACTCAATCATCTTGTTCTTCTCGGAAATCCTGCCGAGGCGCTCCTGAATGCCCGGCGATTATGGGTCGCGTGCTTCGGCGCAGCCAAGTCCGGCGCCCTCAGCCGGTGGAAACTGCAGGATCAATTTTCTCCGTCGTCGGCCGCCCAGCTCCATTGGCGCCTCTGGCTTTGATAATCCGGGGTCTCTCGACCCAGTGAAATGAGATCATCAGCTTATCTCATCATGTTGAGCCTCAGCTGCGATTTGGGGTTGGATCAAGAGGCCGGCAGCGAATTGTGCAGCGTGCGAACGCACTGGGCTCAGATCATGCTGATGGCGCTCAACTTGCTTCCACCGATCTAAACTAGAAGCGCGCCTTCTCAGGGTTTCTCGCGGCCCAGTCAACTCCGTAGGAATAAGCTCCGGCAGCATACGCACGACGGGTAGCATCGTTCAAGCGCCATTGAGCCTCGTAAAGCAAAGTTTCAACGCGTTTTAGCTCCCTGTCATTCTCGTTGCGGCCGAACAGAAGGATGCGCAAACCCGAGAAAAGCCCGGACCTCATGCGCAGCGTTTTGAGTCTCTGCTCAAGTTCGCTGACTTCGGCGGAGATGTTTGCCACTTCAGAGGACGCCCGCACAGCCGTTTCGCCAGCCTTAGCTTTGTGCCACTGATACCAGCGTTGTGATTCACGCTTTCCACGCTTTTTCTTGGCCATGGTCACTCCAAATTGATGCGAGTCTCATGACGGCGGAGGAGGAGGCCCCATGATGATGGGCTATCAAGTGTAGAACGTGTCAAGGTCAATCGTCCACACAACGCCCGCAATGATCAGCTCTGTTGGGTGCAGCTCGAAGTTGACCTGCCGTTGAGCTTCAGTGCCGCTGCCATGCATGTTTCTTGGAAGAGCAGAATTTGAAGAGGGCCGCGGCGACCTGGCAGGCCTAGCCTCCGCGTTCAACCAGCGCGACGTGCCTCACAACTCAGTTTTGGGCGCAATATTGCAGAGCAGTGATCCATAGCGCAGGGTGTCGGGTAGTCCGGTGCGCCATGCAGGAGAGAGGAGCCTGAGACCCATGAAACAGTCCCCGGAATCCAAAAGCGGAACAACGCTTTGCCACCATTGACCGGACAGCCGCGGCGCGCCGATACTCGATTCAATCTATCCCGGAAGCAGGCCTCGATCATCCAATGATCAAAAACCAAAAAGGCAGTCCTCACCTCTAACGCTTGAAGCGAACCCAATCGTCATCTTCGCTGTATCCCATGATGGCAACAGTCACGGCATTCCTTGAACAGCTTGTTCAGAACCGCCTAAGGTCCTATGCGGCAGAACCGGGCCTTTTGCGGGAGCATTACGGAATCGAGCAGAGCGTGTTGGCGGGTGGGTACGGGTATAGGCAAGTCCTAGAGCTTGTGCAGAACGGAGCCGACGCAATTCTGGAGGCTTACGAGAACGGATCGCCACTATCAGAAGGAAACAGGGTTCGCGTCCTCCTTCGAAATCAGACTCTGTACGTGGCGAACACTGGTGCGCCACTCAGTCACGACGGGCTGGACGCGTTGCTCCGATCGCACTCCTCGCCGAAGCGTGGCATTCAGATCGGCAGATTTGGTCTCGGGTTCAAGTCCCTTCTTCGCCTCGAAGGGCAAATTGACATCTTCATGCGTTCCGGGGACGCAATCCGGTTTGACCCCGCGAGATGCCGGTCGGAGCTTATTCAAAGATTCGGAGTTGAGGAGGCTCCCGGGCTTCGCTTGGCGTGGGCACTTCCCTCACAGGCGAAAGCCGAAGATGAAGTAGTAAGCAGCGAACTTGACTGGGCTGAAACGATCATCCGGGCGCCGGTCAAGGATCCTCTTATCGTTCAACACCTGCGGAAGGAGATAGCCGAATTTCCGGCGGAGTTCCTGCTGTTCTTCCCTGTAGCTACTGACTTGGAACTCGACATAGATGGAGCGATCCGGGTGCTTCGGGTGTCCAAGGATGGGCCGGAGCAGGTGCTTTGGGACGGCGCCGAAGCGACGCGGTGGCGTGTCTTGCGCGATGAGGTTCATATCACCGATCCCGCAGCCCGTATGGACGCGACGCACATCCACATGCGGGAGAGAGTGCCGGTCGCCTGGGCTGTGCCCGTGAGTGTGCGGAGGGAGGAGAGCGGCAGATTCTGGGCGTTTTTCCCTACACGAACACCCACATATCTGCCTGGCATTCTCAATGCACCGTGGAAACTCAATAGCGACAGGAATGCGATCATCGGCGGCGAATGGAATTCGGCCCTGATGAGAGAGGCTGCAACTCTTGTTGCCGCAGTCCTACCGTCTTTCAGGAGCAGCGAGGATCCCGCTCAACATCTGGATGCCTTTCCGCGCCAGCTGGAAAGAAGGGACGAGGACGCGGCGCCGCTCGTCGAAGCGGTCTGGCGCGCAATCAGCCAGGCTCCGATCATTCCAGACGGCAACGGGACATTACGCCGAGCCATGGAGCTCTGGCGCCCTCCTCGTGATTCGTTGCCCTTGGCCGAACGCTGGAGTGAACTCGCACCAGTCGGCCAGAGGGCTGACTACTGCCATTTCAAGTGCCTGGAAAGACCGAGGGCGAGCAGACTCGCTGTGCTGGCGGACAGACTTCAAAGCGGGGCGGACTGGAACACGGGCACAGGGCCAAAACTGCAGCAACGCGATGCGAGTGACTGGTTCCGCAGCGTCCGGTCTGAGGGGGGAGAAGCTGCAAGAGGCGTTCTGCTGCTGGCCGAAGACTACGCTAGGGATTGCAGGCCGCAGGAATGGGAAGCTGTCCGTCCAAATCTGGACATCATTCCTGTTGAAGGTGGCGGCACGGTGCGCCCCGCCATAGCCCTGCTCTGTCCGCCTGGTGCAGCCGTGCCGGGCAGGAAGGTGGTTTCGCAGGACATTGCACAGGACACAAAGCTGCATGACATCCTGAAAAATGTAATGCTTGTCGGAGGGCCGTCGGATGACCTCTGGCGGCAGACTCTCTTCGAGTCATTGAATCAGACCCGATGGGGAGGCCCCACAGCCGACAGGGCATGGCGTACTTTCTGGGAACGACTCAGGCATGTTCCCAAGAGTGTCGCCCGCGACTTCCTGATCACCAACCCGATATGCGTTCTCAGGTCTGATGGAGCCTGGGTACTACCCACGTCGGTACTTCTGCCTGGCGCCATCATCCGCGTCGATGAAGAAGACAGCAATAGGCGACTTTTGCTGGATTCTGAATTCCATGCCGCCGACGGAGTGCTGCTCGAGATACTCAAGATCTCTGATCAACCGTCGGGCGAGATCGAAGGGCAGCAGATCAAGACGGTGCTTCCCACTGAATGGCTGAACTGGTGCCGCGATGAGTACAAGAAGAGGCAGCAGAACGCCGCACTGCGAGAATACCTGCAGCCGTTACAGCCGAAGCTGCCTGCGGGAATGCAGTTGCTGCAGCACCTGCAAGGGCGGGCGAATGTGCGCCTGACAGATCTTCTGCTCCGAAGGCTTTCCGATCCGGCGCTGACTATGGTGACGTTCGGCCATCGGACCGCCGGCAAAAAATATCCGACCATGGAGCTGCCGCACCCGGTATTGCATATCCTGGCCACATACGGGCACGTGGAATTTGGAGGACGAATTGTCTCTCTGGCTGCGTTGCTCTCAAGGCGGGGCGTGAGTGTCTTGGCGAAATTGGAGTGTTGGCGAGCTGCCGGGCCATTTCTGCTGCACGTGACAGGGGCAGTTCCCGAAACCCGTATCCCGGAGCCGGGGGAGCTGCACGCTCTTTGGGCAGCTGCCATCGCCGAACTCTGGAACGAGCTTGAACAGAGCGCAGATGGGACCACCGAGCTTTGGGTGGCTGCGGCAGCGGACGGCTTTGTCCCCGGGCAGTTCGTTGTCCACGGGCGGGTGTTTTCGATCTCCGAGGTGTTCGTCACATCATCTCGGGACCTCGCACGGCACGCCCGCGCCGACGATCACCTGACCATCGTTGTTCCGGAAGGGGTGCTGAAGCTCTGGTTGATTGCGGGCGCACAAGACCTGAGCGCCACAATTCGGCCTCACTGGACGATGACGAGCGGCCCAGATGTGCCGGTGGCCACTGTTTTCCCTGAGCTCGCCGCATTTCTGACAGTGGAGGCCGGGCAGGTTGCCCGGTGTCGCACGGTATCGGAACTGCTGCTTGAAGTCAGAGGCACTCATGTGCCAATCCCGTGCATCTATTGGGATGGCGAGTTCCTTTTCGATGGAGAGCAGTTGCGAGTCCTGTCACACGGGGCGCGACTGGCTGCCGTCATCAATGAGATCTATCAGGCTGGCTGGCTGTCGATAACAGCGGACGAGGCGGTGCGGCGAGCAAACCTTGAGAGAGTGCAGCAGACCCGGAACAGGGTTGCAGAGTGCAGCAGCCTGGCGGAGAAGCTTGTTGCTCTGGTTGGAGATCGGAGGGAACGCCTGCTGGAGGCGCTTGGCGAGCACGCTTCGCTTCCAGCATTCAGCCAGGCTACCAACCTCGAGCTTGCCGAAGCGACCATAGCCTTTCACGGCCCCTCGGTCCTGTCCGCGCTATCAGCAGCCCTTGACGCTGAGGGGTTGGATCCGCCAAGAAGGTGGAGTTCGGCTGAAGCACGAGCATTCGTCGAGTCGATCGGCTTTCCGCCGGAGTTCGCTGCCTCTCCGAACGCAAGGCGGGATCCGGAGGAGATTGTGGTCGGCCCGTTCGATCTCGCGCCGCTGCATGACTTCCAGCAGGAGGTCTTCGAGGGGCTGCAGGAGCTCTGCGGCAGCAAATCGATGCGGCGGCGCGCAGTAGTGAGCCTCCCTACCGGGGGCGGCAAAACCCGCGTGACAGTGGAGGCTGCCGTCCGCCTCGTGCTGGCGCCCCCAGGTCACGCCCGATGTGTAATCTGGATCGCCCAGACCGACGAGCTCTGCGAGCAGGCATTTCAGGCCTTCAGGCAGGTGTGGAGGAATGCAGGTGCCGAAAACACGCCGCTTCGACTAATTCGCCTATGGGGCGGAAATCCCACGCCTTTCCTGCAGGAGCTTGACCGTCCGGTGGCCGTGGTGAGCTCCATTCAGACCTTGAACACGAGGCTTGCCACAGACAGGCTTGATTGGTTGAAGGCCTGCGCGCTGGTCGTCATGGATGAATGTCATCACGCCATCACAGCGTCCTATACCAATGTGCTCAGATGGCTGGAAGTGATGCAGCGGTCAGACCAGATCATCCAACAGGAACCTGTGGTGATAGGACTGAGTGCAACCCCATTCCGGACTGATGATGACGAAAGTGCCCGACTTGCACGTCGCTTCGAGAGTCGTTGGCTTCCTCAGGATCAGGAGGATCTGCATGCCAGGCTACAGATGCAGGGCGTACTTGCCAGAATTGTCTACGAGCCGCTGAAGTCCGGTGCATCCCTGTCTCAAGAGGAGCTCGAAAAACTATCCCGCATTCGGGAGCCGTGGGAGGGTCTCGAGTTTGAAAACATCCTCGAACAGATCAATCAGCGCTTGGGGTTGGACAAGAGCAGAAATGAAACGCTGCTCAATTTCGTGAAAGACTGTCACGCCACCGCCATCCTGTTCTTCGCGAACTCCGTGCACCACGCCGAAGAGATGGCAATTCGATTGAGTCTTCTTGGGATTCGAGCCGCAGCCGTCAGTGGACGCACTCCGGCGGCCGCCCGCCGCTACTTTCTTGAACGGTTCCAATCGGGCGAAATCCGCGTGCTTTGCAATCAGAGCGTGCTGGCCACAGGCTTTGATGCACCTCGAACGGATATGGTTCTGATTGCGCGCCAGGTGTTCAGTCCAGTCCGCTTCATGCAGATGGTGGGCCGAGGACTGCGGGGTGAAAAGAATGGGGGGACCGCCGAGTGTCGGCTGGTCACGGTGCTAGACAACCTGGGCCGATTCCAGGATAAGCACCCCTATGATTTCTGCAAGCGATACTTTGAAGCGACACCTTGACGACGCCATGCTTCGGATTTGAACCTCCTTTCAGGCCACGGCGTTGATTTCCGCGGCAATGCCACTTGATCAGGCGGAATCCCATCGCATCGGCAGCTAGAGCGAGGTGCGGCCTCAGGAAAAAGGAAGCAGCCTTTTTTAGGCAGGCGGAGCACGTTCTGGCGGCGCCGTCCACCCTCTCGTCAACACCTGGGCCTCCTCTTAGACGGCTTTCACCAATTGCCTATTCCGGCGACCATCGTTAGGATGTTCCGCGACTCAGCGCTCTTGCGCTGATGACGAGGGAACGGGCTCGCGCCCAGTCAGGAGAAGTCTGTGGCACACACGGTAAAGCTAAACCTCAATACGAACGTCGTGAATCACAAGGATGTGTCGATCGAGGTGAGCGGGAGCAACGGAAAGCTCGGTACCCTGCTGGTCAGCAAGGGCAACATTGAGTGGCTTCCCTCCCCCAAGTCCGTCAAGAAGCATCGCCTTTCCTGGGCGAAGTTCGCGCAACTTATGCAGGACCAGGGTAGGCCTGCTCGCGCAAAACCAAAAAAGCCAGCGGCAGCTACCAAAAGCGCATCAGTACAGAAAAAGGCTGCCTAGCCCGCTCCCTCAATCCACCGGGCGGATGGAAGCAGAAGCACTCGATTCCACGAAGCGCCTTCTGCTGATATTCGAGCCGGTGACGTAGAGCGCTTGCAAAGTCGCCCACCCTGATGAAGGTCTATCCGCATTACCTGCTGCGACCGCAACTTCGGGGCGAAGGTGCCGTCTATGACCTGCTCAGCCGCATAGGCGACGACTCAGGCTTTGCCGTGCACTCAGTGAACCTGCCTGAACATGAATACAAGCGATGGGCAGAGGCAGACTTTGTCCTTGTACGTCGCGATGGACTGATCCTCTTGGAGGTGAAGGGAGGGACTGTCACCTTGGCTGGACGTGAATGGCGCTACGAGAATGCCCGTGGCCAGGCGATTGTCTCGTCGGAGGGGCCCGCCAAACAGGCGATAACGGCGGCGGTGGCCCTTGAAAAGATGCTCGGATCCCACCTCGGACGCAAGGTGAGATGCAGGTGGGGCGTCGTCTTTCCGCTCTGCCGATTCAGCAAGGCAATCGCCGAACTCCCACCTTCGCGTCTTGCTGACGACAGCATATGCAATGACCCCGCGCAGTTCAGTGAGTGGCTGCGGCGGATTCCATTTGATCGGCACCCGCCGGACGAGTTCTCTCTCTCGGACGAGGACGTCGATGCGATTCGGAGCATCCTGGTGCCCGAGTTCAGTGCGACGGCGACGCTGGGTCTGGCAGTAAGGTCTGCAGAGCAACAGATTGTCAGTCTTACCTCGCAGCAGTTCGCGGTGCTTGAATGCCTGCAGAGCAATCCGCGGTTGACCTTGTCAGGCGGTGCCGGAACGGGAAAGACGGAACTTGCCGCGCTGTGTGCACGCGCCGAGAAGGCGGCAGGCAGGAAGCCTGCGATCGTAACGCCCGAGTCGCCCCTGTCTGCTGCTCTGACACGGAAAATGAAGGAATTCGGCGTTCCGGTGGTAAGCCGAAGCCTTCCGGTCGGCACTGATACGCTGATCGTCGATGAAGGCCAGGACTACGCAAATCCCGCTGCGATGACGGCGCTATTCGATCAGCTTCCGGGAGGGCTGTCCGGTGGGCGGTGGAGGTGGTTTATGGATCCGAATCTTCAGTTCGTCGGCACCCCACCTGATTCCCAATGCCTTGCGGCGCTGACTGCCAATTCCACTTCGTTCATTCTCAATAGAAATGTGAGATCCACGAAAGAGATCGTGAGTACCATCCAGGCCATTCTGGATGCGGACGTCGGAATTTCCCAGATCGACGGATTCGGAATAAGGGTGGAGTTTCATGACGTCACTGCCGAAGACGAAGCTGAAACAGCCAGGCGCCTGATCATGAGTTTCGTGGAGGAGGGGGTTCCTCCGCGGGATATCGCGGTTCTCGGCGCGGGCGATGGTGAAGGGCCCGTGTGCCGGGCGCTTCTCTCGTCATTGCGTACAGTTCTCAAGAGAGCTTCGCCCAGCGCCGAATGGTCAGGCTATGGGGTTGTCTCTGCAATCAACGCGTTTCGCGGGCTGGAGGCAAAAGTCGTGGTGCTTGTCGATCTCGACAGGCTGTGCACCAATACGAGGGGCGATGCCGAGCTGTACATCGGAATGTCGCGGGCGTCAGCAGCGCTGCATCTGCTCGTTTCGCAGGCGGTGAGGTCATATCTGGGCGAAATCAGCCGTGCTGGTTATATCGGGAAGGGGACATGAAGAAAGACGATGTTGAACTCATTCGCGGCGAGTTCCTCCGTGCCGTCCGCCTTCGACTGATCGGGCCGGAATCTGAATTCGAGGAGTTGCGCGAAAAGCCGAACAAGAGGTATCTCTGCGGCATGCTGTTTCCCAAGGGTGCCGGAACAGCAGCTGCGTCGGCTGATGAGGAGGAGCTCGCGGATGATCAATCCAGCGTGGACGAGAGTGAGAATCAAGAGCTCGAATCGCCGACGGATCTCTTGTTTCAGAAGCTGCCCGCATCGACCGGGATGACGTTTGCGCTCGAGCGGGATGAAAAGAGCGTGTCGGTAGAGGTCAACGCGGCCCGATACGAGCGCACAAAGGCAGACGTGCTCGCATCACCGGCTCACGGCGGCAAGGTCGGCCACGTCTGGAAGCGACACCCTTTGGTGCCCGGGGGCCCCGAGAAGGTTGTGTTTGAGGCCAGAAGCGGCCATCAAAATCAGGCGGTCCTTCAGGGCAGAGCGGCCGTGCACATCTTCATCCGCACGGTCCACGGAGTCGGGATGGCGACGGTTTCCCTGGTCAATGCCGCGGAAGCCGATCCGGACAAGCCAATCAACGTAGAGGACTTGCTCTTCCAGGTGGAGATCGCGTGTCGTCCCAGTCTCGGAGTAGCCGAATACCCGGATCCAACTGCATTGGCCGACGATCCCGAGGCTCGCGAGCTGGCACTCCAGTACCGAAGTCTGCCCACTTACGCAGTCGGCCATGGCTGCGCTGCCGAATGGACCACTGCGGGCGGGACAGTTCCAGTCGAAGTGCACGCCTCCTTCATGCCCGCTGTCGAAGTCCCGCCGGTGACGACGGAAATAGCCAGCCTGCCTCCCGCGGTGACGGAGGCCCTGTCGATGGCGCGTCTCCAGCGTGTGGATTTCGATCCACTTCCAGCGTTCCGACTGTTCGTCCAACAGTACGACGACTGGTTGCGAACACTCCGCACGGTGCCGGTCGGGCCCTCGTACTGCGATTCTCGTGCTGCCGTGCTCGTACGGATCGAGAAAACCATCAGTCGCATGCGAGGCGGTATTCAACTGCTTGAGGACCAGCCCGAAGTCATGCGTCTGTTTCGCAAGGCGAACAGAGCGATGCTGCTCAGTGTGAGCAGAGCATCAGCCAACAGGGGACGAAAAGCCGGGGACAAGTTCAAGGATGTCGATCTGGACCTGCTACCGGACGACGCTTTCAAGTGGAGACCATTTCAACTGGCGTTCTTTCTCCTGTCCCTCCAAGGACTTTGGGACAGCGCGCACCCTGACCGCTCCATCGTCGACCTGATCTGGTTCCCAACCGGGGGCGGCAAGACAGAAGCCTATCTTGCCATTGCCGCATTCGAGATGCTCCGGCGTCGTTCCGTCCATGGTGCGACGGGCAATGGAACAGCAGTCATAAAGCGATATACCCTTCGTCTTCTCACGATTCAGCAGTTCGAGCGTGCCGGCAGTCTCATTTGTGCATTGGAGACGTTGCGCAAGGACGGCGAAATCAGTGGCGCGCCGTTCAGCCTCGGTCTCTGGGTGGGCAAGGAGTCAGCCCCAAACGACTACACCGATGCCGCAGGGGACCTCAAGAAGATCCTGAATACGATAGGCAAGGTCGAAGGTGTGAAGGTTCCGCTGAAGCACTGCCCGTGCTGCGGTCATCCGATCCTGCCGGCCGAAAAGGTGGAAGGCGATCAGAACGTCGGGTTGCGGGATGTCGGCGGGCGCATCGATGTCTTCTGCCCTCGTCCCGAATGTGGATTCCACGAGCTGCTGCCGATACGGTTCGTCGATGACGATCTGTACGATGAGCCGCCTACCATGCTGCTGGGCACCATCGACAAGTTCGCGATGCTTGCGTGGCGCGACGAGGCGCGAGCTTTTTTTGGTGACGGAGAGTCGAGGCTGCCTCCCTCACTGATCATCCAGGATGAACTCCACCTGATCTCTGGACCACTTGGCACATTGGCGGGCGTGTACGAAGCAGCCATCGATACGGCGATATGCCAGCTTGGACCGCCCGCGAAATATATCTGTGCGACTGCAACCATCCGTCGGTCGGATGAGCAGATCGAGAAGCTGTACGGCCGAAAGAGCATGCTCTTTCCTCCGCCTGGGCTCGATGCATCTGACTCATTCTTCTCCCGGGCGCAGAACGAACATGCGGGAAGACTGTATGTCGGTCTGATGGGGCAGGGTCACACACCGACCTTCTCGAACGTTATCGCAAGTTCGGCCGTTTTGGCGGCTGGTGCAGATATCCGCGCAACGCTTGGCGACATGGCTGATACCTGGTGGACGGTTGTGTCCTATCACAACAGCAAGCGTGAGCTGGGCAAGACGCTGTCTCTTGCGCGTGATGACATTCCCGCCCGTCTGAGGGCCCTTGGAGAGCAGCGTTCCCTGAGTGGATCAGGAGTCCGCGAACTATCGGCAAATCTCAAGGACAGTCAGATCCCGGAGGCGCTCCATCAGCTGAACATCGAATTGCCAAAACCTGGAGTTCTAGATTTTGTCGCATGCACGAACATGCTTTCGGTTGGCATCGACGTTCAGCGGCTCGGGCTGATGATTGTCAACGGTCAGCCCAAGACCGTGGCCGAGTACATCCAGGCGTCGAGCCGTGTGGGTCGCGATGAAAAGCGGCTTCCCGGACTTGTTTTCGCTCTGTTCTCGCCTTCGAAGCCACGCGATCGCTCGCACTACGAATTCTTCAGTGCGTTTCACAAGGGGTTCTACCGCCATGTGGAACCGACAAGTGTGACGCCGTTTGCGCTGCCCTCGCAGGATCGTGCCCTGCACGGCGCGTTCGTCGCCCTGGTGCGAATGGTCTCGGAGGTCCACGCAAACAATGCCGCTGCCCGCATTCTTCAGCAGGAGGCGCAAATCCGAGACCTTGCAGAGAAATTGCTGAATCGGATCGCTGCCGCCCGTGACGGAAAGCTTCAGGAAAGTTCAGAGCGACTGAATGAGTTTCTCGGCTTCTGGATGCAGCGGGCAAAGGAGAAAGGGGCCAATCTGCGCTTTCAGGGCAGCGGCGGTAAGCAGTACGCGAGCCTCATGCGCCCGTTCCGGCAAAGAGGTGAGGGGCGGGAAACGCTTCAATCCTTGCGGAATGTGGACACGCCCTTGAAGCTGGTGGTACCTATGCTCAGTACGGGGAAGGAGGGCGGCTGAAATGAAACGCGAAATCAGGTCGTCGTCGATCGCAGGAACTGCCGGCGTGGGGGCAGTTATTGATGTCGGCCAGGAGTCATTCGTCATCCCCGGTCTCGACAGATGGAAGCAGGAGCAGCTCCGCGTCATCCAGCTGCGTCGACTCTCCGACAGACTCAAGAAGGTGCTCAAGGCACCGCGGGAAGGGAACCCGAGCCTGCTTGTCCGGCGCTTTCCTCGTGCCATGTTCTGCGAAAAATGCAGACGCATAACAATGTGGAAGACCGAACTGGAGAAGGAAGGCGAGGAGCCGAAGTGCCCGCATGAAGGCTGCGCCGGCCCACTGGTTCCCATGCGTTTCGTGGCAGCCTGTGAACGAGGCCATTTGGACGATGTGGATTGGCGGAGGTGGGCCCACTCCGGCGCGCATGCCAAACCTGGATGCCGGCACTATGGAAAGCTGAAGTTCGTAGTCGACCCAACGGCATCGACAGGGGGGCTGGCATCTTTGAAGGTGGAGTGTGAATGCGGCAGTTGGCGGAGCCTGGAGGAGATTGCCAACAAGGCGATCGTCAAGGAGGTGTTCCCTTGCTGCTCCGGTACGCATCCTTGGATAGTGGGTTCTGCCGAAACCTGCCCGGCTGCAGTGGTCGTTCTCCAGAGAGGCGCCACAAACCTCCACTACCCGGATACGATCTCCGCGCTCGACATTCCCGTGGACATCGAGGAGAGCCCAGTCTCCCAGTTCGCGGAGCAGGTAAAAGCGCACGGGCTGTTTCAGAAACTCCTCACTTTCATTCGGGGGACTGGCAACACGAAGGACCTGATCGACGGCTTTGTCACTGTGATTGCGCAGCAGGTCGGCTGCGATGAGGCTGTGGTCCTGGAAATCGCCACTGCCGAAGTCGAGGGCCGTGCGGTGACTGGTGGAAAAATGAAGTCGCAGTTGACCGGTCCGGTGGAGCAGGGTGTTTTTCTCGAGGAGGAGTGGCGCACTATGCGCGCCGCTCTGAACGCAGGCGAGATGATCAGTGGCACCTTTGCCGCTGTCGCAGAGGAACTCGATGGCGCGGCTCCTCAGTGGCTAAGAAGTCTGGTGGAGAGGGTCCTGCTAATCCGACGGCTCAGGGAGGTCCGTGCGTATCTGGGCTTCCAGCGTGTCAAGCCAGGTCCTGCCGAAAGAAGGGTATCTCCTGACGTCGGGCATCCGGAGAACTGGCTGGCGGCAACCGAGGTGTTCGGCGAGGGATTCGTGCTCGCGCTCAACTTCGCAGCACTTGAGCGCTGGAGCAAGTCGCTTCCCGCGAGCGAACTCAATGCGATTGCAGACCTTGAAAAAAAGCGACTGGACGAGAATTTCTGGTTTCTTCCCAAGGTAGACCCGGCTTTTTTGGCTATTCATACACTCTCCCATCTCCTGCTTCGGCAAGTGACGTTCGACTGCGGCTATTCCTCCTCATCCCTTCGCGAACGGATCTATTTCGACCGGATTAATCAGTATGCCGGGCTGATGATCTATACAGCTGACGCTGATTCTGAGGGTTCCCTCGGTGGTCTGGTGAGGCAGGGACGAAGCGACCGGCTTGCGCGATCGATCATTGCTGCAGTCGAGCAGGGCCGCTGGTGCTCCTCAGATCCGGTGTGCTCCGAAACCGCGGGCCAAGGGCTGGGAGGATTTAATCATGCGGCCTGCCATGCCTGCTGCCTTGTGTCTGAGACGAGTTGCACACATGCAAATACGCTGCTCGATCGACGGATGCTCATCGACCCCGCATGGGGGCTTCTGCCACGCCTCGGAGCTGAGTTGTGAGGCTTCCCAAGCTCAGGCAGCTGACGGCAGCGCAAAAGGACGTATATCTCTATGCGCCGACGGATAGGCACGTCCTGGTCCATGGACCGCCAGGGACAGGCAAGACACTGATCGCATGCTTGCGGGCCATTGAACTCCAGAAAAAGAATGTGCCGGTGGTGCTTGGCATGTTCAATCAGGTCCTTGCCAAGTACTCGTCGAATGCGTCAGACGGGTCCTCGCTGCCCAGTCAGACGGTCCTGAGCTGGTTCCGTGACTGGTGGAACGCAAGCCGAATTCCGCCTCATCCTCACAGCGGCAAGTTGTGTATCGAGGTGCCGTTTGAACAAAAGGACCGGGCGAAAGCCGCGGGCGCCCGCTGGTATCCGAATGAATTCCGCCCATGGGGGCGCAGGCGAGGGGTGTGGATGGTCGACCCTGACCTGTATTTCGCGAACCCGGCGAGATTCGGCGACTGGCGCATCTGGCATGCGCCCCCATCCTTGCCTGAAAAGCCAGATTCGCTGGATTGGGAGGCAGTGTCCGTGCATCTGCTGGAACACGAGGCGGACCTTGACGCGGATGCCCTGAATGTCGGGTCGCTTCTGATCGATGAAGGACAGGACTTCCCACCCGCGTTCTATAGGACGCTCCGTTTCATATCGGCTGTCGGGTCGGCACGGCCGGTAGAGCACCCACTCAAATGCCTTGTGCTCGCAGACGAAAATCAAAAGCTTACTGAGGAGAACTCAACTCTTGAGGAGATCGCCCGCGAGCTGAGGATCGCCGAGGGCGATCGATTTCTGCTTCTTGACAACTTCAGGAACACCAAGGAGGTGGCGGAACTTGCGCGGCGGTTCTTCGCAGACGTTGGGGTGCTTCCGCATCTTCCAACGCGCTCGGGTCCGAAGCCCACCTTCGCTCTTCTTGGGCGAAGCGAAATCGTCAACAGGATCAGGACATGGCTCGTGAACAACCCCGGCAAGGAGGCTGGGGTTCTGGTGTTCAGTGAGGAGGATAGGGACTCACTTGTGACTCTGATCCGCGAAAAATGCGAAAACCTGAAAGGTCGACATGTAACGGTTCAGACGTATTCTTGGAATTCCCGCCGCATCAATCCAGCAAAAGACCTGGTTTTTGACACCCCTGATGTGGTAACCGTGCTGAATATGCAAAGCTGCAAGGGGCTCGAGTTTGACGCGGTGTTCATCCTAGACCTGTCTCATGCGCAGATCAGCCGGATCGGACCCGACCGGTTCAAGATGCAGATGTTCGTCGCGGTGTCCAGGAGCCGCGAGTGGGTTGGTCTGCTGGACTCAGGAAAGGGGGCGGCCTCGGCGCCGTATGTGGAGCTGCTGCCGGATGAGAGGTATCTTGAGCGTGAATCCCAGCTTGAGCGCGCAGCGCAATCCGCCGGCGATGCAACCCTTTTGTCGGAGCCGAAGGAAACTCTTGCCGTCCGTAAGGACGAAGGTTGGGAGACTCGGTTAAAGCAGTTCGCGAAATCCGGCAAGCTGAAGTTGCAGGATAAGAGACCGAAAGGCGGGGTACTATGGGTTGAAGATGAAAGAGGCGTTGAGGATCTCGTCCGGCCTCTGGGGTTCCAGTATTCTGCAAAGCAATCAGCATGGTGGAGGAAATGACTAAGACGGCAGCAAAGGCAGGGGCGGGAAGTTCCGACGGGGACCTGTTTGACAGCGTGCCTGCCGCAAGCGTGCTTCTCCCGTGCAACCGTGAATCTGCTCTGCTCGTTCTGGGATCACTCTGTGCGAGTGACGCCATATCTGCCGAAACGGATCTGCCAATTGATCAGGGGCGCATCGCCGTCGTATCAGATGGGCTGCGGGAGGAAGAGGCGCAGGCCTTGGCTGCGGGCGATCCGAGGCGTTTTTCCGTACTGCTCCAGTTTCCGTCTGGCGCCATTGAAAAGACGAGTTCAGGCACATGGTTGATTCCGACTTGCGAACTCCAGCGAGTGCTGTTTGCAAGTCAGAAGGAGGCGGATGATTTCCGATACCGTGCAGTCGATGAAGTGAATACGGAATCACTGGACTACGAAATCAAACCCCGGCTGTTTGGTCTTCCTGGAGGTGCACGATTCTCGGTTCAAAGGACAAAGCCGACGCGAGCAACGGTTCTCGCGGACCGAATCGCAGCGGGGGTCCACTACGCAATCCGATTGGCGGAAGTGCATTCCGGCACCCGTCAGGCCGCTATCGATTTTTTCAGTGACGTATCGGGTTCAGCAAAGGGACAGGATCGGCCCACATTTCAGAGCTCCTGCGTATCTTTGCTTAGCCCGGCAGCAGCATCGGATGTGCTGCACCATGTTCTGATCGCGTTTACGTCGGGCGATAGCGCGGCAGAGATCATTAAGGCAATTGCCTCCACCCCTTCAGAGGATCGTGCCTTCCGTCGCTGGAGCGAGGTGGCGCAGGGGGTGCTTCAGAGTCGCGTCGAGCTGTCGCGCGATCAACTCTCCGACGAAGGATCAATTGTTCTTCGTGGCGCTCTCCTCGGCCTCACAGCCGAAACGCCCGACGCCGTCGGAAAATTTCTTGAGTCGGACCGACCTGCGGGTCCCCATGTGTCAATGTTCGCAGCATTTCTCGCCGGATTGAGAAAGGGAGTGCTGAATCTGTCTTGGGCCGAAAAGCAACAGGCGCCGCAGCTATCGAGACTTACCACAGCTTTCCTGTTGAAAGCTGTCGAGAAACCTGCCGATCTCAGTTTCTGCGCTGCCGCTCAGGCTGATCCGAGTGAAAACCGCCGTGTGAGGATCACAGTGAGTGGTATCCAGCTGGCGGAGTGGTCGCTGCCCGAGCTGCCGGTAGCGACCACATCGCCGCATATCGCAGAAGCACTCGAGAGGGAAGGGTACCAGGTGCTCGGTATGGGAAGGATGCCAAAGAGTGTGCTGCTTTCATTGAGCGGAACGTCCGTGGAACTGCAGCTGCCCGTTGAAGACGGCGACGGATTCTGCACTCTGAAGGTGTATCTAGACCCCGTCCGAAAGATCCGCAAGAAGTCCGACATCGTTGAAGCTTTCAGCGCGGGGGGGATGCTGTGGTACCCGGGGCCTCTCGATGCCGAAGAGAAGTTCCTTTTCTGCGATCTGGTGAGCCTGCCGCGCTCACCCGACGGTCCCGTGCTCGCGTCCAAGCTCAAGGCCGCCCTGGATGCATTTCTCACCCCGGAGAAGCAGAAGCGCAGCCCAGCAAAGCGGGCGCCGAAAGGCAGATCGGGAGACCCCGCGCCACGGCTGGCATGAGGTGGCGAGGTGGCTGCGTAGGACAGGGAGTATGGCCGACGTGGATCCGGCCACTCGGAGCCGCGTCATGTCCCGCATCCGCGGGAAAAACACGAAGTCGGAGATTACCGTCCGCAAGGCTCTGCATGCGGTTGGGTTTCGGTTCAGGCTTCACGATCGCAAGTTGACCTGCACCCCGGACGTTGTCCTGCCTCGCTCCAGAACGGCAGTTTTCGTCCGCGGCTGTTTCTGGCATCAACATCCTGGATGCAAGGAAGCTGCGATGCCCACGTGCAGGGTCGATTTTTGGGGGCCGATGGTTGCATCGAATCGCGTCTGGGACGAGCAGTGCGTTGAACAGCTCACGGCGCTGGGTGGTCGGTCCTCGCAATTTGGGAGTGCGAAACGGCCGGTCAATCACCAATCCGGGCCCCCGGGCTTCGCGCAAGCGACGACCGAATAGGTTGGCTGGGGCATGCTCCGGGGCACTCATCGATATTCGTAGAACAGCCCACTTCGTTCTCTGCGATATACGTAAAATGCTCGGTCTACCGAGTTCGGTAAGAGGAAGGGGCGCCTGCCTAGCGGCGAGCGAGCAGAACCAGCGCATGTCCATGAACCAGCCATCGAATCTGCCGAGGATCGTTTTTTTTGATCTCGAAGGGACTCTGCTGAAGAAGCACTATCACCTTGACGACGGACTTGTGGCGCCGAGCGCATGGACCTTGCTCGCAGAGAAGTTAGGGCCTGAATGCTTAGCCGCGGAGAATGAGTCCAAGAAGGTTTGGAAGGCCGGTGGATACCCTACCTACATCGACTGGATGATCGCCACCATAGATATTCATCGGCGTTTCGGTCTCACGAAGGACGTTTTCCAGCAGCTTATTGATTCGGCCGAACTGATGCCAGGCGCTACTGAGCTGGTGAGCGAGCTGGATAGGGCAGGTGTGGTCACGGTGCTTATCACTGGCGGGTTCAAGGCTTTAGCAGACAAGGTCCAACAAGCATTGCGCCTGCGGCATTCTTTCGCGGCATGCGATTACTTTTTTGACGCCGTAGGGAGGTTGGATCACTGGAACCTGCTCCCGGCAGATGAAGCCGGAAAGGTCGATTTCATGCAGTTGATTTGCCGGGAGTACAAGACTGCTCCTGAGCACTGTGCGTTCATCGGGGACGGGATGAACGACGTGCATATGGCGCGAGAAGTCGGATTCTCAGTCGCATTCAATGCCCAGCGCGAGCTAGAGGAAGTCGCCTCAGTGTGCGTAAGGCAGGAAGTCGGGCGGGAGGATCTGACTGAGATTCTCAGATTGCTTAAAAGGTAACCGACAGCAGAGGGAGGAGAAAGGATGTCAACGAAGCTGGTCGCCACAATTCACGGGATACGGACAGTCGGTCTGTGGCAAAAACGGATCACCCCTCACCTTGCGCGATGCGGCCTGATTCCTTACCACATTGACTATGGGCGGTTCGGTTTGCTTCGCTTTTTACTGCCTTGGACTCGCGAGAAGCAGATCGAGGGCGTGAGAAGTGAGTTGCGCGACCTCATGCAACAGGTGGGGGCGCGACGTCTGAGCGTCGTCGCGCATAGCTTCGGCACCTACATCGCGATGGAGGCGTTGCGCAGAGAGAACGGCAATCTGCGATTCGATCGCATTGTTCTTACCGGAAGCATTCTTCCAAACGACTTCGATTGGAACTCACTCGTTGCCAGCGACATGGTCGTTGCCGTTCGAAATCAGTGCGCAACAAAGGACAGAGTGGCAACGCTTGCAAAATGGGCGTCCCGTTGGCCTTTCAGATGGGGTACATGGCTAAAAGCGGGTGCTTCGGGTCGTGATGGCTTCTCTGGTGAGACGCCGAACGTGTTGAACGAGAAAATTGTGGGCGGGCACAGTGAGGTCCACAATCCACTTGAGCATGCCAAGTGGAGCCGCTTTTTGGCCTACCCGCGTCTCAGCGGTAACGAGGAAAAGCAGGTTGGCTCGAAGTTGCAGGCGCTGCGACAGGACGCAGCAAGAATCCTCTCCTATAACGTAGACAACGTACGAGTGAACTTCTTCGGACTCGAAGAAGGTGTTCTCAGGCCCCTGGCCGGCCTGAGCGATAACATGACTTATGCTCCAGAGTTGACCATGGAGATTCGCCGCGGCCAAGGGGGTACCGGTACTGCGTATGAGTCTGGCGAGGTGTGCGTCCTGAGCAAGACGGGCGCGACTTGGTCAGGGAACAACTTACCTACCGACGAGCTGACCAAGGTTCACCCAGCTCTGGGGTGGGTCATCTCTCTGCCAGTCGAAAGTGAGGGCGGGGGGCCTCCGCTTGGCGTCGTGAACGTCGACGGACTGGGAGCTCTTCCCCCCGTCTTGCAGGACGAGAATTCCGAACAGTTTGAGCTCACGATGGTCATTCTGAAGAACATCATCGACGGCAGTATCCAACCTGACCTACAAGCAGCATATTGGGCAAAGGGCTAAACTGGAGGTCGCATGAAGGTAGAAACTAAAGTTTCATTTATGACCGCTGGGCTCCGCGGAGGCCAAAACGGTCCGAAGTTGGTGCAGGTCAGCTTTTCCGCTCCATCTGCCCCTGACGACACAACACTCGTACGGGCTCGCGAACTTCTCGCTGCAACTGCATCACCAGCGGCGCTCCGTTTTTTCGACGCAGGCGTTGAGCGACGTCTCAAGCTCAAGTGAGCGATCCTGGCGATTGGTCTCAGACTTTGATGACGGCGGCTCGGGCTGCACGTAAGAACGCCTACGCGCCGTATTCGAGTTTCTCTGTTGGCGCAGCGGTGAGAACGGCTGATGGACTTGTATTCAGCGGCACTAACGTGGAGAACGCCTCCTATGGCCTCACCATGTGCGCAGAGAGGGTAGCGATCTTCACTGCGATAGCCGCTGGGGCAACTAATTTGAAGGCGATTGCTATCACGTCGGGTGGTTCCCGTCTGGTGTCTCCATGCGGTGCCTGCAGGCAAGTTATGGCCGAGCATCTTCCCCTTGATGCGAGCGTGCTACTGGATGGGGAAGGCGGCCAGACAAAGATGGTGACCGTAGGTGAGCTTCTCCCGCTAGCTTTTGTGCCGTCCGATCTGCCAGGCGAGTCTTCCTGATGGTTCAAGACATGAGGAATAAGCGGGGAACCATTCCCGGCTTCTGAGCCAGCCCTGACTTGGCGCGGGGCTTGACAGACTCCTGCTCAAGACTGCCCGCGACGACAAAGGCCAATCCCGGTCGGTCATCGGGCAGATTGGGGACAGTTGTCTCGAGATCATCGCGAGGTTCGGGCTGGCGCATCGTCGTTGACATGGGGCGTCCGCTGGACGCGTCCAGGAACGCCACGGGCTTGCTTTCATCTACGCTTGACCTTGTCGCGCCTGTGGCGGGAGTCTTCATCTCGAACCCTCACCAGAACACTGCGGCTTTGCTGGACGAGGCCCCGATTCATTGGCCCGTCTACTGCGGCGCGGCGTCGGCTCGGCTGATACAGGCGCCCGAGTCGAGGTGGACGAGCACTACATGGCCGAGGCGTTCGCTCTGGCGGGCCCTTGGCCTGCGAACGCCAGCCGCTGCTCGAGAAAATACCGAACGTCCACTCCGCTCCCCGCTGACGCGTTAGGCCGTAGTTGTCGCATGCTTACAGCACGAGATACCTACCCCAACCAACGCGCTGAAAAAGCGCTGATGGCGTGCGCGAACATATACATGGGGCGCGGTTTGTGTGATTTCTCGAATGATCTGCTGCTTGGAGCCACGGAAGATCGTCGGGCCGATCAGGAAAGGTGTGCGTATACGCCTTCAATATCTGGGCCTGCGTTAGCTCCTCTCCCCGATAGGCGGAGACAGCTTTGGCGAGATCGTCATGAAACTCGCTCACCTTTTTCGTCATAGAGCTTGTCACGTGGCGCCCTTCTCATGGTTTGATGCCATGTCCGCTCGATGGGAGCTATACGCCTGTCACGACGCTTCTTACTAAGACCGCCAGCTGTTGGAGCTCTGACATCATAGGTTGCAACCCAGGGGACACTATGGCGTTGACGCCCGTTGAGTAGCGGAGGTAATACGGATCGCTGTGGAGCTGCGATAACTGCGACACCCAGCCGGGCGGAATTGGCGCCACGTCAAGTCCCTCGGCGTGAGCTCTCGCCCACAGTGCCTGTAAGTTGTGGCGGAGCTTCGCATCCTTGCGGAGCTCCTTGTCACCGCCAAGTCGTTTCGCCACATATGCCTTGAGGAGGCACTCCAACGTATGTGCGACCAGAAAAGCGTGAGGAATCGCGGTTTGGGCATGCTTCTCGGCCAGCACATCCGCGCCCCGAAGAAAGGCTTCGGCGGAACCGAGGTAGGTCATGTATACCGGGACACCGCCCAAGGTATCCCCCCGGCGGCTCTCGGCGGCTGTCATCTTGGCAGTAACCTCATTCGGCGTCGGCACTGTACCTACCTCCACTTAGTTAGACATGTGTCCGTCGCTGAATGAATGGCTGAGCAGCGGTCAAGTTCTTCGAGAACCCCAAGCCGCCTTGCACAGTCCCTTGGGGGTTGCAGCTTGCGGTGATTCTGCCGAAAAACTCGCCTTCGGCAATCCAGCGCCTCGGACCGGTCAAGCCACTTTCGGCTTTCGGTCAGCGGAAGGCGATTGACCTTGGTTAGCGATCCGGTGTGCCACTACTGGATGCCACTTACCCGCGGTCACCATCTCCTGGACCCATGAGCGGTAGTTCAGATAGTCAGGCGCACGGTGCTGGCGCCCCCTGTGCCGCTGACTGTTGCACCACCAGCAGGCAGCCACGATGTTGTTGCGGATGTCCTTGCCGGCGTCCTGCCGCGGAACAACGTGCTCAGCGGTGTTGCGAAGGAATCCAAGCAGGCGCGTAGGCACTTTCTGATCTTGGGCAAACCGCTCCGGATGTTCTTCCCATACAGGCAGTGCGCAATAGAAGCAACGACCACTTTGCGCGTGAAACGCGCAGCGACGATGTTTTTTGAGATTCTTGGCCATGAGGGCCTCCACTTGGTGTAAGCAAGGAAGTCCCCAGGACCGCTAACGCGTTGCTGCTGGGCGCCGGCGCTTATGCGATTCGGCTGTGCACGGACGTCGCATCCAGTGCGGTCAGGGTCTGCAAACCTGAGCGGACGCAATGTACCGAAAAATGCGGCGGCGAGCAAGAGATGGGGCCAAGTTCGGGAAGCGTGTGCATAGCAGCCTGCATTCAGGCAAAGCGGACGTCGCGTCACAACGGGAATTCATCCTGACTGAGGACGACCGGGTGTGCAGAGCGCGGGGCGTGTGTCCCCGACCACGCCGCGCTGGCGGCTGCGACGAGGCTCAGCCATAATAGGTCGAGGAGGTGGAAGAAGATGCGACGTAGGTCCGAGCAGCTTGGTCTCGAGTTTTCGGACGGAGTGGTGAAAGGCTGGGCATTTGGTGTCGTCGACGCATTCAAGCTGAATCTAGACATTCGACTGGATCAGCGTATTGATTCAGACGCCAGCAAACTCAAGGAGCAAAAGCTCGGGCGCAAGCTGAAGCCCAATGAAAAAATAGTGCGACGAGTCTGGACTCGGGGCGCCCCGCCCGCCTACTCATTCGCCCGCGGTCACATCTTCCATTGCCCGCCTGACGTGCACAAGCTGCCATGGGATGAGGCCACGAAGATTCTGCGTCGCACGGTCGTAGTACTTGACTCCAGACCGGATCCAGGTGCACTGATCGAAGTATTGCGAAGTGCAGATGACGAGGAAGACTCCACTGTCGCTGAATCAGACAACCGAACGAACAGCGGTTGGGTTGAAATCGAAGTTTGGGACTACCAGGATGGCGAGCTCACGCAAAAGCATAAGACGGTCCTCTATCAGGCCGCGTTTGCTGCGTTTCTGCGCACTGGACAACTACCAACTCTTGACGTCGAGCCCACACACCAGCAAGCATTCCAGTTGCCAATGGAGTCCTTCCCAACGGGTAAGCCAGAGTACCTCTAGCAGCGAGTAACTCTCACGCTGCCCAATACTTCCATGGAAAAAACTGATGCGATCGCGACAATCTGCGCCCTGCTGGGAGCGGCGAATGGGATGGGCTACTCGGATGGTTCATGAGGCAAGTCGGGCGATGCCCTGATGCGTTTCGAGATAAAGGTGTTCGCGGCTGGCATTCGGCTGCGCTGACACAGTATTGGCCCCCATCCGACGTCTGCCTAAGGCCTCCCGGCGCGAGAGCGGAAACTGGTACCCAGATAAACGGAGGAGTGATCGTGAAACCGGTAGTCGAACTACTCACAGAGGCTGTTGCGAGCCATACGGCCGTGACAATCATCTATAACGGTGGAAGCAACCCCGGTTCAAAACGTCCAGTGGTTCCCTTGGGCATCATTGGCGATTCGCTGCTTGCTCGCGAACCGGGTATCTCTCGTGAGAAGGCCTTCAAGCTCATGAGGATTGCTTCCGTGATCCATCCTGACGGCCGCACCGTCGAAAATGATGGAGCAGAGTCGATCAAGATTGAGACGTCTGCAACGCCGCTTCTCGCTTCTCTCGCCGAATATGTAGCAATGCTCAAGACGCAGTACGTCGCTGCTGGGTGGAATGTCTTTGAGGCCGAACAGCTTTTCGGCGTCGGCCGCTTCCTGAAGAGCGGAAAGCCGCGAAAGTACCCGTGCATCAGCGTTGAATTCATGGACCGCACTGAGGTCGAGACGCTTGACTTCGAAACGGGCGAGTTGGTTACAGAAAAGAGAGCTCTGACCGGTCGCGAACGACCTTGGTGCGTTCAAAGCGACCGGCAGCCGCGGTGCAGGTCTTTCTCCGAACTTCACAAGGCGATCGAGTACTTCACGACCGAGATCTCCGCGTCGAGCCCGCACAAATAGAAGTCGCCTTTTGTCGCGTGCCTGGTTCTGTGCAGCCACGTCTGGCATTTCCCCAAAGATGAACACTATCGACATCGCGTTCGACTTTCGGTCCGACACGCCCAACGGCAGAGATCCCGACGCTTTCAGCCCAACGCTTCGCAGGTATCACAAGCTACTATGGAGTAAGCCGTTGCCGAATGGAATGGATTTCGATCTCCATGACTCCACTCCTTCGGCGTATCTCCATCATCGCTCCACACTCGGCTAGTTCTTTCTCGCCAGCGATAGCGCCATTCCAACCTTTTGGAGGGAGTCACGGCTTGCAGGTACTCTGAGTCACCTTCCAATTGAGGAGCTCGACACGTTCCGCCGCATGACCTATACCATCGGTGGCATGATGGTATTTCCGGCGAATCGTGTCGCGCAGAAGATGACCATCAATGGCGCTCGGGGATTTCATCCGAAGATAAAGGACCGCTTCGATCTGACCCTGGAGTGCATCCGTCGGCACTATCGCGATGAAGACAGCCCCTTGCGCGCCGTGCTCCTGCGGTACACAGACTTCTTTGCGATATTCGGAACGTTTCAGGGATACGTGAAGCATTTTCTGCTAGAGGATCTTGTCTCGGAGGATTGCGCTACGGTGAGATTCTTCACTCCATTCAATGACTTTCGGACATCTCCGCTCCCGCAAAGCTTCGAATCCTATTCGCACTATCGGCGGTCGGCTACGGACTTCATCACTGCACGCAATGTTAGGATCCTCGCATCCGCGGAGCCGCAAGCTTCTCGTGATCCGAAGGTATTTTGCAGTCGCCACCTTCACGGTGACGGCTAGAACGCCGCAGCGCGCAAACGGAGTTCTTCTCTCGGCGCCGCGGGCCGGTGATAGGGGTGCTTGCGCCTTTTGGCGGCGCGGCCACTCGGTCGGGGATTTGCCGGGGGTAGGGCGACACTTGCCAGCCCGAGCAAGGTTTGGTGCCGCTCTTGGCAGACTGCTCCTCCGCCATCTGCTAGGAGCCAAGCCGAGGGATGGCCTGCTTTCACCTGGCGATGGCCCAGTTATGCGAAGGTGGTCTGTTCCTCCTCGGAGGCCGAGACGGCGTCCATCAAGGCGAATGCGATTTTTGGATTTGACGAGCCTTACCTTCGGCACTGGCTCCACAGTTAGGGCTGCTTGGTTCCCCGCCTGACCCGGTTGGAAGGCGCTCCGCGCCTGGCGCTCACGCGCTCCGCTTCATCGTCAGCTTCCCCTGCCGGCCACCGTCAGGTGACACAGTTGGTGATACACCGCCGGATGCTACTCAGGCGCACCGATGAGTGCAAGCAGTATCCCAGCGCATTCCTGACCGGGTCCATGGGCGCGGTGCCACGCCCACCCCCATGTGGACCACGGCGCAGACCCCCGGCAGCCTAGAGTCTCATACGCAGGATTCCTCTCGCTCGGCCGCCGCAGGCTGTCTGGCGGCCGCCAGCATCGGGCCGCCGGAACTCAGCGATACTGAAATGATGCTTACACCCCAGTTCCACACCCTCAGCTCCGATGACCTCCTCTTGCGAGTGCTGCCGTACAGGCTGAACGCGCTGGACATCATGGTCCTCGTTCTCAACCATGCGGCGGCATGGGGTGGGGAAAGGCCGATGGAAGTTCACGTTAACGGAAAGCTGAAGTTCACGGGCAACACCAACTTCCTGATCAACCCCGTTATCGAGGCCGGCATTCTTCACACCCGTGCGCTGCTGGAATTTCTTGGGCTCCGCGTGACCAAGCGTATGAGGCTGGCTGAAGTGAAAAAGAGAAGGGCGGCCGACGATGCAGGCATCGAACGGCTTGTGGTGGCTGGCGTGAGGCTAAAGATGGTCTCGGTGCTGAAAGTCCTGTATGAGTTCCCCGGCTCGGTAACGGAGGACCCGGCGGGGGTCGAGGACTTACTGGTGGGCGCGCTCGTATCCGCGAACAAGGGAGTCGCGCATCTGACCGACCCTTACGATCCAGTGCATTTGGTGGTGATCCGGCAAGCTGCCCTGCTGACCCGGCAGCTTGTCGATGAGCATGTGTATCGGGCCGCTGGCCTCAGCCCGCCCGTGCAGATTGTCAGGGAGGTGGCGTGAGCGGATAGCGGCGGTGTGGCGGCCTGGCGACCTCCCTCTAGCCCTGCCTACGGTAGGCGGCCAGGCTGATGTCGTCCGCCGCCTCGCACGCCGCCTTTTGTTCGAACTCCCGGCACGGGGGCCAGATCAAGTTCCAACGGCCTGCCGACTCCTTCTGCGCTTCGCCGGCCAATCCTTCGACTTAACTGCCCCCATGGCCGTGGGCGCAACACTGCTGCGATGAGCCTGTCGTGCTTCCCATCGACAACCTCGCGCATACAACTGCGATATGGGGAGAAGTAGATATTGAGGATGACGGTGAGAAGGACCGTCGCGGCCAGAATCAGGGCCGACTTCACGGGATCACTCATGGTCGCCGCATTCAAGCCGCGCCGCGCCCCCCCCCATGGGACTTCCGTGCCGGCCGCCGAACATTTTCGGCCGTCCACCACTAGTACCGACTGCCATATCGATGCCGATACATACGATGCCTCAGCTTCTTTATCAACTGCGTATCGCTAGTGACGAAGTCGGTGGCAATCTCATAGAGCTCGCTTTGATAGGCGCGATGTCGCTCTAGTTCCTGATGGACGGCCTTCAGAAGTTCGATCATCGTTGGGAGCCATTCATCGGAATCGAAACGAATTCGACAATCAGAATGTCGTTCCTTCGCATCTTTCGAGATTTCAAATCTAAGTTCCTGCCCGCCAGCTATTGCTGATGCGAACTCGGTTGCCTTGATTTTTTTAACCAGCTTGCGGTCTCGGTAGAAATCCGTCCTAGGGCCTCTGTAGATTTTCATGGGCGTACTCCCTGAGCGTGCTGTTGATTCGGGTGAAGCTTTGCTCTTCACTACCGTGTTTTGCTGCAAGGATTGAAGTGACGCATCGCAGAATTGTCCCGACCGTGATGGGAGCAATGTCCCCTGCCCGATGGTTGTAAGTAACGACACCGAGGATGGCGGCTTCCGTCAGGTAGGCCGGCTACTCGACTCCTTCGTCGGGCGGCTGATCGCGATCTTGATCGAGATCAGGATCGGCGGCCATCGGCGTGGGCAGCTTCGCCATCTTCCTGAAGATCGCCATCGCCTCGTCAGATGTGCTCTCCGACGTTGGCGGCTGTGCATTGAGCCGCATGGCTTCGCTGATCACGGCGCTCGGTGCGGCCCCGAGTTTTCGCACGAACTCGATCTTGTACTTGGCCCGCTGCTGCGGCGTCATACCCACCGTCAGCTCGGCCAGGGGCTGGAAGTGAGGCGCGTTGGGATCGATCACCCGAGGCGGGTCGTCTGTGGAGCGTTTCTTGCTGCTCGCCACCGTGGCTTCCTTCGGATGGGGATTGTGCGGTTCATCGTACAGTCATCCCGGCTCACCGCCAATACGTTGACGTACTGTGAAAAGGCGGACCTTCATCACCTTCTTGGTCGCCTTGGTCGCCTTGGTCGCCTCCTGGGTCACCGCCTTCAACGCGGCCTGGGCCGAGACGCTCAATAGCATCGTGATTGCCGTGGCCGACGGCGACACGATCACGGTCCTGGACGCCCAGCGCATCCAGCACAAGGTGCGGCTTGCCGGGATCGACGCACCCGAGAAGAAGCAGGACTTCGGCCAGCTAGCGAAGCAGAACCTGTCGGCCACTTCGGTAGGCCGGTGACCGTGGAGGGCAACAAGATGGACAGGTACAGCAGGCTGGTGGGCAAGGTGATGGTCGGCGGTGTCGATGTGAACCTTCGCCAGATCGAGTTGGGGCTGGCATGGCACTACAGGACGTATGAGCGCGAGCAGCCCCGCGCTGACACGGTGGCTTACGCCGCCGCGAAAACGCGGCCAGGGCTTCAAGAATGGGCTTGTGGGCCATGCCGGGGGCGCAGCCACTGTGGGAGTTCAGGCGGCTCCGCGCAGGCCAGCAAAGCGGCCTGGACGCGGATAAGCAGTTCTGAGCGATCAGCTACCCGGCCACCGTATCGAGGCGTTTGCCTTTCACAGCCTGGGACTTTGGCTTGGCCGGACGGATCGGCCGGAGCTGTGAGTCGAAGGCCGGGCCGCGCACCCGCCGCCACTTGCGCTTGCTGTTGCTCCAGGTGATACGTGTGGTGGCATAAATCCACCAAACAGGTCCGCTTCCGCTCCCTTCGAGTACGAATTTGCCGTCGTACAGGACACCCACGCGCACGATCTTTCCAATGTTGGACTTGTTCTTTGCGCTGATGACGACGGCGAGGTCGCCTGGACGGCAGTTCATTGGCTGCTCGATGTGGGAAGGCCGACCTCCGCGTTGCTGGTGCTGGCGGGTTTGACCGTTCTTGTGGGGTTCTTGTGGGCTTTCCTGCGCGGCCGAATTGGCAGCAGCCAGTCATCTTGGTGGTAGATCACAAGGCCGCGTCTATCCGTTGAAACGACGCCCGTGGAAGGGTCTATGTACGGCAGCGGTGTTGCCGTAGTCGGCGTGGTGATCCACATGATGCCCTGGTCTGGATCGTTTAGACGAGGCCCGTGAACGTTCACGAAACGACCGATGTTCATTTCAAGGCCCGGCTCGTCCTTGATGATGATGGCGAGGTCGCCCGGCCTGCAACGAGTACCCATACGTAAGCTCCTTCGATGCCCTCTATGCTGGCGTCGGCCAGGGCGCAGGGCGGAGCGCATGGCGACGGTTTAGCAAGCACTTATGAGTCGCCCTGCAAGTGTCAGAACTCGGCGACGCCCGTTGTCGTGCAGGCTCACGGGCATGAAAAAGCCCGCGCTGCGGGCATGACCGGCTTGGTTGCCTTGTTGGCCGCATCCGCTTTCGCGATCCACCTTGCCCCGTAGGCAGGTTGGCTCGGGACGATGCCCGACTCTTCATACAGTTTCCAGTTTAAGCCCCCGGCTGCGGGCGCACAAGCCCCAGGCGCGAACAGACCGCCGCTAATGGGTGGTGGCTTGCGCCGCCGCCGAAAACGCCGCCAAGGCCGCGAAAAGCCCAACCCTCTCTCGGCCGCCTGCTCCAGTCATCGCCGACCAGGAACGTCTTGCGTTGGCTGTGGATGCTATGACGCGAGGAGACGTTCTTTTGCACGCACAAATTCTTCCTCTGTAAGCACGCCTTGGGCCCGCAATGCGGCGAGTTTCTCAAGTTGCGCCGTGAGGGTCTCGTTGGCCTGGACCGGATCGGCAGCTTTGGGATTGGCATTCGCCACGTTGGTGAAAGTCTTCGAGAGCTTGATGCGGCCATCCGAGGGCGTGAAGGCCGACGTGTGGAAGAACGCCTCTCCGCGGTCCCAAGCGACTCGGACGACCGTGTTGATTTCCGATTTCGTAGTCAGAGCATTGAGGATCGATGCCGCGGCCATACCAATAGCTGCTCCTTCCAGCCCGAAACCGCCGCCGACAAAACCCCCGCCGGACTCGGTCCTACCTGTGCCGCCCAGTTCCAGGCTCGTTACTTCGTCGATCCGAAGCACGGTCTGAAGTTGTGACTTCGAAAATACCCGGATGCTGTGCTCACCGAACGCGATCGTGCACGCCAAACCAGGCTCCAGAACAGTTCCACTTCCTCCCAACGCCGTACACCGAATAAGCACCTCGGTCTGAGCTAGAGTCATAGACTTGCGAAAGTGATTGATGCGCTTATTGATCTCTAGCGCGCACCTCGCGCTGTCACCACCGATGTTCAGCCCCTGCGTCGTAGTCCCGTCGTGCAGCCGCAATCGAAAATTAGTGAAAAATCCACCGCTCTCAGCTGCCTGAATTTCATCCCAGTAGTGGGTGCTCGTGAAAAACAAGACACCTTCCTCCACGCGGTCCGAGTAGACAAGCACCTTGTGACCGCCGCTACGGAATTTCAGGGGTGCTTCGTCCCTGCGCGTCGAGCGCGAAAAAGTGAATCCATCCATCTGTCGCTCCTTCTCAAGCCAAATTCTGAGTGGCCTAGGGCGAAAGAACAAGCCGTGACGACCCTTGGAGCAGGACAGTCAACGATTGACGCTATCTTCGAACTTTGCTGGGTTGCACCGAATCTCGCTTGCAACTCACGACTGCGAAGACACCGCGAGGCGCTGGCACCGTTCGAGCATAGTTAATTTTGGGCCACGTCTCAGCCAGATCGTTGTCGTAGCTGAACTCGCATCCGTTAGCGTTCGCCCATGTGCGCAGTGAGTCTCCGGATTGCGACTTGTCCAAGGCGAAAGTTGCCTCCACTCGGGGGGAAACGCAGCAGCCGTAGTAGGCGTCCATGTGCTCGCTATTGAGCAAGAACAAGCGATGCCCCATCAGTTGGGTTGGTCGCTTCGCAAGGTAGTAGTGCGCATAGTCCCCTTGGACATCTGGATCCCTTCCGATGGCACCGATCCTCGCATATGCGAGCAGTGCCCGCTTCGTCTGAGCCACGTTCTCGGCATCAGCATTGCGCAAGCGTAGTGCCTCGATCACCTGAGCTTCCGCAGCCCTCGCGTGCTGCGGATTCAGGTCGATAGGTTGCTCAGGCTCTTTTACCTTCTGAATGGGCGGCGGCATGCGTGGATTGCTGGTGGCAGGGCTTTCCGCCGAACGGATCAACATCGGCTTCTTGTTGTCTGCGTAAAAACACAACATCCTCTCTGCTTCCCACTTGGTGCAGACGTTGGCGACTGTGGCATGCATTTCGACCGGTTCGCGCTCTTTGACGAGTTGTTCCAGGACGGATTCGACTTGGCGCGGAAAATAGCGTCCGTGCCCGATCAGTACCCGACTCCCACCGTCCGTTTGTAGCCAATACGCCACCCCACCCATTGGACCCGAAACGACGTTTCCATGGAGAACAAGCGGAATAGCCCCGATCAATTTCTGTGGGACGTAGTCGGAGTCGAATGGCTCAATTCGAACCGCGTAGAAGCCCGCACTGGCCGCAAGCACTGGGAATAAGGCCACTAGCGCCGTCAGTGCCAATCGGAGATGTCTCATAGCTCATCCTTATCGGGTTCAAGGCTACAGGGGATCCCCAGCACGCAAATCGGGCAAAACCATCGTGGTGCTCATACAACCCCCGTCGGGGTTCGAAACCGACCGGATTCGGACACCGGCGCTACGGATTGATCGCGCCGTCACGATCCCGAGAGCCGCTGATCAACCGGCGTCAGCCATAAGAGTGGGCCAAGCGCCTGCGAAGGCGAGCGCTCCACCGCCCTGACGTTGGCTACCACGGCATAGTAAGGACACGACGAGGGACGACTTGGCGGGTAGCGCGGGCGCAAGGGCCGGGGATTTAACGGGGATTCACTGGTCAATCTACGATAAAGCCGCCATTGGAGCGCCTCTTGACAGACTCCTGCTCCGCCAGTGAAAGCAAGGGTTTGTTGCTACAAGATCTGTAGCGCAAACCCTTTGTTTTTTGGGCCTATGGTGGGAATTCTTGACTGTGGGTGCTGACTAGGGACTGCAACGCCCTTCCAACCCGACTCGCTGCGAGCAGCTTCCAAACCGTGGAGGCTCAGCTTCTTGATTCCTGATGCTCGCAACGCGAACTGGCTCGCAACGCGAACTGGCAAGTCGAAGTTCCAACCTGGTTTCTTCTGGCTACACAGGGGCAGGTCGTGCCCCTTGCGCCTCGCCGCACGCAGCCAGCAAGGAATCGATTTGAGCTTCGCTTTCCTGGTCCAGGTCAAGAGAAACCCTTGTCAGCAGGGATTCAACGAGTCTTCGTGCCTGGTCCTTTGCATCCTGCGCAATGAGGGAACTCGCGAGATTCATCGTTGCACGCAACTCCCACGCCAGGGCCCCCTGTTGCTGGGCGACAGCGATGGCCTGGCGGTAGCAGGCTTGCGCCTCGACAAGAGGCTTGCCGGATTTTTCCAACAGCACGCCGCGATTGCGATGCAATTCCGCCGCGCTCCAGCGCTCCCCTGTTCGCTCCGTTGTTTCGAGCCACTCCGTCAACGATGCATCGGCCTGGGACATCCCGTCGGCCGTCGCGCTTGTCGTGGCGTAGTGACCTTCCCACCAAGGCAGAAAATGCTTCGCGCCCGTCATGCGAAACAGATCGATTGCACCGCGCATTCCCGGCAAGCCTGATGCCGTGTTCCCTTGATCGAAGGCTTGCCATGACGCCATCATGTGACCGTGCGCGAGGAAGATCAGGATGTTCTGGACGCCGCAGAACTGGACGAGCTCCTCGCTGAACGGCGCGGCGGCGGTGTAGTCCCGGCAAAAAATGCGATGCCATCCGGCAAACGCCAATGCGAAGGCGAGCGACAGCGGATGGTTCAGGCGCCGTGCCAGGGATAGGGCCGCCTCGGCAGTTCGCAGGGCCTGATCCTGCCGGCCCATCAACCAATGGGTCCAGACCAGGAAGTTTTGGGCGACCACCGCCGGATCCTGGCCAAACTGGAACATGTGGGCCGCATGGCGCTGCGGGTCGTAGGTTTCTACGCATTTCTCCAGGTTGGTCTTCGCTTGGGAGAGTTCGCCGAGGTGGAAATAGATGACGCCCAGGGTCAAGTAGGCCTCCAGCAGGAGGTCCTCATTGTTGATGTGGGCTGCAATCGCATAGAGCTGCTTCGCCAGTCCCAGTGCTGTTTCGAGATTGCCGCTGACGATGTTGTAGGCCACCAGCTGGTACAAGGCGATGGGGAGCTGAGGCGCATTCCCGACCAGTCCACACAGTTCATGCGCGCGGGCGCAGGTGACGCGGACGTCGTCCGCCGCATAGCCTTTCCACGTCATCAGGCAGTGGCCAAGCAGGATACGGAACTCGAGTTCCCTCACGTCGCGTTCCGGTGTGGCCGGAAGATTCGCCAGCAGCGCCAGTCCCTGGTTGAGATGGGCGACGGACTCCTGGGTCGCGAATCCCTTTAGCGCCAGCTGGCCCGCCATCAGCCAATAACGCACGGCCTGGTCCACATCCTTGGCGGCTGTGTAGTGATGCGCCAGCACATCGGGTTGCCGAACCGCGATGTCGGGAAACACCCGTTCCATGACCTCCGCGACCTGCCGATGCAGCGTCTCGCAGTTGCGTTTCAACATCGAGTCGTAAGCCGCATCGCGAATCAGGGCGTGCTTGAATTGGTAGAGCCCTTTCGCGACATCTCCGCGCACCTGCAACAACTCTGCCTTGCACAGTTGCTCCAGACCGTAATGCAGAGCTTCTCGCGTGCCGGACCAGACAGCCTCGAGCATATTGCGGTCGAAGTCACGGCCCAGGATGGCAGCAACCTGAGCGACGGATTTCGTGTCGTTCATGCGATCGAGCCGCGCCATCAAGGCATCCTGCAAACTCTCTGGAATCGCGCTATCCAAAAATTCCGGCCGGTCGGGCGACAGCCCTTTGCTGGCACCCTCCTGGTTGGTGAGGACGATTTCCTTCGTCAACACCTCGAGATACAGCGGCACGTTGTCCGATTTTTTCATCAGCTGCTGCAGCATGCTCTCGGAGAGATTGGCGTCGCCGGCCGCGAGCCTCACCAATTCCATCGACTGCGCGTCAGGAAGACGACCGATATCCAGGCTTGTGAAATGATTCTGTGTCGGCCAAGGAGGGGAAAATTCTGGACGACTGGTCAGCAACATCAAGGATTGGCTCTCGGCGCCTTCTTCCATCCATACGCGGATCAATTCCAGGGTCGAGGGGTCTGCCCAGTGCAGGTCTTCTACCACCATCAATGTCAATGTCAGTGGCGATGGGCTCAGCTGCCGGAACAGGTTTGCGAGATATTGCAGGGTGAGTTGCTTCTGGCGCTCCGGTGTCAGGTTGAGCGCCCGATGATCGGTCGGCACGGGGACGGACAGGAGCATCGCCAAGAGCGGTGCGGCCTGCGTCTTGTCGAGCGTGGTGCGATCCAGGAAGCGGTCAAGCAATGCCCATTTTTGTCCGGCCTCAACCGCGTCGGCAGACGAGAAAATTTCCTCCTGCAGCCATTCGATGACGGGAAACAGCGCACTCTGGTTGTAGTAGGGGGAGCACTGCAACTCGATCGGCACGACGGCGTGCTGCGCGCCTGCGCGTTCGACCAGCGCCCGGGTGATGCGCGATTTTCCGATTCCCGCCTCGCCCCTCAGGAGCACGACCTGGCCATGGCCGGCCGCTGCCTGCTGCGTGCGCTCCTCCAGCAGCGCCATCTCCTCGCGCCGACCGACCAGCGGCATGACGGACATCCCGTGCGCCGCTGCAAAGCGACTCTGGCGGACGCGTTGCCGGATGACTTCACGAACCAGAACTGGCTCGGGAATGCCTTTCAGCGTGTGAACGCCGATTTCCCTGCACTCGAAGCGCTGTCCCAGCATTCGATAGGTGTGGGGTGAAATGACAACCTTGTTCGGTGCGGCCAAGCCTTGCAAACGCGCCGCGAGGTTCGGTGTCTGGCCAACGGCGACTTTCTCGACGTTGGCGCCGGCACTGACCAGGTCGCCAATCACAATGGGGCCGGTGGCGATGCCGATCCTCACTTGCAGCCGTAGACCCGGCCTCGGTTGGAGGGTGTCAAGCGCTTCGACAATCCCGAGGCCGGCATGCACGGCGCGTTCGCTGTTTTCTTCGTGCGCAATGGGGTAGCCGAAATAAATCAACAGGCCATCGCCGAGGTGTTGCGCGACAAAGCCCTCATAGCGTTCCACCACGCCAACGCAGGCATCCTGGAATGAGCGAATGATTTCCCGCAAATCCTCGGGGTCGTACTGCATGGACAGCGCGGTTGAATCGACGACGTCGCAGAACATCACGGTCAGGTGCCGGCGTTCCCCTTCACCGGGCGAGCCGCCGCGCCCAGGCGCGGTTGATGCCTGGTGGTTGACCGTCAGCGCCGCGCCGCAGTTAAAGCAGAAACGATGGCCGTCGCTATTTGCACTGCCGCACTGGTTGCATTGCATATCGTTCCTTCTTATCGGAACCCGACCTCAGAACTGCACGCCCGCCGCAAAACAGTCCTTGGCGGGATCAGCGGCATACAAGCTGATCCCAAACTCCGGAAATTGCTGGTGCAGCTGTTCGTCGGTCGCAATCATCTCTTTTTTGAACCTCGCGATGAGGGGACCCAGGTCGTTGGCAAATTCGTACTTGAATGCATTCAGCTGAGTCGTGCTGTGCGGCTGGAAGAACATCTCATCGCACAAGCGGGCCGGAATGACGTCGCGAATCAGTCGCACCGAAGGTCGATAGCCAGGGTCGACGCCCGGGCTGGGCGACACCGGCGGTTTATCACGCAGGATGTATGGGGTGGGGCGTTTCTGCTCGAACATCTGGTGCATGAGCCAGTGGTCAGCCGTATGAACGATGGCGCCGTTCCAGATGATGGAGGCACAGGTTCTGGCCAGCAGTTCGTTGTTTTTGTAGATCGCCTGGCCATCAGGAAAGCCCGGGATCCACGAGGCGACATGGTCCGCCCAAAAACGGATTGCCTCCCAATTTTTGCCGTCGTCCGGAATGGATGCAACGACACCTCTCGCAAAGTTCAGGATCGGTTTGAAATAGCCATTGAGAAACGTTCCGTATTTGGACGGGATATGACGCGGCTCGGTGGCGAATTGGTATGGCGGAAAAGCGTTGCTCGGTGGTGCAGATCCCACCCAATAAAACGGAAAGACTTTGCGAATCTCCTCGCCTTTTGCGGGATAGGGGCTGTAGGGGAAATTGGCGGTTCGGTTCAGCAGCGAATATTTCCCCTCCAGGACGCGGTTGTCGACGGGCAGGCTCAGCAAGAGGTGCGGAAGCAGAAGTTGCAGCACGACATTGCTTGTCGGCAATACGGATTTGGTAATGGCATTAATGGCATCAAACGGAAAATGCACCATGGGGTGATCGATCAGATTGACCCGCACCAGCGCGGCCTGCAAGGCAAAGTACTTCGCCAACTGCCATGCCTTGCCGTCCCCGGGTCCGAGCAGTACCCCATAGTCATAGGGGCCACCGGCTTGTGTTTGAACAAAGATCCTGATGGCTTCGACACGGAAATCGTATTCCTGGCCGGGCGCGGGACTGAGGGGGCGGGACATGTACACGATTGAGGGGGCCACATACTCGCCCTCCAACGGATTGCGCACGACCCGCATTTGCGTTAGATCAGATTTCCAGTATTCCAGGGCCTCGTCGTTCAGAAAACCCGGAGATTGGGATTTATCCGATGAGTCCACCCTGGACATCAGCTTGCTCAGCAAGCCGTGGGCGATCATGTCTGTGAATGTTGAATCGCTCAGTGCTGGGTATTGGCCCGTCGTGTCATCAATATCCACTGGCATTTCAAGCAAATACCAAAGCGCGATATCGGCCGCAAGCTCAATTTCGTACTCTGTACTTAGAGGTATATTCAATAACGCCGCGGAGTATTCAATTGCGGATTGAACGAAGATCAGAGAGTTGTCGGTGTAGTAATCGCCTAGTTCCTTCTCGTACTCTTCCTCTTCTGTCCCGGGAATACAGTGCGGACCTTCACGCAATACCTCGGGTGCAACTTTGCAGGCATTCCCATCCCTCGGCTGGCAGGGCCACGGCCCGTTTTCCCCATAGAGAAAATCGCCAGGCTTGAAACCTGGGGGTAGTTGAAATGGGAGCCCCGGTTGGCAAATCGATTGAGCGTCGCTGGACGCGCCGGGTTCGGTGAGTTGGGTCATGTGGCTCTCCTTTTCGAGGGGCCACACACCGCAGTCGGGTGGGCCATCGAATCTGTAGATCGGCCTCTCCCCAACTACGGGAGATCAGTCGCCAATGGTAGAGGCTTGCTGGCGCCTGGTCCAGTGCTTGAGCAAGGACGCTTTTACCGATGCGTCCCGGCCACAAAGGCTTCTTCGCCTTCCGCTGCCTGCGCACGGGCAGGCGCTGGTGTACTGAGCCGCATCACGTCGGCGCTGAGCCGTGTGGCGATCAGCCGGGTGACTTCGAATGCGAACCTAGGGTTCTGGAAGTAAAGCTGCTTCAAGGACGGCTCGTCCATGCTCAGCAAGACGCAATTCGTGTTGCAGCGCACCGTCAGCGTCCTTTTTTGCTGCGGAGAGAAGAACGAGATCTCTCCAAAGATCTCGCCGACAGGCTGGATCTTGGCGATTTCGACCAGCTCGACTTCGCCTTCCACGAGGAGATAGATCTCGCCGGCCGGGTCCCCTTTGCTGAAAAGCGTCGTGCCTGCGGCGATGCGATGCTGCTTCATATACGGGCGCAGCCAGATGCCCGAGAGATCGCGGTCGCTCGCCGCCTTCTGGACCTTCACCGTCAGCCGCCGGATTTCCTGCAGGCGATAGGCGTTGAGCAGGATCAGGACCACGAACAGAAGGACGGAAACGACGTTCGATGCCAGCAGCGCCGACGCACCCAGGCAGAAGTTGCTGGCAAGCGCGAGTGTCCGAAGGCGGATCATCGAGCGCACGAAGGTCCCCGTGATCACCAGGCTGAGCCCGAAAAAGCTGAGGACGGCGATGCCGATCCCCTTCGGTGTGCCTAGGGAAGAAACCAGGGTGCCGGCCGCTTCTTTGAACAGGTCGATCATGTCAGGAAGGTGAGTGAACCACCAGGTGAGGTCCCGCAGGGGCGTGGAATGGCACGCATGAGTCTCGCAGCCCTACCTCGGGATTGCAACTCTCGGGCTTGCTGCGCCGCGCAATGGCGAGGGCCGCGGGGCAATCGGGATTGGAGCGGGGCGTCGCGTGCCGGGCAGTCGCGCATCGGTTGAAGATGGATCGAAGGTGGCGGGGGGTGGCCGGGCGTTTTCGGCTCTCGCAGCTTTCGCGAGCTAGCTTCGCATAGCTCATGCATACTCGCCATTCAGATTTGACTCTAAGAAAGCATCCATGTCCGGACGCCGCCGCCCCTCGCGGCCCGCGCTGGCGCTGGCCCGTCCAGTCGTCGCCACTGCGCAGGAGATCACTTTTCGAACGCAGCGGCTCGAGCCGCGCCTTCTCGCGGGCCTTGCCGCCTTCGGCGTGTGGACGGCCATCGTTTTAGGCGCGGGCGAGTGGACGCCATGGGGCATCGCGGGCGCCACGGCAGCCATGGGTGTCTGGTGCCTGAAGTACCCTGCGGGCCGCGCCGGCGCCATGCTCCTGCGGGCTGCGCTGCTTCTGACCGGCGGTTTCTTCCTTGAATGCGAGGCTGTCGCGGCCGACCTGGCCGGCCCGTTTTTCCTCTGGCCGGTGATGGTGACCGCTGTGTATTCGCTGCTGCTGCCAAGCAGCACCGTGCCATGGCTGTGGACGCTTGCCGCACTGGAGTTTGTTGCGGTCCGGCTCGCCATTCCCACGGCCTTTGCCTGGCAAGCGGTGCTGGGAGAGGCGGCTGTGCTTGCGTCTTTCTGCTTCGTTTGCGGGGCCGCTGGTCGCGCCGCCGCGACTGTGGAGCAACAGGCCGAAGTCGTGAAACGCGATCGCCAGAGCCTGCTGTACAACGACACCGGTTTCTTTGCAAATGGCGGCGAGCTGTTCGACGAATGCCGCTGGCGCAAGCGCCCATTTGCCCTCGTGCTGCTGAACAGCGCTGACCTGCGCGCGGCGGCCGAACTCGCCGGCCGCCGCGCAGCCACCCAGCTCTTCGAGCAGCTCGTGAAGAAGATCGCCGGAGCGACGCCGACCGGCGGCATCGCCGCCCGCACCGATTCGGTGGAATTTGCCATGGCGCTGCCGGGGCTCACGGCCGCCAAGGCCGCGGCCGTGATGCACCAGCAGTTCGGACAGCCTTCGAAACTGGAGGTGACCCTCAAGGACAACCGCGTCACCGTGATGCTCGATTCGGTGGTCGGAGAGATTTCGCCCGAGGTCATGTCGCTGGAAGATTTGTACGACCGCATGCGCGTTCGGCTCCGCCACCGCGCCAATGAAGCCGCCTCGTCCCAACCGGCCGAGCCCCCCAGCACCTTGCAGGGGCTGATCGAACCCGACCCGCCCATGCCGCAGGACGCGCGACCGACGTTGCCAATGACCTACGGCGAGGCGCTGGCCGTCGCCGGCCGGAAGCCATAGCTGCATGGGCAGGATGCTGTCGAATACGGCCGCGCTCGCACTGGCAGGCGCGCGGCTGCCGGAGCCGGACTATCTGGCCGGAAGCGGCGGGCGGTTCTTGCGATAGGAGTTCTTGACCGCGATCTGGCCGCCCCGGAAGGTGAACAGGTCGCATCCGTGGACCTCGACCCGGGAGCCGTCGGTTCGTGTGCCGGTGAACGTCCACTCGGACACGCCGCGCTCGCCGGCAACGAAGTGACGTGCCGAGCGCCACTGCGCGTCGGGAAAGGCCGCCCAGACGTCGGAGAAAGCGGCCCGGACGGCGCCGCGGCCGACGTAGCGCGTTCCGCAGGTGTCCGGGCCGGCAGAGGCTTCGAACGCGCAGTCCTCGGTCATGAAGCTCATGAGCGCTTCGACATCATGCCGATTCCAGGCGTCGGCGAACGCCTGCAGGTCTTCAACAGTCACGCCCATATCGGCCTCCGGTGAGGTGCGGAGCCCGATTGTTGCAGTGATCGCGAGGCGCGTGGCTTCCACCGCGCAGCAGCCTGGAGCGCCGGCGCCCCAGGCTGACAAGGTCCTAGGCCGCCCCGCCGCCCAGAACGTCGCCGAACAGCACCCACTTCTTGCCGTCCCACTTGGACAGCTGCGCCTGGTCGATCGGGCCGTGGTCGGTCGCCGAGGTGTTGACAGTGATGCCGGGCAGCAGCAGGCCCGACTTCCAGTCCTTCAGGCTCTCGGCCTGCTTCTTGATGTTGTCCCGGCTGAAGTTGCCGTTGCATTGCCTGAGCACCTGCGTCATGACCTGCGCCGTGATATAGCCATACACATTGCTGGCGTCGTTCACGTTGCCGTCGGGATAGAACTTGCCCATGAAACCGCGCCACTCCAGCATCGCCCGATCGTCCTTCCAGACGGGGTCGGATTCGTCCTTGTAGTACTGCACCGTGATGATGCCTTCGCTCTTTTCCAGGCCGGCGGGGATGAGCACGCTGCCCACCGAGGCGCCCACGTTGTTCACGATGTGCAGCGGCGGGCGCCAGCCGGAGTCGTACACGCGGCGGATCGCCTGCGCGCTGAACTTCGGCGTGCAGATGTTGAACATGGTGTCGGCGCCCGACGCCTTGAGCGTGAGGATCTGCGAATCCACCGTGGCGTCGGTCACCTCGTAGGTGGCCTTGGCGACGATCATCTTGGCCTTGTCGCCCTTGAGCACGTTCTCCAGGCCGGCGAGCACGTCCTTGCCGTAGTCGTCGTTCTGGTAGAGAACGGCGATCTTCGCGTTGGGGCGGTTCTTGAGGATGTACTTGGCGTAGATCTCGCCTTCGGTCTGGTAGGCGAGGTTGAAGCCGAAGGTCCACGGATAGTTCTTCGGGTCGTTCCACTTGGTCGCGCCCGTGGCCACGAACAGGTGCGGCACCTTCTTGGCGTTGACGTACTTGTGGATAGCCGTGTTGCTGGGGGTGCCGAGCGTCTGGAACAGGGCGTCGACCTCGTCCTGCTCGACCAGCTTGCGCACCTGCTCCACGGTCTTGGGCGGACTGTAGCCGTCGTCCAGGGAGATCAGGTTGACCTTGGTCCCGTTGATGCCGCCCTCGTCGTTGATTTTCTTGAAGTAGGCCTGGTGCAGCTTGCCGATCGTGCCGTAGGCCGACGCCGGGCCGCTGTAAGGCATGGTCTGCCCGAGCTTGATCTCCTTCTTGCCCTGCGCACGGGCGCTGCCGATGAAGAAGGGCCCGGTGAGCGCTGCCGCGCCGATCACGAGCGTCTTGCGTCGATTCGTGTTCATCCTGCTTCCTTTCCACTGATAGGCAGTTGCACATCGTCGCGCGCTGCTGGTGCAGCCGGTGCGACAACCCGATTCCCCGCTTTGCCCGCGAAGCGCGCCCGGGCCCTGCGCAGCAGGCCGGCCACGCCCGAAGGCATGAGGTACATGATGGCGATGAGGATCACGCCGTAGATGGCCCAGGGCGCAGCCTTGGAGATATGGTCGGCGACGTTGGGCACGAACTGGATGAACAGCGCTCCGTAGAACGCGCCGGAGATCGAGGCGAGCCCGCCCACCACGACGCCCACCAGCAGCGACAGCGACAGGAACACGTTGAACGAATCGGGCGAGGCGAACTGCACACCGATGGCCGCCAGCGCGCCGGCGATGCCGGTGTAGAGCGCGGAAACGCCGAAGGTCAGCGATTTGTAGATCGCGGTGTTGATGCCCATGGTCTCGGCGGCGATCGGGTGGTCGCGGATCGCCACCAGCGCCCGGCCCACGCGGCCGCGCAGGATGTTCCAGGCGGCGACGAACAGCACCACCACCCAGAACAGGGTGAAGAAGTACAGCCACTGGTCCTGGTTGAGCGGCAGGCCCGCGGGCGGCTCGGGCTTGAGGATGACCACGCCCATGGAGCCGCCCGTCCAGTGCTCGATGCCCTTGTACTTGAGGATCTGCGGCATGGCGACGCCGAGAGCGAAGGTGGCGAGCGCCAGGTACAGACCCTCCAGCCGCAGCGCCGGCAGGCCGAACAGGAATCCCGCCAGCAGGCACACCAGGCCGGCCACCGGAATGGTCGCCCAGTACGGCCAATTCGCCTTGTCCATCAGGATGGCGGCGGTGTAGGCGCCGATGGCGAAGAAGGCGCCGTGCCCCAGCGAGATCTGCCCGTTGTAGCCGGTCAGCATGTTCAGCCCCAGCAGCGCAATCGCATAGCTCAGCGCCATCGTGAGCTGGAACACCTGGTAGTTGCTCAGGACGAAGGGCAGGATGCAGGCAAGCGCGGCCAGCAAGAGCATGCCGCCGATCTGCGTGGGGGTCAGGGTGGGCTTGACCATCTAGGCGTCCCTATACCCGGGCGACGTGCGGGCGGCCGAACAGGCCCGACGGGTTGAGCACCAGCACCGCCACGATGATGACGAGTGCGAACGAGAGCTTCAGTTCGGTGCCGAGGTACATGCCGATCACGTTCTCGACCATGCCGACCAGGAAGCCGCCGACGACGGCGCCCCAAGGATTGTCGATACCGCCGAGCAGCGCGCCGGCGAAGGCGTAGAGCAGGATGCCGCCCATCATGTTCGGCTCGAGGTAGACGATGGGCGCGACCATCATGCCGGCGATCGCGCCGATCGCGGCCGCCAGGCCCCAGCCCAGCGCCAGCATCCAGCCGACGCGCACGCCCACCAGCCGGCTCGACTCCGGGTTCTGCGCCGCTGCGCGCATCGCCAGCCCCAGCGGGGTGAAGCGGAAGAAGGCGAACACCAGGGCGAGCACGACCAGCGTGACACACATCGATCCGAGCTCGTGGGCGCCGATGTAGGTGTTGTCGAAAAGCGGCTTGTCCGGGAAGGGGCTCGGGAACGGCTTGATCGTGTAGGTGTAGATCCAGCCCGCGATGCTGTTGAAGATGACCAGCAGGCCGATGAAGACGATGACCACCGAGAGCACCGGCGCGTTCTCGACGGGGCGGATGATCACGCGCTCGATCAGCACGCCGCCGATGAAGGCAATGACGATGGTGAGGAAGAACGCCACCCAGTAGGGCAGTCCCGCCTGGATCAGCGCCCAGCAGATGTAGGTGGCGAACATCGCGATCTCGCCCTGCGCGAAGTTCACCAGGTGGGTGGCCTGGTAGATCATCACCAGCGCCAGCGCCACGCTGGCGTAGATGCCGCCCGTCGCGAGGCCGGAGAGGATCTGGTGGAAGAGCAGGTCCATTCTTTGTGCCTCAGTAGCCCAGGTACGAGCGGCGTACGCCCTCGTCGTTGCGGATCGACTCGGCCGAGCCCGCGATCACGACGCGCCCCGTCTCGAGCAGGTAGGCCTGGTCGGCCAGTTGCAGCGCCATCGATGCGTTCTGCTCGACCAGCAGCATGCTGGTGCCCTCGGCCTGGTTGATCTCGCCGAGGATGTCGAACAGCTCGCGCACGATCCGCGGCGCCAGGCCGAAGGACGGCTCGTCCAGCAGCAGCAGCTTGGGACGCAGCATCAGCGCGCGCGAGATGGCCAGCATCTGCTGCTCGCCGCCCGACAGCAGTCCGGCCTGCTGCTTGCGGCGCTCGCGCAGGCGCGGGAAATGGGTGTACATGCGCTCGAAGTCGGCCTGCACCTGGTCCTTGTCGCGCCGCGTGTACGCGCCCATGCGCAGGTTCTCTTCCACCGTCAAATGCACGAAGGTGCCGCGGCCGTCGGGCACGTGCGCCACGCCGCGGCGCACGATCTCTTCGGTGGCCTTGCCGTCGATGCGTTCGCCGCCGAGCAGCACTTCCCCCTGCACGCGGATCATTCCGCAGACCGCGCGCAGGGTGGTCGTCTTGCCCGCGCCGTTGGCGCCGAGGACGGTGGTGATGCCGCGCGGCTTGACGTCGAAGTCGATCCCGTGGAGCACCCGCGTCGCGCCGTACTGCGCCTGCAGCTTGCGCACCTGCAGGATGGGGGCCGTCATTTCTCCTCCCCGAGGTAGGCGCGGATGACGTTGGGGTCGCCCTGCACTTCGGCCGGCGTGCCGTCGGCGATCTTGCGGCCGAAGTCCAGCACCACGACCTGGTCCGACACGCGCATGACGAGGTTCATGTGGTGCTCGACCAGCAGGATGGTGAGCTTCAGTTCCTGCTGGATGCGCCGCAGCAGGTGCCGCAGCGCGTCCACCTCCTCGTGGTTCAGGCCGGCGGCCGGCTCGTCGAGCAGCAGCAGCTTCGGCCGGGACAGCAGCGCGCGCGCCAGCTCGACGCGCTTTTGCGTGCCGAAGGGCAGGTCCGACACCGGCCGGTGGGCGACATCCTGCAACCCGAGCAGGGCGATCGCATCGGCCGCGCGCCCGCGCAGCTCGCGCTCCTCGCGGCGCACCCAGGGCAGGCGCAGGGCATTCGACAGGAAGCCGCTGCGCGTGTTGCAGTGCCCGCCGATCATCACGTTGTCCTGCACGCTCATCGTGCGGAACAGCGCCAGGTTCTGGAAGGTGCGGCCGATGCCCAGCGCGGCGATCTTGTGCGCCGCGAAGCCGGACAGTGGCCGGCCCTCGAAATGGATGAAGCCGTCGCTGAACGAATAGAGGCGCGACAGGCAATTGAAGAGCGTGGTCTTGCCCGCGCCGTTCGGCCCGATGAGGCCGGCGATGGTGCCGGGCTGGACCGCGAAGGACACGCGATCGAGTGCCGTGATGCCGCCGAAGCGGACCGTGACGTCAGAGACTTCGAGCAGCGCTGCCGACATGCACAACTTTATGTGACGCGCGCGGCGCTCGCACCAAGAGTGGAAACCCTTCCCGGTGCGCCGGTGGCCGGCCGGGCCACCTCTTCCTTATCGGCTGCGTGTCACGTCGGTGACATTGAGGCGGCTGAAAAGGAGGAGACGGTGACCTCGGGACACTAGGTCACGCGCTTGGCCTGCAGCTTGCGCACCGCCGCCACCAGGGCGGGGTCCGCCGGGCCCAGCTTGCCGCTGCGGGCAGTGATGCGGCCCTGGCGATCGAGCAGGTCGATGGCGCTGGAGTGGTTGTACTCGCCGTTGGCGAGCTGACGGTACTGGATGCCGAGCACGGCCGCCACCTTGCGGGTGGTGGCGTCGTCGGCCCGGGCCAGCACCCATTGGCCATTGCAGCCGTGCGCCTGCGCGGTCTTCTTCAGCACCGCCGGCGAATCGTGCGCGGGGTCGACGCTGACCATCAGCACGCGCAGCTGCGCGCGCTCGGCAGCCGGCAGCGCGCGCAAGGTGGCGTGCACCGTCTCGAAGATCATGGGACACACCATGTCGCACGAGCTATAGAACATGGTGGCAAGCACCGGCACGCCCTGCAGCGAGGACAAGGCGAAGGGACGTCCGTCCTGGTCCTCCAGGGTGGCTTCCAGCTGGTACACCGAATCGCCGGGCGGGGGCGCCGGCGCGGCCAGGGGAGGGTGGGCCGCCGTGTGGGCCAGCACGGGCATCGCACCGAGCGCGGCCAGGGACAGCAGGGCGTCGCGACGACGCAGTTGAATCAGGCTCATAGGGATCTTTCCAGGGGCTGCGCGCAGCGGAACCCCAGGGTGCCGGTGGTGTCCGCGGCGTTCAGCGACGACAGCAGTGCGATGCGCATGAGCACCGCATAGCTGTCGCGGTCAATGATGTTGAGGGCGCCCGAGCCGCAGAACTTCAGCTTGTCCGGGTCACCCTGGGTGCGGCTGTCGCCGGCGATGAACAGCGCGTTGAAGTCGTCGACCCATTCCCACACCAGGCCGTGCATGTCGCTCACGCCGTACGCATTGGACGGGCCACCGACGGCCTCCAGGGCCGGGCCAGCGGGCTTCTCGTACCAGGCCAGGATCGCCCGCCGCCAGGCGGGGTCGCTGCGGGCATCGGCACGGCTCGCGTCGGCGGCGGCGGCGTACTCCCATTCCAGCCAGGTCGGCAGCCGGGCACCTTCGGCCTCGCAGAAGGCCTTGGCGGCAAACCAGCTGACCTCGGTGACAGGGGCCGAAGCATGCAAGCCGTTGCCGGGCGCCACGGGGGTGGACCACTGCCGCAGGTAGCGCTTGTCGGCCAGCACCGCCGGGGCGCGGCCGCGTTGCCACTCGGGATGGGCCCGAACGAAGGCCGCGAACTCGGCGACGGTCACCGGTGTGCGGCGCATCGCGAACGGCTTCACCTCGACGGGCGCCGACACGGTGGACACCGGGCCTTGGGGCAGCACGCTTTCGAAGCGGCCGCCCGGCAGGCTGACGTAGTCCGCGGCGTGCCCGGCCGCGCACGCCGCGGCGGCGAGCAGGAGAATGGCCAGGCGTTTCATCGCAGTGGCTCCCGGTCAGTGCTCCGCCTGGCCCTTGGCCGCCGGCTTGGCCGAGCGGACCTTCTTGACGTCTTCCTTGCTCACGGTTCCGCCCGGATTGCCCCAGCTGTTCATCACGTAGGTGAGGATGTTGGCCACCTCGTCGTCGTTCAGCTGGTTCATCGGCGGCATCACCGAGTTGTATTCCTGGCCGTTGACCGTGACCTTGCCACTGAGGCCGTTCAGCACGACGCCGATGGCGCGCTTGATGTCGGCAGTCAGGTAGTCGGCCTTGGCCAGCGGCGGGAACACGCCGGGCATGCCCGCGCCGTTGGACTGGTGGCAGACCGAGCAGGTGCCGGCGAACAGGGCCTGGCCGGCCTTGATCTGATCCTCGGGCGTCAGCTTGCCGGCCGCAGAGTTCTCGGCGGCCTGCGCGACGGCGGCGAGGTTGGGGCCGGCGCGATCGCCCAGGTACACCGCGTCGAGTTCCTTGCCCGAATAGATGCTCTTGTCCTCCTTGCCGTCGATCTTCATGATTGCCAGCGCACCCTTGTTGAAGGCGCGGAAGATCGAGTGATCCACCATCACGTAGCTGCCCGGTACCGTCGCCTGGAAGGTCGCGATGGCGGCGCCGCCGGCGGGGATCAGCGTGGTCTGCACGTTCTTCTGCACGTTGCTGCCGCCTTCGAAGCGCACCTGGTCGAAGATGGCGCCGATGACGTGGAAGCTGGACACCAGGTTGGGCCCGCCGTTGCCGATGTAGAGCCGCACTTTCTCGCCGACCTTGGCGGTCAGGGCCTTGTCGCCGGTGAGCGCGCCCTCGGCGCCGTTGAACAGCACGTAGGTCGGCTTCTCGTCGATGGCCTTCTCCATGTCGAACGGCTGGTGGCCCTTCTCGCGGTACTTGCCCGTGGTGTAGAAGTCGCCCTGCATCACGTAGTACTCGCGGTCGACCTTGGGCATCCCGTTGGGCGGCTCGACCAGGATCAGCCCGTACATGCCGTTGGCCACGTGCATGCCCACCGGCGCGGTGGCGCAGTGGTAGACATAGATGCCCTCGTTCAGCGCCTTGAAGGTGAACTGCGACTCGTGGCCGGGCGCGGTGAAGCTGGAGGCCGCGCCGCCGCCCGGGCCGGTGACGCCGTGCAGGTCGATGTTGTGCGGCATCTTGCTGCCCGGATGGTTCTTCAGGTGGAACTCCACCGTGTCGCCCTGGCGCACGCGGATGAAGCTGCCCGGTACCGTGCCGCCGAAGGTCCAGAAGGTGTAGTTCACGCCCTCGGAGATCTGCATCGTCTTCTCGACGACCTCCAGGTTGACGATGACCTTGGCGGGATAGTTGCGGTTCACCGGCGGCGGCACGTGCGGCGGGCTGGTGAGCACCGCCTGGATCGGCTTGCCTTTGGGCGGGCCGAAGTCACCCGGGACCTTGGGTCCCGCCAGCGAGATCAGCGGCGCACACACGCTCGCCACGATGGCGAGCGTCCGCGTCGCGCGCAACAGCGAAGAGAAGTTCAGTGAAACCATCTTTTTTTCCTCAAGCTACCTATCGATGCAGCTACGTTAGTCCTGCCAACTCGACAGCAACTTGAACTGGATCAAGCCGCACAGGGTTTGCCCGGATTGCGATAGATCAAGTGAAGCAAGGTGGTGTGCGCGCAAGCTGTATTGCGCTGGATCAAGGCGATCACGCGCCCGACGGGACCACCGTGCGCCTGCGACACGAGACTGTCACGGCCCTGCGCTAGGGTGGGCGCATGCGGATCGCGCTGATCGCCGACAGCCACCTCTCGCCGCGCGCGCCCGAGTGCGTGCACAACTGGCGCGCTGCGGGCAGCGCCGCCGCGGCCCGCGGCGCGCAGCTGACGGTGCACCTGGGCGACATCAGCTTCGACGGCGAGCACATGCCGACGGAACTCGACTACGCCGCCGGCCTGGTCAGGGACTGGCCGACACCGATGCGCTGCGTGCCGGGCAACCACGACATCGGCACGGGCAGCGGCGAGCAGCCGCTGCCCGCGCATCTGCTGCCGCACTACCGGCGCGCCTTCGGCGCCGACCGCTGGACGATGCAGCACGGCAACTGGGTGCTGATCGGCTTGAATGCGCAGCTTTTGGGCACGGCCACCCGCGACGAAGCGGAGCAATGGGACTGGCTGGAGGACATCGCCGCCGGCCTGGCGGCGAACGACCGCGCCATCCTGTTCCTGCACCGGCCGCTGGTGCGCGCGCCCGGCGACCGCGGCATGCCCACCGGCCGCTACGTCGATGCCGCGCCGGCGCACAGCCTGAGGGCCGGTCCGCTGCGGCATGCCCTCGCGCTGGTGGTGAGCGGGCACACGCACCAGGCGCTGGACTTCACGGCCGATGGCCTGCGGCACCTGTGGGTGCCGTCCAGCGCCTTCGTCATTCCCGATGCCATGCAGCCGGCCGTCGGGGAAAAGGAAGTCGGCATCGGCCTGCTGGTCCTGCACGGCGACCAGCTCGCGTACGAACGCGTCCAGGCGCCGCTGATGCGGCGGCATGAGTTGCCCGGACTGGCGTGCTATCGCACGCTGCCCCGCAAGCACTGAGGGCAGCGTCGCCCCGGGGTGTCATCCCGGCCAGCCGCGCCGGCGCCGCGTCGTCGGTGCGTAGTCGGCGCGTGAACGAAGCCTAAGCGGCGGCCTGCGGCACGAGCTCGCCGCCCAGCGAGGCAAGCAACTGCGGCAGCAGCCCCGACAGCTCCGCGGTCGCGATCGCGGCGTCGGCATCGAAACCGTCTTCGCCCTTGGGCGCCTCCTCGACGCCGCGGATGTCGATCTTGCGGATTGCCAGATGCTCGGTGAGCACGAAGGACACCTTGTCGTTCCAGGTGAGCGCAAGTTGCGCCGGCAGCTTGCCTTCCTGGATGTGCTGGCCGATCTCCTCCAGTTCGAGGTTGTGGCGCGCATAGCGCACCACCGACTTGTCTTCGCCGGAGTGCTTCAGCTCCAGGTCGCGGTCGATGGCGAAGCCTTCGGGCGCCTGCTTGGCCGTGAGCCATTCGGCCATGGCCGTGGCCGGTGCGAGCGAGGTCGACAGCGGCGACAGCGGCAACACGTGGCCGAGTTCGGCCATGACGTCGACCAGCTGCTTGATCGCCGGCTCGGCCGCCTTCATGCTGCCCGCGGCGACCACCAGCGAGCGTTGCTGCAGGTCGATCCAGATGATTTGCGACGAGCGCTTGCTGAAGGCGCGCGGCAGGAAGGCGTGGACGATCTCGTCTTTGATCTCCGTCTTCTCCTTGCGTCCGGGCTTGCGCCCGCGTTCGGCCTCGATCGCCTTGCAGCGCGCCTCGAGTTCCGCGCGCACCGCGCCACCGGGCACGTTCTTGCGTTCCACCGCGAGCTTCAGGATCCATTGGCCGGCGACGCTTTCCACCATCGCGCCGTGCTCCTGGCCGCGCGGCGGCACCCATCCGGCCGACAGTTCCTGCGTGGGTTCGCACGGCTGGAAGGCCAGGCGCTGCAGTTCCGCATCCAGGCGCTCCAGGGGCGGCGGCGTCCAGTCAGGGCCGATGCGGTAGACGACGATGTTCTTGAAAAGCGGCATGCAAAAACGGATGAGTCAGGGGCACGAATTCTCGCCGATGGCGCGGCCATTCCGCGGCCGCGCGTCAGGTCGTTGCATTTGCGCACTGTGGCGCGCAAGCACGCTTAGAGCTCAGGAGTTCACGCATCGCGGCAACATTCCCGAGGTCTCGGTGACCGAAGTTTCAAAGCGTGTTGCTTCCTGTACGGGTGCCGGCATTTCCCGCCAAATGGTGAGCTATTTGGCACGAGGGGCTGATGGTGGAAGAGCAAGCCGAGCGGTGGCCACTCCGCTCGGGTGTTTGGTTGCGCGATCCTGAATCCGAAAGGTGGCGCCTTGCAGCGACCGCCGATGGAAAACTCGTCCATCAAAAGCTTGCAGCGGCAGACCTCGGCCGCATGATCGGGGCCAGCAGGGACGCGAGCGGCCAGTGGTTTCCCCCCGATTTCACTTACTCGCCGCAGACCGGCTCGACGCTGCAGATCACGATCTCGTCGCTGGACCCGCCGTGGGTGCCGCCCTTCGGCGCGCCGGCGCTCGCCGACCTGGCCCGACCCGTGACGCGGGGATTGCGGCAGACGCCTGCGCCGCTGGCGCTGATGCGCACCAAGGGACGCCTGGATCCGGGCGCTGAGGCCGACAGGACCTTGCCCGCGCTGCCGCCGGGCGACTACCGATTCCTGGTCCACACCTTCGATGTGGCCGCGCCCACCTTGATGGCCATCGAGCCGGCGCGCGGCCAGCTGCTCGTGCTGCTGCCCGAATCGAACGCCTGGATCCCGCTCGAGAGCGCCACCGGACAGGGCCCGGCTGCCGGACGCAGCGAGGCGTCCGGGGGCACCGCGAACGGGTGGCCTGCCCTGGCCCCGGGCCCGAAGAATGGCCGCGGCTGGCGCATGGAGGCGGTGACAGGAAGCCACGTCGCCACCCTGTACCTTCCGACGGCTGGCGGCCTGGCGGCGGTGACGCCGACCCTGGTCGGCTTGTCGTATGCCGTCGAGTACTTTGGACGAGGGCCTGCGCTCGGCGGCCCGGTGGCCTGGGCCGGCGAAGTCTGGCTGCCGGTGCTGGGCAAGCTAGGCGTGGTCCATCTCGTCGGCAAGCCGCCGGGAGCCGCCGAGCCCGTGATCCTGAAGACCGGCGCCGTCGCCCCGGAACACGGCTTCGAGGCGCCGGTGTTCGATGCCCATCACGTGATCTGGCCCAGCGAGCAAGGACAACTGGTCGTTCACCTCGATCCCAACGGCAAGCACAAGACGGAATGGATCGCCTGGCCCGAGGGGCTGGCGCCGGCGTTCTCCCTGGGCTGCCCCTACCTCTCGTTGGAGGGCACTTTCTGGCAGGCCTGCTGGAAGAGCCCGTCCGCATCGCTCGAGTACGTGGAGATGGGCAAGTCCCGGCCCGAGCGCGCCGCCATCGATGTGCCGCGATTCGGCACAGGGCACATCAGCTATGCCCAGGCGCGGCGGATCGCCGGCGATCCCTGGCGGGAGCCCGGACCGGGCGTCGACGCGGCGTCCGCCGAGCTCGTCGTGCCGCTGCTCGAGTCCGAACTTGAGCGCGCGGTCGTCGGCCTGCGGATCGAGGCGCCGCAAGGGCTGGTCGCGCTGTTGGCATCTGAAGAGAAACAGCGCGCGACCCTGCAGCTGCAGGCGGAAGACCGCATCGACCGGCCGTTCGGCACCCTGGAGGTGGCCAGGCCGTGGCTGGCTTCGGTGTTCGTCTACGACGCCCATTTGTGGGTGCATCACCCGGAACTCCCGCAGGCGCTGGGGTGGAAGTTGTTCGACTGAGCCGCCGCAGGTACGCCTCAGATGAACAAATTGGCTCCATCGGCGCGAAGTGGGAGCCAATGCGCGTTCTGCCGCCGGCCGTGGTTCGGCTCCGTGGCCTACTGTCCTTATTGCGGGCGCCGGGCCTCCTTGGCCAAGGCGGTCAGCCAGCAGCCCGGCGAAGTCCAGCCCGGCGAAGTCCAGACCGGTGAAGTCCAGCCCGGCGAAGCCGCGGCAGCCAGCGGGCAGGCGGCCTGGTGGATGTCGGCGGACGCGCTGCGTGTCCAGGACGCCGGCGCTTCGCTCGAGGCGAGCCGCGCGGCGCCATCCGGCCCTGCGCTGCCGTTCGGGCAGGACGCATCGGCGCCGTCCCGGTGGCGCCGATCCTCCGCCGTGACGCTGGGCTTCAAGACCGCAATCGCCGGCGTGAGCGCCTTGTTGCTGTTCTGGGCGGTCAAGGTGCTTGCGCCCAGGGCGGGGGAGGAGGCATCGCTGCCGCCGCCGGTGCCGCCAACCGCCGTCATGGGGAATGCGGGGCAGGACGGGGCCACCGCGGCGCCAGCGCCACTGGCGCCGCTTGCGACACCGCGGACACCGGCCGCAGTCGCGGCGCCGGCGCCATCCGCGCCGCCGCGCGCCGCCGCGCCGGGCCCGCCGAACCCGTCCCGCTCGCTGTGCTCCGTCGCCGACGAAGCAGCAGGCTTGTGCAAGTCGCGGCAATGAATCATTGGAAAGAGAGGACAACGATGCGTGCACTTGTTTGGACGAGAGCCGTGCTGGCGTTCGCGGCGGTGGCGCTGGGCGTGGCCGGCAGCCAGGCGGCCGAAGTCATCGTGACCGGCGGCAAGACCGGCACCTACTACCAGATCGGCAACAACCTCAAGGAGTTCGTCTCGCCGACGCTGGAAGTGCAGGACTCCAAGGGATCCTGGGCGAACGTGGAAGAACTGAGCCAGACCAAAGGCGTGAGCCTGGCGATCGTGCAATCGGATGTCTATGCCGCCTTCGTGTACCTGCGCGACAACCCCGAGGTGCCCGCCGCAACGCGGCAGCAATACGCCAAGCTGCTGGCCAACCTGCGGGTGTTCATGCCGCTGTACCGGGAGGAGATTCATTTCCTGGTGCGCAAGGACAGCCCGCTGGAATTCATCCACCAGATCCGTGGCGCGCGGATCTGGATGGATGCCGAGAAAAGCGGCACCTACCTCACCGCGCTGAACATCTACAGCAAGATGTTCAACGAGCGGCCCACGGTCGTCGCGCCCTTTGTCAATCCCACCGTCACCGGCGACGATGAAGGCACCCGCACGCGCCGCTCGGCGCTGATGGCGCTGGGCGACCCGGAGTTCTACAAGAGCTTCCCCGCGGTCGACGTGATCGTGCTGGTCGGCGGCCAGCCGCTCAAGCTGCTCGAAGCCAACGTGCCCGCCAACCTGAAGCTGCTGCGTTTCGATCCGGCGCATGCCACGGCGGCCAAGCTGCTGCAGGACTACAAGAAGGCCGACATCCTGAAGTCCAGCTACGCGGCCCTGAACATCGCCGATGCCGGCGCGCCCTCGCTTTCAGTCGACTCCTACCTGATCACGGCCAATTTCGTGAGCGAAGAACGCAACCGCTTCGTCTCCACCATGGCCAGCCAGTTCTGCGAGAAGTTCAACGACCTGCAGACCAAGGGCCATCCGAAGTGGAAGGCCCTGAGCTGGAAGCCGGGGTCGCCCTTGCCCGAACTGGCCGCCGGCTGGCAGTACTCGCCCCGGGTGAAGGACCGCCTGAGCCAATGCGGGACGCAGGGCACCGTGGCCGGCAACCTCGGCGCCTGCAAGCCGCAGGACCGCTTCGCCGGGCTGTGCAAGTGAGGCGCCGCCGCGCGGCTACGCCGACATTCCGGCCGCCCGCATCAAGAGCTTGAGCAGGCCGGCGACGACGGCCAGGCCCGCGACGCCGGCGAGCCATAGCAGCGCCAGCCAGGCGAGGCGCCGCCACCAGCTGCGCGGCGGGGGCTCCCCCATCAGTGGTAGCCCTCGTCGCCGCGCACCTTGCCGCGGAACACCCAGTAGCTCCAGGCGGTGTAGCCCAAGATCATGGGAACGATGAGCAGCGCGCCGACCAGCGTGAAGCCCAGGCTTTGCGGCGGGCCGGCCGCCTGCCAGATGGTGACCGAGGGCGGGATCACATGGGGCCACAGGCTGATCCCCAGTCCCGAGTAGCCGAGGAACACGAGGCCCAGCGTCAGCAGGAAGGGGACCGCGTCATGCCCGCGGCGCGCGAGCGAGCGTCGCAGCAAGGCGGCCGAGACCAGCACCAGCAGCGGCACCGGCGAGAAGTACAGCAGGTTGGGCCAGGAGAACCACTTGTGGGCGACCGCCGGCTGCGACAGCGGCGTCCAGATGCTGATCACACCGATCACCAGCAGCAGCACCCAGGTGAGCGTCAGCCCCAGCTCGCGCATCCGCTGCTGCAAATCGGACTCCGTCTTCATCACGAGCCAGGTGGCGCCGAGCAGCGCGTAGGCGGCGATCAGCCCCAGGCCGACGAACAGCGGGAAGGGCGCCAGCCAGCTGAAGGAGCCGGCGACGGCCTGCCCGTCCCTCATCGGCACGCCTTCGAGGAAGGCCCCCAGGGTCACGCCCTGGAAGAACGTCGCGGTGTAGGAACCGCCGGTGAACGAGCGGTCCCAGAACGGCTGGCGCGCGGGCGGCGCCTTGAACCGGAATTCGAAAGCCACGCCGCGGAAGATCAGGCCCACCAGCATGAAGATCAGCGGCAGGTAGAACGCGCTCAGGATCGCCGCGTAGGCGATGGGGAAGGCCACGAACAGCCCCGCGCCGCCCAGCACCAGCCAGGTCTCGTTGCCGTCCCAGACCGGCGCCACCGTGTTCATCATCACGTCGCGGTCGGCCTTGGCGGGCACGAAGGGATACAGCAGGCCGATGCCGAGGTCGAAGCCGTCCATGACCACGTACATCATCACGCCGAACAGGATGATCACGGCCCAGATGAGGGGAAGGTCAATGCCCATGGGGGACTCCTTCCTGCGCGCCGGCGGCCGGTTCGTCGAAGCGGTCGGGGGCGCCTGACAGCGGACGCATCGGCTGGCGCATGCGGCCGGCGCCGCCTTGCGGTTCGCTCTCCTGGACTTCCGGGCCGCGGGCGATGATGCGCAGCAGGTAGACGGTGCCGGCGCCGAACACGAAGGCATACACCACGATGAACACCGTCAGCGTGAAGCCCACCTGGGCGGCGCTGTGCGCCGACACCGCGTCGGCGGTGCGCATCACGCCATAGACGACCCAGGGTTGCCGCCCCACCTCCGTGGTCACCCAGCCGGCCAGCATCGCGACCACGCCGGCCGGCCCCATCGCCAGTGCGAAGCGCAGGTAGCGGCGCGCCTGGTAGATGCGACGGCCGCGAAACAGCCAGGCGCCCCAGGCGGCCATGAAGATCATCAGGAAGCCCAGGCCGACCATCAGCCGGAAGCTCCAGAACACCACCAGCGAATTGGGCCGGTCGGCCTTGGGAAATTCCTTCAGGCCGGGAAACTGGCCGTCCCAGCTGTGTGTCAGCAGCACGCTCCCCAGGTTCGGAATCTCCACCGCATAGCGTGTCTGCTCCGCCTCCATGTCCGGTAGCCCGAACAGGATCAGGGGCACGGCTTCGCCGGGGCGGTTCTCCCAATGCCCTTCCAGCGCAGCCAGCTTGGCGGGCTGGTGCTGCGCCGTGTTCAGCCCGTGCAGGTCGCCCACGAAGGCCTGCAGCGGTGCCACCAGCACCAGCATGCCGATGCCCATGGCCAGCATGGTGCGGATGCCTTCGTGGTCGCGGCCGCGCAGCAGGTGCCAGGCCGCGCTCGCGACCACCAGCAGCGCCGTCGCGAGGTACGCGGCCAGCACCATGTGCACCAGCCGGTAGGGGAACGAGGGGTTGAAGATGACCTGCAGCCAGTCGACGGGGACGATGCGGCCGTCGATGATCGCGTGCCCCTGGGGCGTCTGCATCCAGCTGTTGGAGGCCAGGATCCAGGTGGCGGAAATCAGCGTGCCCATGGCGACCATGACGGTGGCGACGAAATGCAGCCCGGGCCCGACCCGCTGCATCCCGAACAGCATCACGCCGAGGAAGCCCGCTTCGAGGAAGAAGGCCGTGAGCACTTCGTAGGTGAGCAGCGGCCCGGTCACGCCGCCGGCGAAGGTGGAGAAGCCGGACCAGTTGGTGCCGAACTGGTAGGCCATCACCAGCCCGGACACCACGCCCATGCCGAAAGCCACCGCGAACACCTTCTCCCAGAAATGGAACAGGTCGAGGAACACGCGCCGGTGGGTGCGCAGCCAAAGGGCTTCCAGCACCGCGAGGTAGCTCGCGAGGCCGATCGTCAGCGCGGGAAAGACGATGTGGAAGGAGATAGTGAAAGCGAACTGCAGCCGTGCCAGGAAAAGGGCATCCATGGACAGCGAGGTCGACATGTCACCGAGTGTGCCCGCGAACCAATGACTCGCACAAACTTGTTTCAACTGATGCAGCCGCTGGTCTGAGCCTCATCGGGCCGTCGCCCACTACAGTGGCCCGTTCTGTCCCATCCCATCTTCTTGAGATGAGCAAACTCCAAGTCAACGGCAAGGATCTCGACGTCGATGCCGACCCGGCCATGCCGCTTCTCTGGGTGCTGCGCGACACGCTCGGCATGACCGGCACCAAGTTCGGCTGTGGCCAGGCGCTGTGCGGCGCCTGCACTGTGCACCTCGACGGCGCGCCGGTGCGCTCCTGCGTGACACCGGTCTCGGCCGCCGCGGGCAAGAAGCTCATCACCATCGAAGCCATCGGCGAAGACCGCATCGGCAAGGCCGTGCAGGCCGCTTGGGTCAAGCACGACGTCGCGCAGTGCGGCTACTGCCAGAGCGGCCAGGTGATGAGCGCCACCGCGCTGCTCAGGAGCAAGCGCTTCCCCACCGACGCGGAAATCAACCAGGCCATGGCCGGGAACATCTGCCGCTGCGGCACATACATGCGCATCCGGGCCGCGATCCGGGATGCCGCGGTTCAGTTGGGTTAGCCATGCATTTCGATCCCGCCATCGCCGCGGACCTGCACCACGTTCTGTCGCACCGCGTGACTGCGGCGGACGGCGCCGCCCCGCTGGAGCGCCGCAGCTTCCTCAAGCTGGGCGCCGCCGGCTTCGCGCTGGGTGTGTTTCCGCTGCGCTCCTCCTCGCAGACCGCGGACGCCCTGAAGCCGACGCAGCAGCCGGCCGCCTTCGTGCAGATCGAGCGGGACGGCACCACCACGGTGGCGGTCAACCGCCTTGAGTTCGGCCAGGGCGCGCACACTGGGCTGGCGATGGTCCTGGCCGAGGAGCTCGACGCCGACTGGACCAAGGTGCGGGCCCGCCACGGCGACGCCTCGCCGGCCTATGTGGACCCGGCGTTCGGGATGCACCTGACGGGCGGGTCCAATTCGATCCACAACTCGTACATGCAGTACCGCGAGCTCGGAGCGCGCATGCGCGCGATGCTGGTCGCGGCGGCCGCGCAGCAGTGGAACACGGAGCCGCGGTTCCTGCGCACCGAAAACGGCGCCGTGACCGGCCCCGGCGGCCGGCGCGCGACCTACGGCGAACTGGCCGACGCCGCGATGAAGCAGCCGGTGCCGCAGAAGATCAGGCTGAAGGACCCCAAGCAGTTCCGCCTGATCGGCAAGCCCACGCGGCGACTGGACGCGCGTGCCAAGTCCACCGGGCAGCAGGCCTTTGGCATCGACGTGCGCCTGCCGGGCATGCTCACTGCCGTGGTGGCGCATCCGCCGGTCTACGGCGCCAAGGTGAAGACGGTGGACGACGGCGCGGCCAAGGCCGTGCGCGGCGTCAAGGCCGTGCTGCGCGTGCCCACCGACCGTGGCGGCGTCGGGGTGGCGGTGCTGGCCGACGGCTACTGGCCGGCCCGCCAGGGCCGCGACGCGCTCAAGCTCGAGTGGGACACCAGCGGCGTGGAGCGCGTGGACACGGCCCAGCTGCTGGTCCAGTACCGCGAGCTCGCGCGCCAGCCCGGCGGCCTGAAGCACTTCGACGCGGACCTCTCCGAGCTGGACCATGCGCCAAACCGGATCACGGCCGAGTTCGCCTTTCCCTACCTGGCGCATGCGCCGATGGAGCCGCTCAACTGCACCGTGGCTTTCGACGGCCAGAAGGCCGAGCTGTGGATGGGCACCCAGATGCCGGGCTTCGATGCCGCGTCCGCCGCCAGCACGCTGGGCGTGGCGCCCGAGGCGGTGAAGGTGAACACGCAGATGGCCGGCGGCGGCTTCGGCCGGCGCGCCATTTCCACCAGCGACTATGTGGTGGAGGCCTGCCAGGTCGCCAAGGCGGCGCGCGCGGCGGGGCTCAACGCGCCGGTGCGCACGCTGTGGAGCCGTGAGGACGACATCAAGGGCGGCTACTACCGGCCGATGCATGTACACCGGGCGCAGATCGGCTTCGACGTCGAGGGCAACATCCTGGCCTGGGACCATGTCATCGTCGGCCAGTCCATCCTCAAGGGCACGCCCTTCGAGGAATACCTGGTCAAGGACGGCATCGACAGCACGGCCGTCGAGGGCATGAGGGAGCCCTACGCGATCCCCATGCGCCTCACGGTGCACCACCCGCAGGTCAACGTGCCGGTGCTGTGGTGGCGCAGCGTCGGCTCCACCCACACCGCCTATGTGATGGAGACGCTGCTGGACGAGGTCGCACGCGCTTCGAAGCAGGATCCGGTGGCGCTGCGCCTGAAGCTGATGGGCGGCAAGCATCCGCGCCATGCGGCGGCGCTCAAGCTCGCCGTCGAGAAGTCGGGCTATGGCAAGCGCAAGCTCGCGCCGGGACATGCATGGGGCGTGGCCCTGCACGAATCGTTCAACACCGTGGTGGCCTATGTGGCGGAGGCGTCGATCGAAAAGGGCGTGCCCAAGCTGCACCACGTGACGGCCGGCGTGCACTGCAACCTGCCGGTGAACCCGCTCAGCATCGAGACGCAGATCCAGGGCGCCGCGCTGATGGGGCTGTCCACCTGCCTGCCCGGCAACGCGATCACGCTGAAGGACGGCGTCGTCGAGCAGAACAACTTCGGCGAATACCGCGTCGCGCGCATGCCGGACATGCCGCTGATCGCGGTGCACATCGTGCCCAGCGCCGAGCCGCCGACCGGCATCGGCGAACCGGGCCTGCCGCCACTGGCACCGGCGTATGCGAACGCGATCGCCCGGCTCACCGGCAAGAACGCGCCGCGGGAGTTGCCCTTCGCCACGGTCTAGGCCAAGAAAAAAGGGCCCGCGCTGGCGGGCCCTATTCACGTCACGCGCCGGCCGTCAGGACGGGCGGGCCTGGTCGGGCTTGCTGTAGTCGCAGACGCCGTCCGGGAAGACCTGCTTCAGCTTGGCGACCGCTGCGGCATTGGGCATCCACGGCGCGTAGGAGCCGTCGGCCAATGCCGCGTCGACCGACTTCAGCGCGCACTTGTAGATGCCGCCTTCGAGCGGCGCGCCGGCGACGACGCGCGAGGTGCTGAACATCGGGAAGGCCAGCGTGCACGCGCCCTTGGGCTTGTCGTTGATGATGCCGTCCCAGACGTCCGGGCCGGAATGCATCAGCTTGCCGGTGACGTCGAAGCAACTGTCCACGGCCCGTGCCGGCCGGTTCTGGGCGACAGTCCTGGTCGGATTGGCGCGGATGTTGGCCATCCACTCGTCCATCACCGCGATCGCCTCGAACGACTGGCTGGCCTTGGGCGTGCCGGGCACGGTGTCGGTGAACCAGATGACCAGGTGGTCCGAGTTGCCCATCTTCTGCATCACGCGCTTGCGCACCGCGAACGACTGGTGCACGTTGTGCATGTCGAGCTCACGCTCCATGTACTGGCGGTGGTCGATGGTCGGCAGCGGGATCTGGCCGCTGAACACCATGCCCGAGGTGTGGGCCGCACGCATGGCGATCGGGTCGCCCGCGGTGCGCGGCGCCGGCGCGTCGGCCGACGGGCTCAGGTTCATGTTGCGCCGGCTCCAGGGGTCGAAGTTCTGCGCGCTGAGCGAACCCAGGAACGGGAAGCCTTCCTGCACCATCTGGCTCGGATGCTTCCAGCCGCCGACCCGGAAGTTGACATCCAGGAATTCGTCGGGCGTGATCTTGCCCTCCTTCATCGACTTCAGGCCGTACTGCACGCCCACGTTGTCCCAGGTCGGGCGAGCGGCGCCGGTGGCGTCGACGCCGTAGATGTTGCGCAGGTCGTCGTAGTGGGTCCAGCGGATGGCGGCGATGTCGCTCTGCGGCTCGTAGAGCTGCTGGTTCGACGCCTGGCCGTACCACGGATTCATGGCCAGCGGCGTCAGGCCACGCCACGCCTTGACGCATTCGGACGAACCCGGTGCCGTGCTGTAGCCCAGCTGCGTCTTGGCCGCGGCGAGCGGGTCGACCACGCTGTCCTCCGCGTTCATGCCGACCAGCCAGGTGCGGTTCTTGGTGACCCGCCACTTGGCGTTGGTCTTGTCCGTCACGTCCATGTAGTGCTCGAGCAGTTCGCAGTCGCCGACGTGGATGGTCTGCGTCACCATGTCCGGGTAGGACTGCACCGGCAGCGCCGCGTCCAGGATGCCGGGCTGGTTCTGCGCCAGCAGGTACTGCTGGATGGCGCCGCCCGAGCCGCCGAGGCCGTAGGTGTACAGCGGCCTGCCATAACGCTCGACGAAGCGTTCCTTGGTCATCATCGCCGTCTCGGCAGCCACCTGCATGTTGTAGTGGGTGCTGGTGTTGTTGCCGCTCGAATGGACGATGGCATGGCCCTTGCCGAGGATGTCGGGGTTCATGGACCCGCTGTGCAGCGAGCCTTGCGAATGGCCGATGGCCACGCCGCCCTGGAACCAGTACTGCAGCTTGCCGTTCCACAGGCTCAGGTTGGGAGACGCCGGGTTCTCGCCGCGCGGCACCAGCATGGCGAAGCTGTAGAGGAAGCGGTTGATCGAGCCGCGCTCCTGGCGGACGATGAAGTCGACCTGGCGGCCATCTTCCATCGTCGTCTTGGCCAGGTCGGCCGGCGTCGAGCCGTCGCTGGGCAGCACCTTCCAGGAGTTCGCGGTGCTGCGGTACCAGTAGGTCACGAAGGTCTCGATCGAGCAGGTCTGGCTGTAGCCGATCTTGTTGCCCGCGGTATCGAACACCGGGAAGCCCGGCGCGCTCGCCGACTCGACCAGGGGCTGCTTGCCGACGGCGCCCTGGGTGGTCGTGCAGACGAAGGGCTGCTGCTGCGGTCCGGAATAGATCGGACCGGTGATCGGGTAGTTGGCGAGCGTCAAGGCGGTCATCACGCCGCGCGTCTTGTGGAAGGCCTCCAGCACGTTGTCGCCGTTCTTCAGGCCGTTGATGACGCCCTCGAGGCGGTTGTCGCCCGCCACCAGTTTCGGCGTCACGGGGACGCCGTTGAGGCGCAGCTCCAGGTTGGCATGGTCGGCCGTGGCCAGCTTGATCTCGATGCGCGCATCGCCGCCGGAGACGTACTTCGCCGGGCCGGACAGCACACTGATTGTGGCGGCCACGGGCGGCTCCACGGCCACCGCCGGGGTGTCGCTGCCGCCACCGCCGCAGGCCACCAGCGCCGCGGCACTCAAGCCGCCAATGGCCAGCAGCGGCAGCCAGCGCTTGCCGCGCGTGCGCGCGGACAGGGATCGGACAGGCGCGGGCTGCGCGCCCAGGGGTGATTTCATCTGCAAGACTCCTCGTTTGAATCGGGCCGCTTTGACTGCGGTCCTCGCCGACCCGCGCGCCGAGCACGGGTCGCAGTCATGCTAGGAAGGATCACCTTCCTGCACAAGTCGGAAGAACGGGCAGGCTGTCAGAAAAGCCTCACGGTGGAAACACGGAGGCGTCGCTGCGCCGCCTGCCAGTCCGAAGCGCCCGGGTGCGCGGGTTGACCGGGATCAATCCACCAGCCGGTGCCGCATCGCGTATTGCACCAGTTCGGCGTTGGAGGAGACCCCCAGCTTGGCCAGGATGCGCCGCCGGTAGGTGCTGACCGTCTTGACGTTGATGATCAGCTGCGAACCGATCACGGTGAGCGCTTCGCCGGCGACCATCAGGCGCAGGATCTGCGACTCGCGCGGCGACAGCCGCTTGTGCGGCGAAGCGGCCTCGCCATCGATGGCGTCGAGCATCGATGCCGCGATGGAAGGGGTGACGAAGCGTTCGCCGCGGGCCACGTGGCGGATCGCCGCGACCAGTTCGTCCACCTCCATGTCCTTGGCGACATAGCCGCAGGCGCCCGAGCGCATGGCGCGCATCGCGTACTGGGGCTCGCAGTACATGCTGAGCACGATGGTGCGCAGGCCGGGAAACCGCGGGCGCAGGACGTCCAGCACCTCCAGGCCGCTGCGGTCGGGCAGGTTGATGTCCAGCAGCAGCACGTCCACGGCATGCCGTTCGAGCTTGGCGAGTCCGTCGCGCCAGTCGCCCGCCTCGTCGACCACCTCGATGTCCTGTTCGTCGCCGAAGACCTTGCGCAGGCCGGCGCGGAACATCGCATGGTCGTCGATGATGAGGAGCCTGATCATGCCACCAGGAACACGTTGTCGATCAGGGGCGCCTGCAGCAGCACGCGCGTGCCCTTGCCCGGCGTCGACTCGATGCTGAGCGTGCCGCCGATCTGGTGGGCGCGCTCGCGCATGGTCATGAGGCCCAGGGCGTGGCGCACCGGACGCTGCGACGACGGCGCGGCCTCCAGTTCCATGCCGCAGCCGTCGTCGATGATCTCGAGGCTGAAGCTCTCGAGGTCGGAGCTGAAGCGCACGGCCACATGGCCGGCCCCGGCGTGGCGCGCGATGTTGGTGAGCGCCTCCTGGAAGATGCGGAAGGCCGCGGTGGCGCGGGGCCGCGACAGCGGCACGTCGAAGGACGGCGGCGTGAGCGTGGTGCGCAGGCCCGAGCGCTCGCGAAAGCGCTCCAGGTGCGTGGCGATGGCGGCCCCCAGCCCGAGGTGGTCCAGCGACTGCGGCCGCATCGTCTCCGAGATCTCGCGGACGCTTTCGATGGCTTCCGACACCAGCGAGTTCAGGTCGGCGGCGATGGTGCGCACTTCGGCCGAATCGGAGCGCCGCGTGATACGGCCCACATCCAGCTTCATCGAGGTGAGGATGCCGCCGAGCACGTCGTGCACCTCGCGGGCGTACTCGGCGCGCTGCTCCTCCCTGACCGTGTCGAGGTAGGCGGCGAGCTGCCGGTATTCCGACCGCGAGCGGCGCAACTGGTCGTCGCGCAGCACGTGTTCGGTGACGTTGACACCCACGCCCACCACCGCGGGCCGGCCGCGGAACTCCATCTGCTGGCCGTGCACCTCGATGTAGACCACCTCGCCGTTGACATGCAGCCCGCGGGTGATGAAGCGCATGCTCGGCACCTCGCCGGTGATGCGCTTGTTGTAGCGGTCCATGACTTCGTCGGCGAAGTCCAGGGGCACGCAATCCTTCAGGCGCCGGCCGATCAATTCCTCCGGCTTGTATCCGCCCATGCCGGCGAAGGTGGCGTTGGCGTACTGGAAGTGCTCGTCCTGGATGATGTAGACGCCGGCGACCGACTGTTCCACCAGGCCTCGAAAGGGCACCGACCGAATCAGATCCAGGGGTATCGAGGGCGGTTCCATCTACTACAAGTTCGAGTTGCGAACATTGATCCTTCGCGAGCGCGGATGGTGCTGGAAGTCCGTCGTAGTCCCAAGAGTGAATACCCGCAACCGCCAGATTCGAGGCCTCGGGGTGTTCCCCATCATCCTTTTCTGACGCGCGATTCCCGGCGTTCTGACTGCCGTGCCCGATGACAACTGGTTTTATTTCAACACCAGCGGCGCACGTGTGGCACTGACCGATCCGCTCGGGCCCCGCCCGGCCGACCAGCGAAGGTCCGGCCTCGAACCGTCAGCCGCGGTCGCCGCTGATGTAGTGCTCCAGTTGCTCGATGACGAACCTCTGGTCGGCGACCGCCTGCTTGACCAGGTCCCCGATCGAGACCATGCCAACCAAGCGGCGGTCATCCACCACGGGCAGGTGGCGCAGCCGGTTCTCGGTCATCAAGGCCATGCACTCGTCGTTCGTGCGACTCGATTGAACGACCAGGACCGGTGCCGACATGATCTCGCGCACCGGGGTCTGGGCGGCCGCGCGGGCCGACAGGATGACCTTGCGGGCGCAGTCGCGCTCGGAAAGGATGCCGATGACCTGTCCCTGGTCGAGAACGACCAGCGCCCCTACATTGGCGTCGGTCATCCGTTTGACCGCATCCAACGCCGAGGCCGCCGCCTCGATGGTGTGAACCGTCCGGATGGACTTCGACTTCAAGATGTCGGCGACTGTCGTCATGGCTCATCCCGCGTTCGACGCTGATGGCCTTCATTCTGCATTCTCGAATCCGGGCTGAAAAGACAGAGGCCGGCAGGCTGGCTCACGATGCGGCTGCGCCTGCCGCGCCAGCCTCGTTCCCTCAGTGCAGCAAGCGCTCGAGGAGCCCGCGCCGCCGGGGTGCTGTCGGCGACAGGGCATCGGCCTTCCTGCGCCAGCGCGCGGCCAGCCGCGAGAAGCGCGCGCGCGTGTTGCCGTCGAAGCATTCCTGCTCGCACAGGGTGGAGAAGTTGCGCGCGATGCGCCAGGCCAGCAGGTAGCGATGGGCCGGCGCCGCGTTGTGCATGTAGGCGGTCATGAGCGACAGCGTCGCGAGCCAGAGCGCATGGCTCGCGCGTGACAAGGCCGCCGGATCATCCGGCGGCCCGTGTGCCGCGGCAGGTGCCTTGTCGTCCATGGCGCTCACTCCCTGGTGCCTTGCCTCATCCTAGGGAGGACGACACGCGGACTGTGTCAGCCCGCGTTCCAATTGAATCCCGCTGTTTCCGCAGCGGGGCGGTTCAAGCGATCAGGCAGAGCTGCGTTCGCCGCGCGCGTGGCGCTTGCGCCCGGCGGCGCGCGCTTCCTCGCTGGTGAACTCGTGGGCATGGCCGCTCTGGTGGGCAGCGCGCCCGCCCAGGCTGGCGATCTCCCGCTGGCGCTGGGGATCCATGGCGGCAAAGCCACGCAGCGCACGGCGGGGCGTGGCCGACGGGTGCTCGCTGCGCTCGCTGTTGAGGTCTTGCAGGGGCATGGTGAGCATTCCTTTCGGATGTGTTGAGGATGGGTGCTCGACATGTGGCAAGGCTCGTGCCCGACAACTGGGGTTCCGCCAGCAGCCCGGCGGTAAAACTTGCGGCAATCCTGGTCTGGATCGGTCGGACGCCACCTAACCGCCCAAGGGTGGCGACGCCTTAGAGGCCGTACTCCTTGAGCCGGTTGTAGAGCGTCTTCAGGCTGACGCCCAGGGCGGCGGCGGTGCGTTCCTTCTGGTGGCCGAAGTGTTCCAGCGTGGCCAGGATGACCCGCTTCTCGACCTCCGCCAGCGGCGTGCCGACCTGGACTTCGAGCATCTCACGGCGGCTGGCGGCCGCCGCGGGCTCCACGAGCACGTCGCGCGGCAGCCATTGGTCGGTGATCTCGTCGCCGGTGGTCATGACATAGGCGCGCTGCAACGCGTTTCGCAGTTCACGCACGTTACCCGGCCACCGGTACTGCGCCAGGCGTTGGAGCGCCGCCGGCGTGGCGTGCTTGAGGGCACCCTCCCGCTGGCCCATCTCCTGCAAGAAATGCTGCACCAGCAGCGGCAGGTCTTCCTGCCGCTCGCGCAGCGGCGGCATGTCGATCGGAAACACGTTCAGGCGGTAGAACAGGTCGCGCCGCAGCGCGCCGCTGGACACCGCTTCGTCCGGGTCGCGGTTGGTGGCCGCGACGACCCGCACGTCGGTCTCCTGCGGCGTGGTCGAGCCCACGCGCATGAAGGTGCCTGATTCCAGCACCCGTAGCAGCTTGACCTGCAGCGCGGGCGACATCTCGGTCACCTCGTCGAGGAACAGCGTGCCGCCATGGGCGCGCTCGAAGAAGCCTAGGTGCTGGCGCTCCGCTCCGGTGAAGCTGCCGCGCTCGTGGCCGAAGATCTCGCTCTCGATCAGGTTCGGCGAAATCGCACCGCAGTTGACGGCGAGGAACGGCCTTGACCGGCGGCGGCTGAGGTCGTGCACGGTGCGCGCGACGAGTTCCTTGCCGGTCCCGCTCTCCCCGGCCAGCAACACGGTGACGGAGGTGCCCGCCACCCGTGCGATCTGCTCGTAGACGCGGCGCATCGGCTCCGATGTGCCGACCAGGTGGCCGAAGCAGGAACTCTGTCGCAGGTCGTCCAGCAGGTGATCCACCTCTGCGCGCAGCACCGACGGCCGCGTCACGCGCGACAGGATGCTTTGCAGATGCTTGGCGCTGACCGGCTTGATCAGGTAATCCGTCGCGCCGTAGCGCAAGGCCTGGATCGAAGTTTCCAGGCTGGCGTGCCCAGTCACGAGAACGACCTCGGAGTTGCCGATCAGGTCCTGCTCGTCCAGCAGCGCCATGCCGTTGCCGTCAGGCAGCATCAGGTCGAGCAGGACGACGTCGGGCTGCTGCATGGCCATCTGCCGGCGCGCATCCTGCAGCGAGCGCGCCGTCGCCGCGGAGAATCCGTGCGCGCCGACCAGCGCGGCCATCATCTTCGCGGAATCGGCATCGTCCTCGACGATGAGTGCGTGTCCCATTGGTACTACTGGTACTACTTCGCGGCCTATGGTCTGAATGACAGCCGGTACATCTCGACCAAAACATTATTCGCCCCGGTCGAGCAGGATGTGTAACGCGAGGTGAAATCAGTCCAGGCTGAGGCTGGCACGCAGCTGGTGGCGATCGACCGGCTTGACGAGGTAGGCGTCGAATCCGGCCGCGACCGCTTCCCGCTGGTCCCGCTCGTGCCCGTAGCCCGACAAGGCGATCATGCGTCCCGGGTAGCCCGCGGCCCGGGCCCGGCGCGCCAGTTCGAACCCCGTGAGCCCCGGCAAGCCGATGTCGACGATGCAGACTTCGGGTTTGAGCTTGAGCAATCGCGCGAGTCCCTCGACGCCGTCGGCCGCGGTGGCTACCGTGTGCCCATCGAGTTCGAGTTTGGTGCGCAGCGCCGCGAGCACATCCTCGTGGTCCTCGATCAGCAGCACCTGGCGGCGGCGCGATGGCGGCAGGATGTCCTCGCGCGAGGCCGCGGGCGCTTCGATTGCCGGCAGCCGCACCGTGAACCGGGTGCCCTCGGCCGAGCTTGCCACCGAGACGGCGCCGCCGTGCAATTGCACCAAGCTTCGCACCAGGGTCAGTCCGATGCCCAGGCCGCCCGCGCGCCGGTCCAGCGTGCGTTGGCCCTGCACGAACAGGTCGAAGATATGCGGCAGCAGCGCATCCGGGATGCCCATCCCTGCGTCCTGCACGTCGAGCACGCAGTCGTCATCGGCACGCCGCACCGCAACCAGGATGTCGCGCCCGGCGGGGGTGTACTTGATCGCATTGACGAGCAGGTTCGTCGCCACCTGCTCCAGCCTCACCGGATCGCCTTCCACCCAGGCATCGTGCAGTTCCAGCCGCAGGCGGTGGTCTTTCGACTCGCCGGTGAGCGCCAGCGTCTCGTTCACCCGGCGCACTACGCCGGCCAGATTGACCGGCTGTTGCGTGAGCACGATCTTGCCGGCGACGACGCGGCCGACGTCGAGCAGGTCGTTCACCATGTGCGCCAGGTTGCGCGACTGGCGGCCGATGATGGCGCGGGCTTCCAGGGCGCCGGGGCTGTCCGCCGGCGCGGCGTCGAGCACATCCACCGCGGCGCAGATGGCACCGAGCGGATTGCGCAGCTCGTGGCTGAGCATGGCAAGGAATTCGTCCTTCGCCCGGCTGGCCGCCTCCGCGTCGCGGCGCGCGGCGAGCGCGTGTTCGGTCAGCTGGGCGCGTTCGCGCTCGGCCCGCCGCTCTTCGCTCATGTCGACGCTGACACCGGTCAACTCCAGGGCGCGGTCCTGGCCGTCGTAGCGCAGCACGATGCGGCTGGACAGCCAGCATGAGCTGCCGTCGGGCCGTATCACGCAATATTGCACCGTCTCCTTTTCGCGGCGCAGCGCGCAGGCCGTCCAGAACTCGCGTTCGACGCGGGCGCGGTCCTCCGTCTCGATGCGGGAGAACCAATCCTGCAAGGTGCCGTGAACCAGCGAGGCGATGCCGAACAACTTGCATTGCCCGGGCGTCCATGACAGGCGATCGGCACGGAAGTCGTAGTGGAAGAAGCCGACGTGGCCGGCTTCCTGCGCAAGCTCCACCAGGTGCTGGCTCGATCGGAGCTCCTCGGCCGCCGCGCGCAGGGCTGCCGCCGATTCGGCGTCCTGCTGGCGCGACTGGTCCAGCGCGTCGCGCAGGCGGGCGATCTCCCGCACCGGGACCGGGCTGCCCAGCCCGGCCGCGCCGTGCGTGGCCAGGCGTCGCAGCGGCCTCGCGATGCGGCGTGCCACCAGCGCGGCCAGCAGCAGGCCCAGCAGCAGGCTGCCGCCGCTCGCCGCCAGCGCAGTCGCGATCTCCCGGACATACGTGCGGTCGATCGGCGCGGCCGGCAGCCACACGCGCGCATGCCAGCCGGCCAGCGGAATGGTCCGCCAGGCGGCGTACACCGTCTGGCCGTCCAGGCCGGTGGAGCGGTGCGTGCCCGAAGCGCGGCCATCCATTTCGTCCCAGATTTCGGGCAGCAGCCTGCTGCCGGCAGGAACGACCGCCGCGTAGGAATAACTGATCAACAGCTGCTGCGCATCGAACAGGCTGGCCTGCGCGCCCTGCGGCATGCTGGCGCTGGTCACCAGGCGCTGCCAGACGCCGTCGCTCATGCGCGCGCCCAGCACGTAGCGGACATGGCCGGCCTGCATCACCGGCATGGCGATGGCGATCCCCCGTTGGCCGGCGCCTTGGCCGCCGAGCGCACCGGTCACCGGCTGGCGGCGGCGCAGAACCTGCGCGTGCAACTCGCGCATGCCCGGGGACGACGCGCCGCGCAGGTCCGGTGCGGCGGTGTCCAGCACCGGCGTCCCCTCCGGGTCCAGCAGGAAGATGCTGTCCCAATCGCGGCGCGGCCGGCCTTGCAGCAATCGGCCGAGGGCGGCGATTCGCCCCTGCTGGAACAGTTCCGATTGCGACAGCACCGTGAGCGCCTCGAGCGACGAAGCCAGTTCACGCTCGGCCGACTGCGCCAGCGCCGTGGCCGAGCGGCTGAGCTCATCGTCGATCTGTGTCTGCTGCGCGCGCAGGTCCCGGTAGATCTCCCAGGTCATGAACGCCGCGATCGGCAGGATCGCCAGCAACATCACGGCCACCAGGTAGGTTCGCAGTGACGCGACGGGCCACGATCTCTCGATCCGGTCCTTCGCGCGTTGCAGAGCAGCCTTCATCTGTCGCTCGGCAATTTGAGCATCTTTTCGCGTATCGGGGCACGGCTTCAGGTTACGGCCTTCTTCTCGCGTAACGGAACTGGGGCCGCAGAGCCGGCGAGACGGATGGCCGGCGCATGATGAGCGCGATCCACAACAGTAGACGGGCAACCGATGAGTTCACTGAGCATCCACACGCATGCCTCGCTGCAGGCCACGCTGTCACCGCGCCTGCAGAAAGCCGTGCGGCTGCTGCAGATGTCGTCCCAGGATTTCGCCCAGGTCGTTCGCGACGCGCTCGACACCAACCCCTTTCTCGAGCAGGACGAACCCGCGCTCATCGATGCCGCGGCCGAGGCGGCAAACGACGAACCGGACGAACCGCAACTCACCTGGGGCGCCGACGGCATTCGGCGCCTGGCGCGCGCACCGGACCTGACGGTCTTCGATACCCTGCAGGCGCCGATTTCGCTGGCGGACCACCTGCTGGGCCAGCTCAACGTGCTGCAGCTGTCCGAGCGGGACCGCGCCTTGGCGCTGGCAGTCGTCGAGTCGCTCGACGAGGACGGTTACCTGCGGGTGCCCGTTGCCGAAGCGGGCGACGCGGCAGACCTGGATCCGCCGCCGGACGCCGAGGAGCTGGCGATCGCGCTCAAGCGCGTGCAGGCACTCGATCCGGCCGGCGTCGCCGCACGCGACCTGCGCGAATGCCTGGAACTGCAGCTCGCCAACATATCGGATCCGCAGCAGCGCGCGCTGGCGGCGCGCATGCTGCGCGATCACCTGGATGCGCTGGCGGCGCATGACTTTCGCGGGCTGATGCGGCGGCTGGGCTGCGACGGCTCCAGCGTCGAAGCCGCCTGCGCCGCGATCCGCCGGCTCGATCCGCATCCGGGCTGGCGCTTCTCGCCGCCGTCCACCGCCTACATCACCCCGGACGTGATCGCGCGCAAGGTGCGCGGCCGCTGGGTCGCGACCTTGAACGAGGCGGTGGTGCCGCGCGTCAAGGTGAACCGCGATTACGTGGAACTGTTCAAGCGCCACCGCAGCGCGCAGAACGACGAACTCGGCGCCCACCTGCAGGAAGCGCGCTGGACTGTGCGCAACGTCGAGCAGCGCTTTTCGACCATCCTGGCAGTGGCCGAGGCGATCCTGCAGCGCCAGCACCTTTTCCTGGCCTACGGGCCGATGGCGATGAAGCCGCTGGCGCTGCGCGAGATCGCCCAGGAACTGGGGGTCCACGAGTCCACCGTTTCGCGCGTGACCAACAACAAGTTCATGGCCACGCCCTGTGGCGTGTTCGAGCTGAAGTTCTTTTTCTCGCGCGGCCTGGGCACGGCGCGCGGCGGCGAGTGCTCGCCGACCGCCATCCGCGGCCTGATGCGCGAGATGATCGCGGCCGAACGCCCCGGCCAGCCGCTGTCGGACGTGGAGATCGCGCGCGAGCTGGAACAGCAAGGCCTGAAGGTGGCGCGGCGGACGGTGACCAAGTACCGGCAGCTGTTGCGGATCGACCCGGCCGAACGCCGCAAGGAGCACGCGGTCCCGCGCTAGTGGCCGGCGCCCCACACGCCCTGGTCCCGGGAGGCCCTAGACTCGCGGGCATGAAGCCCGACACCCTGCCCGCGCCCGCACCTGCGCCCGGGACGGACGAAGCCGAATGGATCGAGGCGCAGCTGGTCGCCAGCCTGCTGCGCACCTCGAGCATCACGCAGCTGGTGGGGCTGTTCCTCGTTCCCATCTTCGTGGCCGTGCTGTGGGACAACGCGGACCCGACCGCCTTGCTGCTGTGGACCGGCGGCTCCATCGTGCTGGCCCTGGCCCGCTTCGCGACCATGCGCAAGTACACGCGCGAAGTCATGGGCGCGGGCGCGCGCGAGCACCTGGAGTTCTTCGGCCGCTTCGGGCAGTTGTGGCCGGTGAGCGCCTTCGTGTGGGGCCTGGCCGCGCTGCTGTTCTTCGGCCGCGTCCGCCTGACCGACCAGTTCGTGTGCTGGCTGCTGCTGGCGGGACTGGCGATGTTCTCGGTTTATGGCCAGTCGGGCCACCTGCGGACCTTCCATCGCTGGCTCGACACGCTGTCACTCACCTGCCTGGCCGTGATCTTCTGGCACACCGGCGTGGAGTTGCGCTTCCAGGGGCCCCTGTACCACTATGCGGTCGCCGTGCTGGTGGTGGTGTTCTGGCAGCTGCTGCGGCAGACCGGCGACCGGCTGCACCATACGCACCGGCACAACTTCGAGCTGAAGTACCGCAACAACGAGCTGATCGAGTCGCTGCGGCGCCAGACGCAGGCCGCGCTCGACGCAGTGGGCATCAAGAACCGCTTCCTCGCCAGCGCCGCCCATGACCTGCGCCAGCCGGTGCATGCGCTCGGGCTGTACGCCGACTGGCTCAGCAGCGAGCCGGAAATGGTGCACCAGATCGCGCCCAAGATCGTCGAATCGACCAAGGCCGTGAACGCGCTGTTCGATTCGCTGTTCGACCTGGTGCGGCTGGACTCGGGCAAGATCCGGCTGAACATCGAGCCGGTGGACCTGGAGCAGCTGCTGCGCGAGCTGGACCTGCAGTACCGGCCGTTGGCGCAGGCCAAGGGGCTGGACTTTCGCGTGCGCGCGGCGCCGGGCCGCGTGATGTCCGATGGCATCCTGCTGCGGCGCATCGTCGGCAACCTGATCTCCAACGCGATCAAGTACACGCAGAGCGGCGGCGTGCTGATCGCCGCGCGCGCCGGGCGCTCGCACGGCTGCATCGAAGTGTGGGATACGGGGCCGGGCATCGATCCGGCGCACCAGCGCGACATCTTCCGCGAGTTCTACAAGGTGCCGGGGTACCTCGGCACGGAGGACGGCTTCGGGCTGGGGCTGTACATCGTCTCGCGCCTGTCCACCATCCTCGGCCACCCGCTGGCGCTGGCGTCCCGGCCCGGGCGGGGGACGATGTTCCGGGTGATCCTGGAGCCCACGGACGAGCGGCAGGCGGTCGACCGCGCGGCGGCGGCTGTCCGTCAGCTGGTCAGCATGCCGTGAGTGCGCGCGTAGTGGATGGTCTGCGTGCGGCTCTTGACGCCCAGGCGCCGGAACAGGCGCCACAGGTGGACCTTCACCGTGTGTTCGCTGATGCCCAGCTCGTCGGCGATCTCGCGGTTGGACAGGCCCCGGTCCAGCATCACGATCAGCTGCTTTTGCCGCTTGGACAGCTTGTTGTCCGTGGGTGAGAGCTCTTCGAAGCCGCCCTCGGCGGCCAGCAGCGCGCGCATCGCACTGGTGATCTCCTGTGCGCCCGCCGACTTCTCGATGTAGACGTCGGCGCCGGCCTCGATGCAGCCTTCCTCGGCGTCAGCGGCCGGCGAAGCGGACAGCACCGCCAGCGGCGTGTCGGGGAACAGCTTCTTGAGCTCATGGATCCCCGAGGTGCCGGTGGTGTCGGGCAACCGGAGGTCCAGGCAGATCAGGTCGGGCTTGCCGTGCTGGCGCACGGCGGCGTTCACGCCGCCCAGGCGTTCGAGCTCGACCACATTGGCGCCAGGACGCAGCCTGCGCATCAGCATCACCACGGCCTCCCGCATCAGGGGATGGTCGTCGATGACAAACAGGTTCATCGCCCGCGTGGCAGGCGGCTTAATTTCTGTGGACATACAACTTAGGATAACGCGAAGGCGTATCCCTTGATAAGGGGAATGGCATTGACCCGCCCGGTGGCACCCACGTGACGGGGCGGTGAGCTCAGGCGTTGAGCAGCGCGGCGATCGCCGATTCGAGGTCTTCGCGCGACACGCCACCGGCCAGCTGCAGCGCCGGGCCGACCGCCAGTTCGCCCTGCTTCAGCTGGGCCACGGCGCGTCCGGCCTCCTGGGGCGAGGCAAAGCCCGCGCTCTGCGCCAGCAGCCGGCCGCCCGCATCGACGAGCTTGAAGTAGTGCAGGCCGTCGCTCTCGCGGTACTGCTTGAAGGACGGGAGCGCCGCCTTCGCCGATTTCTTCTTCGCGGCTTTCGCCTGCGACGCGAGGTTGCGCAGGCCCACGGCGTCCTTGAGCTCGGCCATGAGGGGCGCCGCCAGCGCGCGAGCCTTGTCGGCGCCGCGCAGCAGGATGCGCTCGATCTCGGCCGGGTTGCCCACCAGCGCGTCGTAGCGTTCGCGCATGGGCCCGATCTCGCCGTCGATGTGCTCGAACAGCATCTGCTTGGCATCGGCCCAGGAGATGCCGTCGGCGTAGGCATGGCGCAGCTTGTCGGTGTCCTCGCGCGAGGCGAAAGCCTCGTAGATCTGGAACAGGGCGGAGCCCTCGACGCGCTTGGGCTCGCCGGGCGCGCTGGAGTCGGTCACGATGCCCGCGATCTGCCGCCGAAGCTGCTCGCGCGGCGCGAACAGCGCAATCACGTTGTCGTAGCTCTTGCTCATCTTGCGGCCGTCGGTGCCGGGCAGCAGCGCCACGGAGTCATCGATGGCCGCCTCGGGCAGCACCAGGTGCTCGCCGTACAGGTGGTTGAAGCTGGAGGCGATGTCGCGCGCCATCTCGATGTGCTGCACCTGGTCGCGCCCGACCGGGATCTTGTGCGCCTTGAACATCAGGATGTCCGCGGCCATCAGCACCGGGTACATGAACAGGCCCGCGGTCACTTCGGAGTCCGGGTCGACGGCAGCGGCGGCGTTCTTGTCGACCTGGGCCTTGTAGGCATGGGCGCGATTGAGCAGTCCCTTGCCGGTGACGCAGGTCAGCAGCCAGGTGAGCTCGGTGATCTCGCGGATGTCGGACTGCCGGTAGAAAAAGACCTGCTCCGGATCGAGCCCGATGGCCAGCCAGCAGGCGGCGATTTCCAGCGTGGAGCGCTGCACGCGGGCCGGCTCGTCGCACTTGATCAGCGCGTGGTAGTCCGCCAGGAAATAGAAGTTCTCGGTGCCGGGGCGGCGGCTGGCCTCCACGGCCGGACGCAGCGCGCCCACGTAGTTGCCCAGGTGCGGCGTGCCGGTCGTGGTGATGCCGGTGAGGAAGCGGACGGGTTCGGTCGGGCTCATGGGGAGAAGATCAGTTTCAGGGGCGTCAGCAGCAGGTCCAGGCCGAGGTAGCCGATCGTCATCAGCGGGCGCAGCCACAGTGAACTGACGACGCCTGCGATCACCAAGCCCATCACGATGAAAAAGCCATAGGGTTCGATGCGGCTCACCGCCACCGCCTGGCGGTAGGGCAGCAGCCCCACCAGCACGCGCCCGCCGTCCAGCGGCGGCAGCGGGAACAGGTTGAAGGCCCACATGACGAGGTTGACAAGGATGCCGGCCCGGCACATCTCGATGAAGAAGCGCTCGGAGATGCCCATGTTCGACAGCAGGATCAGCCCGATCGCCCACAACAGCGCCTGGACGAAGTTCGAGATGGGGCCGGCCAGTGCCACCCACACCATGTCGCGTTTGGGCTTGCGCAGATGTCCGAAGTTCACCGGCACCGGCTTGGCATAGCCGAAGAGGAAGGCGCCCGAAGTGGCGAAGTAAAGCAGCAGCGGCATCAGGATGGTGCCGACCGGGTCGATGTGCTTTATCGGGTTGAGCGTCACCCGCCCCATCATGTAGGCGGTGTTGTCCCCCAGGTAGCGCGCCACGTAGCCGTGCGCCGCTTCATGCACGGTGATCGCGAACAGCACCGGCAGCGCGTAGATGAGGACGGTTTGAATGAGGTTGTCGAATGCCACGGCGGGATTGTCTCAGACGGCGATTGCGACCCCCGGAGGGCTCACAGGCCCAGTGCCGCCAGGTCGCCGCGCCCCTCGCGCACCACCTGTGCGTCGCCGCCGGTGCCCATGGGGGTGAGGTCGATCACGCTGGTCGGCTGGGCCGGGCAGGCGCCCGCGTCGACCACGCCGGCGAGCTGGCGCTCGAAGCGCTGCCGGATCTCCTGGGCATCGTTGATCGACTCGGTCTCGCCCGGCGCGATCAGGGTGGTCGACAGCAGCGGCGCGCCGTGCGCCGCCAGCAGCTCCTGCAGCACGTGGTGGTCGGGCACGCGCAGCCCGATGGTCTTGCGGGTCGGGTGGCTCACGCGGCGCGGCACCTCGCGCGTGGCTTCCAGGATGAAGGTGTAGGCGCCCGGCGTGGCCGCCTTCAGCAGCCGGTACTGGCGGTTGTCGACGCGGGCATAGCTGGCCAGCTCGGACAGGTCGCGGCACAGCAGGGTCAGGTGGTATTTCTCGTCCAGCTCGCGGATGCGGCGCAGCCGGTCGGCTGCCGACTTGTCGTCCAGGTGGCAGGCCAGCGCGTAGCTGGAGTCGGTCGGCACCGCCAGCACGCCACCCTGCTGCAGTAAGGCGACAGCCTGCTTCAGCAGGCGGGGCTGCGGGTTCTGCGGATGGACTTCGAAGTATTGGGCCACGGTGCGTTCGTCCTAGGCTTCCATCGGTTCCAGCACGACGCGCCGGCTCTCGACCACCGTGAGCCAGGCGCCAGCCGCGCCGCACACCGCGATGGCCGCCATGCCGGCGAGCGCCCAGCCGTCGGGCACGTGATCGAACACCAGCAGGCCGCCCAGCATGGCGAAGGCGATCTGCGAGTACAGGTAGGGCGTCAGGGTGGCGGCCGGCGCGCGCTGGTAGGCCAGGATCAGCAGGAAGTGGCCGATGGTCGCCGCGGCGCCCATCAGGCACAGCAGCGCCCACAGCGAGGCGCTGGCCAGCGGGGTCCAGACGAAGGGCAGGGCCAGCGAGGCGATCAGGGTGCCGACCGCGCCGGTGTACAGGTGCATGGTGACCGGGTCCTCGGTGCGCGCCAGCCGGCTGGTCAGCACCTGGAACCAGGCGTTGGTCACCACCAGCCCGAGCGGCAGCAGGCTGGCCCAGGTGAAGGCGTCCCCGCCGGGGCGGATGATGACCAGCGTGCCGGCGAAGCCGCCGGCCACCAGCAGCCAGCGCATCGGCGAGACGCGCTCCTTCAGCACTGTGGCGGCCAGCAGCGTCACCACCAGCGGCGCGATCATCACGATGGCGGTGAACTCGCCCACCGGCATGTACTTCAGGCTGGCGAAGGCGAACAGGCTGCTGCCCAGCAGCAGCACGCCGCGCAGGCACTGGAACGGCAGGTGCCGGGTGCGCAGCGCGCGCAGGCCGCGCGCCGGCAGCACGACGGCCGCGGTCGCCGCCGCCTGGAAGGCATAGCGGAACCACAGCGCCATCAGCAGCGGCACCGAGGCGCTCACGAATTTGGTGGTGGTGTCCAGGGTGGCGAAGCAGGCGCAGGCGCCCAGCACCAGCGCGATCCCGGCCAGGGGGTGGGCGTGCGGTTTCACTGGATGCGGCCGGCCACCACTTCCCACACCGGCGTCAGGTCGCCGGGCAGCCAGGGCAGCAGGCCCAGCTCGGTGTGGCTTTCGTCGGGGCTGTGGAAGTCGCTGCCGCGCGAGGCGGCCAGGCCGAACTCGCGGGCGGTGTCCGCGTACTGCACGCACTCGGCGGCGGTGTGGCTGCCGGTGATGACTTCGACGCCGCGGCCGCCGTGCGCCTTGAACTCGACGAACAGCGCGTACTCCTCGTTGGCGGTGAAGCGGTAACGGGCCGGATGCGCGATCACGGCGATGCCGCCGGCCTGCGTGATCCAGCGCACCGCATCGCCCAGCGCCGCCCAGCGGTGCTCGACGTATCCGGGCTTGCCGTCGGTGAGGAAGCGCCGGAACACCTCGCCGGTGTCGCGGCACACGCCTTGCTCGACCAGGAAGCGCGCGAAGTGGGTGCGCGAGATCAGCGCCGGGTTGCCGACGTACTTCAGCGCGCCTTCGTAGGCGCCGGGGATGCCCGCCAGCGCGAGCTGCCGGGCCATTTCCTGGGCGCGGCTGTCGCGCCCGCCGCGGGTGGCGGCCAGGCCGTCCTGCAGGGCGGTATCGGCCGCATCGAAGCCCAGGCCGACGATGTGCACCGTCTGGCCGGCGAAGGACACGGAGATCTCCGTGCCGGTCAGGTACTTCATGCCGTGCGCGCGCGCCGCGGCGGCCGCGCGCTGCTGGCCGCCGATCTCGTCGTGGTCGGTCAGCGACCAGAGTTCGACGCCGTTGGCGGCCGCGCGGGCAGCCAGTTCTTCGGGTGTGAGGGTGCCGTCCGAGACGATCGAGTGACAGTGCAGGTCGGCGTTGAGAATCGACACTCGGGTGATTTTAGGCCGCGTGCCGTGGTTGCGCCGGCGCAGGGACATTCAGCCCGTTCCGGGCCATCAACTCAGGGCGCCCGCCTCCTTGCGGATGTCGGTCACCGTGACCAGCGCGCATTCGATGGCGATCTTGAGGCCGGCCACGATCTCGTCCAGCCGCATCGAGGGCTGGCCCTGGCCGGGCAGCCAAGGCACGTGGATGAAGCCGCCCCGCGTGCGGCGCAGGTCGGAGCGCGCCGCCAGCTCGTGCATCAGGGCATAGAACACGTGGTTGCACACGAAGGTGCCGGCGGTCTGCGACACCTCCGCGTTGATCCCTTGCTCCAGCAGCGCCGCCAGCATGGCCTTGATCGGCAAGGTGCTGAAGTAGGCAGCCGGCCCGCCGGGCACCACCGGCGTGTCCACCGGCTGCTCGCCGGCGTTGTCCGGGATGCGCGCGTCCTCGACGTTGATCGCCACCCGCTCGAGCGACAGGGCGATGCGCCCGCCGGCTTGCCCGGTGCAGACCACGAGGTCGGGATGGTGCCGGTGCAGCAGGTCGCGCAGCACCTGCACCGAGCGGCCGAACACGGTGGGCAGCTGCGCGCCGACGATGCGGTGATCGCCGACCATGCGGCCGTGCAGGGCCTGCACCGCCATCCAGCTGGGATTGAGCTTGTCCGGGCCGAAGGGCTCGAAACCCGTTACGAGAACGGTGGGAAAGCGACGAGCGCTGCTGTCAGCCGCGGCTACCATCGTTTCACTGTAGCAGTCGGCGCGGGTTCCGGCAGGAGAGATGCAATGCGTTGGGAAGGCCATCGGGAATCGGACAACGTCGAGGATGTGCGAGACAGCGGCGGCGGGGGCGGCGGCGGCTTCGGCATCGGCGGCGGCAAGCTGGGCATAGGCGCGATCGTCATCGCGCTGATCGGCGGCGCGGTGTTCGGCATCAACCCGCTCACCATCCTGTCGCTGCTGAGTGGCGGCCCGGCGCCGGTGCAGCAGCAGGCGCCGCAGGGGCACGCACCGCCGGCCGGCGACCGCGGCGCCCAGTTCGTGTCGATCGTGCTGGCCGACACGGAGGACGTCTGGGGCCGGCTGTTCCAGGCCGGAGGCGCCACCTACAACCAGCCCAAGCTGGTGCTTTTCCGCGGCGCCACGCCCACCGCTTGCGGTGCCGGCCAGGCGGCCATGGGGCCGTTCTACTGCCCGGCCGACAAGAAGGTCTATATCGACCTGAGCTTCTACGACACCTTGCGCTCGCGCCTGGGCGCGCCGGGTGAATTCGCGCAGGCCTATGTGATTGCCCACGAGGTCGGCCACCACGTGCAGGACGAACTGGGCATCACGCGCAAGGCCGAGGCGGCGCGCCAGCGCATGAGCCCGGCACAGGGCAATGCCGTCAGCGTGCGCGTCGAGCTGCAGGCGGATTGCTTCGCCGGCGTCTGGGCTCATCATTCGCAACAGGGCAAGCAGTGGCTGGACCCGGGCGACATCGAATCGGCCATGAACGCGGCGGCCAAGATCGGCGACGACGCACTGCAGCGCAACGCCGGGCGCGCGGTGGTGCCCGAGAGCTTCACCCATGGCACCAGCGCCCAGCGCCAGCACTGGTTCCAGACCGGCTACCGCACCGGCAGCGTGAAGGCCTGCGATACCTTCAGCGCGCAGTCGCTCTAGGAGGGCTTCAGCCGCGCGACAGCGTCACGGCCAGGCGGTTGCGGGCGTCGACCCGGCAGTAGGCCATGGCCTTCGCATAGCGGCGGACCAGCCCGACGCCTAACCCGCCGGGCACGGCTTCGGCCAAGGTGGCGGCCGGCCTGGCCGGCCGGGCTTGCGTGGGGTCGAACGGCACGCCGTCGTCCTCGAAGGTGAGCACCAGCTCCTGCGGCAGCCATTCGGCCTCCAGCCGCATCTCGCGCGTGCCGCCCTCGGGGTAGGCGTGCCACACAATGTTCATCAGCACTTCCTCGACCACCAGCTCGGCCTGGAAGACCAGCGCGGGCGTGGGATCCGCGGCTTGCAGGAACTCCAGCAATGCCAGCCGGGCCGGCTCCAGCGCGGCGCGCTGGGCGGCAAGGACCAGGCGCAAGGACGAGGGCGTCGCGGTCCGTGCCAGCACGACGGGCGGCGGTTCGGCGATGGCGCCGGCAGTCCCGGCCACACGGGCGAACGAGGCGGTCACCTCAGGCCGCGAGCGCTTGCACCGCCTGCTGCTGATCGCTGGCGACGGGGATGATCTGGTCGATGGCCACGGCCTCCAGCACGCCCTGGATCAGCTCGGACGCGCCGAACAGCGCCATCTTGCGGCCCTTCCGGTCCATGGCGCGGGCGTTGGCGATGAACAGCCGGATGCCCATCGAGGCCAGGAAGCTGACCCCGGACAGGTCCACCACCGCGTGCCGGTTGGAGGCCACGACCGCGGCCGTGAAGCGGGTCTCGATCTGGTCGACGCCCAACGAATCCATGCGGCCATCGAGCCGCACCAGGCTGATGCCTTCGTCCAGAGGAGTGATGTCGAATTGCATTTGCATGTGCAGGCTCCGCTCGCGCCGTTGACGGGTGGCGTCCCGGTCCAAGTTATGACGTTCAGGTTACAGGAATGTGACCACCAGCAGTGAAAAATCGTCGTCCAGCGGCCCCGGCTTCGCCACCGCCCGCACCGCCTCGTACAGGCGGCCGGCTTCCTGGCCCGCCGGCGCCGCCGGGCCTTCGAGCAGCGGCAGGAAATCGGGCAGCGCCCACTGGCCGCCGCTGCGGGTGGCGACCTCGAACACGCCGTCGCTGAAGATGTAGAGCATGCTGCCCGGCGGCACGGTGGCCTCGGCGCCGTGGAAGGCCGCGCCCGGCATCGCCCCGATCACCAGGTTGCGCGTCTTCAGCGCCTGCAGCGGGCCGCGTCCGGGTCCGGCCAGGTAGGACGCGTGATGGCCGGCGGAGGCATAGCGCAGCACCCGGCTGCGCAGGTCGTAGACCCCGTACCAGATGGAGAAGTACATGCCGTCGTGGCTGTCCATCTGGAACATCTCGTTCAGGCTGCGCAGCACCTGCGCCGGTTCGTGGAAGTCCACCTGGGGCAGGGCACGCTGCCGCATGAGGTTCATCACCGTCACGCTGTGCATGGCCGGGCCCACGCCGTGGCCCGACACGTCCATCAGGTAGACCGCGAACACGTGCTCGCTGAGCTGGTGGTAGCCGAAGGCATCGCCCCCCAGCTGGGCCGAGGGCTGGTAGTGCCAGTCGGTGTGCAAGGGGCCGCTGCGCAGGGGTGGCGGCAGCAGCGCCTGGACGTAGTGGCGCGCCTTTTCCAGGTCGCGCTCGTGCTCTCGCACCTTGTCCGCCTCGCTCTTGAGCAGGTATTCGTGGCGGAAGACCTGCTCGCCGATGCGCAGCAGGCCGCCGTGCGGCAGCTTGCCGCGGCCGGCCACGCGCTGGCCTTCGATGTAGGTGCCGTTGGTCGAATTCAGGTCGACGACCAGCAACTCCAGCATGTACGGCGGGGCGCTCACTTCGCAGTGCTGGCCGGACACCTGACTGTCGGGGATGGTCAGGTCGCAGGTGGCGTGTCGCCCGATCTTCAGCGCCTGCGGCTTCAGTGGCAGCCGCAGGCCGGGCTGCCAGCCCTCGACCAGCACCAGGAAGTGCTCGCGGGCCTCCGGCGGCGGCACCTGGCCGGCCAGCATGCCCACGGTCATCACCATGGTGCGGTCCGAATCCACAGACGATCCGTCGCTCATCCGGCGATTGTGTCAGTTCGCCACCGGATGTAACAGCCCGCCGCCCCGGCCATGGGGGCCCGACGGGCATCGGCGCGGGTGCCGGCAGGCTCCCGGCCGGGCATGGGACAATAGCGGGTTAATGCCTAGTTCCTTCTCGAACCTCCAGCTCGCCGAGCCGCTGGCGCGCGCCGTAGCCGAAATGGGCTACGAATCCATGACCCCGATCCAGGCCCAGGCCATTCCTGTGGTGCTGACCGGGCGCGACGTCATGGGAGCGGCCCAGACCGGCACCGGCAAGACGGCCGCGTTCGCGCTGCCCCTGCTGCAGCGCCTGCTCAAGCACGAAAACGCCTCCACCTCGCCGGCGCGCCACCCGGTGCGGGCGCTGGTGCTGCTGCCGACGCGCGAGCTCGCCGACCAGGTGGCCCAGCAGGTCAAGCTGTTTGCCAAGAACACCAACCTGCGCAGCGCCGTGGTGTTCGGCGGCATCGACATGAAGCCGCAGACGGCCGAGCTCAAGAGGGGCGTGGAGGTGCTGGTGGCTACGCCGGGCCGGCTGCTGGACCACATCGAAGCCAAGAACGCGGTGCTCAATCAGGTCGAGTACGTGGTGCTCGACGAGGCCGACCGCATGCTGGACATCGGTTTCCTGCCGGACCTGCAGCGCATCCTGTCCTTCCTGCCCAAGCAGCGCACCACGCTGCTGTTCTCGGCGACTTTCTCGCCCGAGATCAAGCGGCTGGCCAACAGCTACCTGAACGACCCGGTCACCATCGAGGTCGCGCGGCCCAACGAAACCGCTTCCACCGTCGAGCAGCACTTCTACAGCGTGCCCGACGACGAGAAGCGCCATGCGCTCAAGCAGATCGTGCGCCAGCGCGGCCTGTCGCAGGCCTTCGTCTTCGTCAACAGCAAGCTGGGCTGCGCGCGGCTGGCGCGTTCGCTGGAGCGCGAGGGCCTGAAGACCACCGCGCTGCACGGCGACAAGAGCCAGGACGAGCGCTTGAAGGCGCTGGCCGCCTTCAAGGCGGGCGAGGTCGACCTGCTGGTGGCCACCGACGTCGCCGCCCGCGGCCTGGACATCAAGGACGTGCCCGCGGTGTTCAACTTCGACGTGCCCTTCAACGCCGAGGACTACGTGCACCGCATCGGCCGCACCGGACGCGCCGGCGCCTCGGGCCTGGCCGTGACCTTCGTGACGTCCAACGACAACCGGCTGGTGGGCGACATCGAGAAGCTCCTCAAGCGCAAGCTCGAACTCGAGGCACTGGAGTTCGACGAGGACCGGCCGCGCGGCCGCATCAACGATGGCCGCCGCGCCTGGCGCGAGGCCGGCGAATTGGGCGACCCGCGCGACGTGCTGGAAACCCAGCGCGACCGGGGCCCGCGCCGCGACCAGCGCCCCGCGCCCGCACCGCGCGATCCCTTCTTCGACCAGCCTTACCAGGCCACGAACATCGACCAGGCGCCCACCTGGGAGCAGGCCACCAAGCCCGCCGCCGGCCGCATCTCGGCCAACATCAAGACCAAGCGGAAAGTCGCGGCCTTGTTCAAGGCGGCTGGCTGACAAGGCTTTCAGTTCCGGCGCGGCCGCAACGACTCGCAGCGGAAGTCCTGCGCCCACGGGAAGACGGCTAGCCCAGAGCCTGGGCGGACGCGCAATGGCCCGCTCAGGCGATCTTTGCTTTGGCAGCGCTGCTGTGGTTGATCCCGGACCGTCGCATCGAGCATGCGCTCGAGCGAAGGAAATCCTGACCCGCCTCTAACGCACGGGCTCGAACAACTCGATGGGGTTGCCGTCCGGATCTTCCAGCTGGATCTGCTTGCCTCCCGGGCCGGTTTCCATCTCGTTGCGAAAGCGAAGGCCCGCTTTTTTCAGTGCCTCGATGCGGGCTTCGAGGTCGGCCACGCGCAGCACCACGCGATTCCATCCACCTGGCTCCTGTCGGCGGCCATCCGGCATCGGACGCGAACCCGACGCACCGGGGCCGCTCAAGAGCAAGGCAAGATCGTCCATCGACACGTTGGCAATGCCGGCAACTGCTGTCGTTCGAGCTTGAAGCCGAGTTGGCTGGTGTAGAACTCGACGGCCCGGGCTACGTCCTGGACCTGGTACCGAACGCCGTGAAAGCCCAGGACCAGCGGCTCCTGTGCAGGATGGCCCGATTCGCGCGCGTCTGGCGCCGAAGTTGCCTTTTGTGCATGATTCATCTGGCTCTCCCTGCGGATGGTCGGCTGATCATCCGCCTCATATTTGGTGCGACGACGGTGCGCCCAAGTTCCAACCGAAGCGATGTCACAGGATGTTGATCAGCATGAAGCCGACCTCTACCATCGGATCGTGCCTTTGCGGCGCCGTGCGAGTCGAAGCGAGGCTCCCTTCCAAGTGGGTGGCGCACTGCCATTGCACGTACTGCCGGCGTGCCCACGGCGCACCGTTCGTGACCTGGGCGGGATTTCCGGCCGAAAACGTCACGATCGACGATCCGAAGTCCTTGCTTCACTGGTACGAATCGAGCCAGGGCGCCAAGCGAGGCTCATGCGCCAATTGCGGAAGCCCGATGCTGTTCGCGTCCGACCGGTGGCCCGGCGAGATGCATGTTGCCCGCGCGCTGCTGGACGATTCTCTGGACAAGCAGCCGGCCGCCCATGTGTTTTACGAAACCCACGTTTCCTGGCTCGAGGTGAAGGATGACTTGCCAAAGAAGAACAGCGTGAGTTGATGTACTTTCATGTGCCATGACCACTGCACTCGTACTCATTGACCTTCAAAACGACTACTTCCCCGGGGGCGCCATGGAGCTGGTCGGCTCCGAGGAGGCTGTCGTGCAGGCGCAGACCCTGCTGGCGGCCTTCCGCGCGCGGGGATGGCCGGTGTTCCATATCCAGCATCTCGCCAAGCGGGCCGGCGCCACATTCTTCATCCCGGGCACGAAGGGCGCCGACATCCATGCGGCGGTGGCGCCCGCGGCCGGGGAGGGCGTCGTCACCAAGCACTTCCCGAGCAGCTTCCGCGAGACGACGCTGCTAGAAGGCCTGCGCGGCGCCGGGGCGACCCGGCTGGTGGTGGCCGGCATGATGACCCACATGTGCGTGGACACCAGCGTGCGCGCGGCTGCCGACCTGGGCTTCGAGTGTTCGCTGGCGCAGGACGGCTGTGCCACGCGGGCGCTGCAATTCGATGGCCAGCAGGTCGATGCGGCGCAGGTGCAACTGGCCTATCTGGCCGCGCTGAATGGATCGTTCGCCAAGGTCCAGTCCGCGCAAGCCATCGTCGCTGGCCTGTGACGAGGGAGAGGGCGCCATGCTGCAAATGAGGCCCAGCTGCGAATGCTGCGACAAGGACCTGCCGGCGCAGGAAGCCGGCGCGCGCATCTGCTCGTTCGAGTGCACCTTCTGCGAGGCCTGTGCCACGGACGTCCTCGGCGGCAGGTGCCCCAATTGCGGCGGTGAGCTGGTGGCGCGGCCCACCCGCTCGGTGGCCAAGCTCGCCAAATACCCGGCCTCCACGCAGCGCGTGCACAAGCCGGGCGGCTGCGCCAGGGCCCCCTGACAGCGAGCGAGGGCGGCGCCTCAGGCCTGCGCCAGCTCGTCGAGGATCGGGCAGTCGGGCCGCTCGTCGCCGCTGCAGCAATGCACCAGGTGCTTCAGCGCGTTGCGCATCGCAGCCATCTCTGCCATCTTGGCATCCAGCGCCGCCAGATGCGCCGAGGCGATCCGCTTCACGCTGGCGCTCGAGCGGCGCTGGTTCTGCCAGAGCTTGAGCAGCTCGGCGATCTCGGACATCGAAAACCCCAGGTCGCGGGCGCGCCGGATGAAGCGCAGGGTGTGCACTTCCTTGTCGCCGTACTGCCGGTAGCCGGCGTCGGTGCGCGCCACCCGTGGCAGCAGCCCCAGCGATTCGTAATGACGCACCATCTTGGCGGAAACGCCCGAGCGCTGCGCCGCTTCGCCGATGTTCATCGCGCGACCCCTTTCCAGCCGCGCAGCTTCAGCGCGTTGGTCACCACGCTGAAGCTGCTGAAGGCCATGGCCGCGCCGGCGATCACGGGGCTGAGCAGCCCGAGCGCGGCCAGCGGAATCCCCACCACGTTGTAGACGAAGGCCCAGAACAGGTTCTGCCGGATCTTGGCGTAGGTGCGGCGCGAGATGTCGATGGCGTCGGCCACCAGTGCCGGGTTGCCGCGCATCAGCGTGATGCCCGCGGCATGCATGGCGACGTCGGTGCCGGTGGCCATGGCGATGCCGACGTCGGCGGCGGCCAGTGCGGGCGCGTCGTTGATGCCGTCGCCCACCATGGCCACCGGCTCCTTCAATCGCAGATCGGCCACGATGCGCGCTTTCTCCTCGGGCAGCACCTCGGCGCGGAATTCATCCAGCCCCAGTTGCGAGGCCACCGCGGTGGCGCTGCCGGGGTTGTCGCCGGTGAGCAGCAGCGTGCGCACGCCCTGCGCGTGCAGCGCCGTGATGGCGGCGGCCGCGGTGGGCTTGAGGGTGTCGCCGAAGGCCAGCAGCCCGAGCAGCTGCGGCCGCGCCGTGACATCGGCCACCCACGACACGGTGCGGCCTTCGGCCTGCAGCTGCGCCGCGCGCGCCGCCAGCGCCGTCGTGTCCACCTTCAGCTCGTTCATCAGGCGCGTGCTGCCCAGGCGCAGTTCGCGCTCGCCGGCGCGGGCGGCCACGCCGCGGCCGGCGATCGCGCGCACCTGGGTGGCCTTGTCGAAGGCGATGCCTTCGGCCGCTGCGGCTTCGACCACGGCACGCGCGAGCGGGTGCTCGCTGCCGGCCTGCAGCGCGGCGCTGGCCGCGAGCAGCGCGGCGCGATCGCCCTGCGCCGGCTCGGCGGCGACCAGGCGCGGCCGGCCCTCGGTGAGCGTGCCCGTCTTGTCGAAGGCCACCCGCCGCACCCGGTGCGCCAGCTCCAGCGCCTGCGCGTCCTTGATCAGGATGCCGTGCCGCGCGGCCACGCCGGTGCCGGCCATGATCGCGGTCGGCGTCGCCAGCCCGAGCGCGCAGGGACAGGCGATCACCAGCACGGCCACCGCGTTGAGGATGGCGGCCTGCCAGTCGCCGCCCAGCAGGCCCCAGGCCAGCAGGGTGAGCAGGGCGACACCGATCACCACCGGCACGAACACCTCGCTGACCCGGTCCACCAGGCGCTGGATCGGCGCCTTGCCCGCCTGCGCCGATTCCACCAGGCGCACGATGCGCGCCAGCGTGGTCTCGGCGCCCACCGCCGTGGTCTGCACCACCAGCAGCCCTTCGCCATTGACCGAGCCGCCGGTGACGCGGTCGCCTTCGTGCCTGGCCACCGGCAGGCTCTCGCCGGTGATCAGCGACTCGTCGACCTGGCTGGCGCCTTCGGTCACCAGGCCGTCCACCGGCATGCGCTCGCCCGGGCGCACCACCACCACGTCGCCGTGGCGCACCTGCGCCAGCGGCACCTCGGTCTCGCGGCCGTCCCGGCGCAGGCGCGCGGTGTCGGGCCGCAGCGCGTTGAGCGCGCGGATCGCCTCGGTAGTCTGGTGCTTGGCGCGTGCTTCCAGCCACTTGCCCAGCAGCACCAGCGTGATCACCACGGCCGAGGCCTCGAAGTACAGGTGCGGCATGCCCTCGTGGCCGCGGTGCGCGAACAGCAGGTAGACGCTGAGGCCGTAGCCCGCCGAGGTGCCCAGCGCCACCAGCAGGTCCATGTTGCCGGCGCCGGCCCGCGCCGCCTTCCAGCCGGCCCGGTAGAAGCGCGCGCCCAGCCAGAACTGCACCGGCGTGGCCAGCGCCAGTTGCCAGAGACCCGGCAGCGCCCAGTCGGCGCCGAAGGGCATGCCGAACATCGGGATCACCAGCGGCAGCGACAGCAGGGCCGACAGCGCGACCGGCCACCAGTCCTTGCCGCGGGGCGCGGGGGCGGCCGGCGCGGGTGCCTCGCCCGCGTCGAGCCGTTGCGCCTGGCCGCCGACGCCATAGCCGGCCTGCTCGACGGCGGCGCGCATGGCCTGCAGGTCCAGCGCGGGGTCGGCCTTGACGGTGGCGACTTCGGTGGCGAGATTGACGCTGGCCTCGCGCACGCCCGGCACCTTGGCCAGCGCCCGCTCGACGCGGCCGGCGCAGGAGGCGCAGGTCATGCCCTCGACCGGCAGGCTCCAGTCGATCGTTCCCGCCGGTTGCGCGGGCAGGGTGGCGGTGGCGTTGTTCATGCAGCGAGTCTGAAGCTTCCCATGATGTCAGGGTCAAGCCTGCCGGCAAGCCCATCCGGCCGGTGGGGCTTGTGCAGCTTGACCTTCCGATGATGGCAAGGTCTAGACTGGATGTGTTTGAAGCCAGAGGAGCATCGATTGATCCAGTTCAACATTCCGGCGATGAGTTGCGGCCACTGCGTGCGCGCCGTGACCGAGGCGGTGCAAGGCGTGGATCCGCAGGCCAAGGTGGAAGTCGAACTCGGCGCCAAGCAGGTCAAGGTCGAGTCGCAGGCCCCGCGCGAGCAGTTGGTGGCGGCGCTGACAGACGCCGGCTACGCGCCGGCTTGAATGTCTCTCCCGGCGGGAGGCGCTGGCGCTGGATTCAGCGCACCGGCTCCAGATCGGTGACGATGTACCGGCCGCCCTGGTAGATCGCGCGAAAGCGCACCTTGTCGCCCACCTGGAAGCGGCCCAACACGGTGGGGTCCTTCATCAGGAAGGCCATGGTCATCGGGTCCATGCCCAGGCTGCGGATCTGCTCGTGCTTGAGCGTGACCTTGCCAGCCGGCAGGTCGATCTTGCGGATTTCGCCCCGGGTGTACTCGTCGGCGACCGAGGCCGGGGCACTGGCAGGCGTGGCCGCCTGCAGCGGGGGCAGGACCCCGAAAAGCAGGCAGGCGAAGAGGAGCGTCGTTTTTTTCATTTCGGCCGCCATCATGCCCCGGGCGTTTGCGCCTGCTCGCAGGCCACCTGGATCAACTCGTGCCCGCCCTGCGGGTCGAGCCGCAGCGCGCTGAGGCAGCCGCCCCAGACGCAGCCCGTGTCCAGCGAAATGATGTCCGGCCGCCGCAGGTAGCCGAGCGTGGACCAGTGCCCGAAGGCGATGGGCTGGCCGGCGGTCTTGCGGCCCGGCACCTCGAACCAGGGCAGCATGCCGGGCGGCGCCGCGGCCGGCTTCCCCGACACCTTCAGGTCCATCACCCCGTCCGGCGTGCAGAAGCGCAGCCGTGTGAGCGCGTTGATGATCACCCGCAGCCGGTCGGCGCCGGCCAGCGAATCGCTCCATTGCGCCGGCAGGTTGCCGTACATGCGCGGCAGGAAATCCAGCAGCCCGGGCCCGCGCAGCAGGGCCTCGACTTCGCCGGCCAGGGCCAGGGTCCGGGCCGCATCCCATTGCGGCAGCACGCCGCCGTGCACCATCAGCAACCCGTGCTCGAGGATCGCCATGCGCTGGTGCCGCAGCCAGTCCAGCATCGCCTCGCGGTCGGGTGCGGCCAGCACGGCATCCATGGTGTCGTTGCCGTGCGGCGCACGATCGCCATGGGCGACCGCCAGCAGGCTCAGGTCGTGGTTGCCCAGCAGACAGCGTGCAGCCGCGCCATAGCCCATCAGGCGGCGCAGGACGCGGTCGGACTGCGGGCCGCGGTTCACCAGGTCGCCGAGCATGAAGATCGTGTCGCGGCTCGCCGAGAACCCGATCTTTTCCAGCAGGCGGCCCAGGGGGGCGTCGCAGCCCTGCACATCACCAATCAAGTACAGTGCCATGGTGTCCGATTCTCACATCGATGCCAGGGATGACGCTGTTCTGGTCGCCTGGCTGCGATTCCCCTAGATGGAAGTCCTGCTGATCGCGCTGCTGACGTTGCTCAACGGCGTGTTTGCCATGTCCGAGTTGGCGCTGGCTTCCAGCCGCAAGGCGCGGCTCCTGGCCATGGCGCAAGAGGGCGACGGCGGGGCGGAGGCGGCGCTGAAGCTGCTGGACCACCCGACGCAGTTCCTCTCGACGGTGCAGGTGGGCATCACCGCCACGGGCGTGCTGAACGGCATCGTGGGTGAAGCCGCGTTCAGCGGCCAGCTGGCCTTGTGGCTGCAGGGGTTCGGCGTGGGCCCGCGCATTGCCGGCATCGCCGCCACCGGCGTGGTGGTGGCCGCCATCACCTTCATCACCATCATCTTCGGCGAACTGGTGCCCAAGCGCATCGGCCAGCTCTATCCCGAAAGGGTGTCGCGCCTCTGCGCCCGGCCCATGGCCTGGCTGGCGAAGGCTGCGGGGCCGTTCGTGAAGCTGCTTTCCGCGACCACGCAGGCGATCCTCAAGCTGCTCAAGATCGACAACGCCCGCGGGCGCGGCATGACCGAGGAAGAGATCGCGCACAGCCTGGAAGAAGGCGTGGACGCCGGCGTGATCGAGCGGCACGAGCGCCAGATGGTGCAGAACGTGTTCCACCTGGACGACCGGCCGCTGACCTCGATGATGGTGCCGCGCTCGGACATCCAGTGGCTGGATGCGGGCCTCACGCCGTCCGCGGCGCTGCGGCAGGTCGCCGGAGGCGAGGCGCACTCCTGGTATCCGGCCTGTCGCGGTTCTCTGGACGAGGTCGTGGGGGTGGTGAGCGTGGCGCAGCTGCTGGCCCCGCCGCCGGCCGCCGCCACGCTGGATGCGCTGGCGTTACCGGCCATCTTCGTGCCCGAAACGCTGACCGGCATGGAACTGCTGGAGCAGTTCCGCGCGAAGTCCGGCCGGCTGGTGTTCGTCGTCGACGAGTATGGCGAGGTGCAGGGCATGATGACGCCGCACGACCTGCTCGAAGCCATCACCGGCGAACTTCAGCCCGAGGTGCAGGCCGAAGCCTGGGCCACCCTGCGCGAGGACGGTTCCTGGCTGCTCGACGGCGTGATGCCGGTGTCCGAGCTCAAGTCGCGGCTGGAAATCCGCGAACTGCCCGAGGAAGAGCGCGGCCGCTACAACACGCTGGCGGGCTTGCTGCTGTGGGCGTCCGGGCACCTGCCGGCGACCGGCGAGCGCATCGAGTGCGCCGGCTGGAGGTTCGAAGTGGTCGACCTCGATGGCCGGCGCATCGACAAGGTGCTGGCCCAGCCCCTGCAGGTCGAGCCGCAGCCGGGCGCGGCGCGCACCGACGCGGCGGCGACCTGAGGGCCGGAGGACGGTCGGCGATGCCGGAGACCCTGTACTACGAGCGGCCGGTGCTGCTCGATCGCGACAAGCACCGGCGCTGGCGCGTCACCGCCGGCAGCGGCTTCGCGTTCGCGCGCAAGGCCAACTCCATCTGCCTGGCCGGCGTCGAATTCGGCGAGGCCATGAAGGAGTACGCCATCGTGTTCACCCGGATGGCCAGCCGGCGGATCGCGCCGGTGGCCATGCTCGGGCTGCGCAGCCGGGAGAACCTGTTCGTGGAAGACGACGGCCGCTGGGCCGGGCAGTACGTGCCGGCGTTCCTGCGCCGCTATCCCTTCGTGCTGGCGCACCTGGGCGAGCAGCTGGCCGTGTGCATCGATGAGGCCCACACCGGCCTGCACCAGGACCGGGGCGAGCCGCTGTTCGACGCGCAGGGCGGCGACACGCCGCTGCTGGCGAATGCGCTGGAGTTCCTGCAGCGCTTCCAGCAGGAGTTCGCCCGCACCGAAGCCTTCTGCCAGCGCCTGGAGCAGGCCGGCTTGCTGCGCGAGATGGACGCCAAGGCCGAACTCGCGGACGGCCGCAGCTTCACCGTGAACGGCCTGCTGGTGGTGGACGAGCCCAGGCTGATGGCGCTGCCCGATGCGGTGGCGCTGTCGCTGTTCCGCACCGGCGAGCTGCACCTGGTCGCCATGCACCTCGCTTCACTGTCGAACATGCGGCGCCTGCTGGACCGGATCGCGCAGCGCCAGTCGTCGGCGCCGTCCTGAACCTTCAGCCCCCGCGCCGGGCCCACGCCACCGTGGCGATGCCCAGCGCCGTCAGCGCGAACGAGCCCAGCATGTGGGCAAAGGCCGTCGCCAGCGCCCAGGCCGTGCGGCCTTCCTGCAGGTGCACCACCACTTCGGCGGAGAAGGTCGAGAAGGTGGTGAGTCCGCCCAGAAAGCCCGTGATCACGAACAGCCGCACCTGCGGCGAGAGCTGGGGCGAGGCGGCGAACACCGCCACGGCCACGCCCACCAGGTAGCCGCCCGCCAGGTTGGCCGCCAGGGTGCCTAGCGGCACCGCGGGGAACAGGGGGTTGAAGCGTCCCGCCAGGAACCAGCGCAGCAGGGCGCCGAGCGACGCGCCGGTCGCAATTGACAGAACCGAGAAGAACATGGGCAGCGGCATTCTAGTGCTGCTCTGCCATCACGGGCGTTGCCCGGTCCATGAGCAACCACTAGAGTAGGCCCAAGGAGATCCCCTCGATGCTCGATGGTTTCACCCCCTGGCCTGAGCCGCTGGCGCAGCGCTACCGGCAAGCCGGCTATTGGGAAGGCCTGACCCTGTGGGCCATGGTGGCGCGCACCGTGGCGCGCCTGCCGGACAAGGTGGCGCTGGTGGCCGGCGACGAGCGGCAGACCTACGCAGAGCTGGACCGCATCTCCGCGCGCCTGGGCGCCGCGCTGCTGCAGCAGGGCATCCGTCCGCTGGACCGGGTGGTGCTGCAGCTGCCCAACATCCCCGCCTTCGTCCACTACTACCTGGCCCTGGTGCGCATCGGCGCGATCCCGGTGACCGCGCTGCGGGCTCACCGCCACGCCGAGGTGCGCCACTTCATCCGCGCCTCCGGCGCCGTGGCCTACGTGGTGCCGGATGTGGCGCACAAGTTCGACTACCGGCCCATGGCGATGGAGATGCAGCAGGCGTTTGCCGGCTTGCGGTCGGTGATCGTGGTCGGCGAGCCGTATGCCGGCCAGCTCGCGCATGACGCGCTGCTGGCTGCGACCGACGAGGCCACGGTCGCGGCCACCCCGGCGACGGCGAAATTCGAGGCCGTCGATGTCGCCACCATGCTGCTGTCCGGCGGCACCACCTCGCTGTCGAAGCTGATTCCCCGCACCCACGAGGACTACGTACTCAACGCGCGCTTGTGCGGCCAGGTGGCCGGTTTCGACGAGCGCACGGTGCTCATGGCGATCCTGCCGCTGGGGCACAACTACAACCTGGCGTCGCCGGGCCTGCTGGGCACCTTCTACTACGGCGGCACCGTGGTGCTGGCGCCCTCGGCGGACACGGCGGACATCTTCGCGCTGGTGCAAAAGGAACGGGTTTCGGTGATCGCCGCCGTGGTGCCGCTGATTTCGGCCTGGCTCAGCTCGCCGGAGCCGGACCGCTTCGACCTGTCTTCGCTGAAGGTGGTGCAGAACGGCGGCGCGCGGCTGGCGCCGGAACTGCGCCAGCGCCTGATGACGCGCTTTCGCTGCACGCCGCAGGAGATCTACGGCACGGCCGAGGGCCTGATCAACATGACGCGGCTGGACGACCCGCAGGAGCTGATCCTGCACAGCTCCGGCCGGCCGGTGTGCGAGGCCGACGAAATCAAGGTGGTGGACGACGCCGGCCATGAGGTGCCCGACGGCGAAGCGGGCGAGCTGCTGACACGCGGGCCCTACACCATTCGCGGCTACTACCTCGCTGCGGAGAAGAACGCCGAGGCCTTCACCGCGGACGGCTTCTACCGCATGGGCGACATCGTGCGCAAGCAGGGCCGCAGCATCTACACCGAAGGCCGGCGCAAGGACCTGATCAACCGCGGCGGCGAGAAGATCAGCTGCGAGGAGGTGGAGAACTACATCCTCATGCACCCGGCGGTGAAGTCGGTGAGCCTGGTCGCCATGCCCGACCCGGTGTTCGGCGAGAAGGCCTGCGCCTTCGTGATCCTGAAGGAAGGCGCGCAACTCGGTTTCGAGGAACTGATCGCGTTCCTCAAGACGCACCGGATCGCCGCCTTCAAGCTGCCGGAGCGGCTGGAAGTGGTGGGGCAGTTCCCCTTGAGCCCGGTGGGCAAGATCCTCAAGCGCCAGCTGCGCGACCAGATCGCGGCCACGCTGGAACGCGAAGGAAAGGCATGAAGATCAAGATCATCGGGGCCGGCCCCGCCGGACTCTACTTCGCGGCCCTGATGAAGCGGCACGACCCGGGCCACGACATCACCATCTACGAGCGCAGCCGCCGCGATGCGACCTGGGGATTCGGCGTGGTGTTCTCGGACCGCGCGCTGGAGTTCCTGCGGGCCGACGACGAAGAGCTGTACCAGTACCTGACGCCGCACATGGAGAGCTGGCCTCACCTGACCATCCAGGTCAACGACAGCTGCATCCCCATCACCGGCAATGGCTTCGCCGCCTTCGGCCGGCTGGAGCTGCTGAACCTGATGTACGCCTACGTGGAGAAGCTGGGCGTGCGCATCGAGTTCCAGACCGAGATCGATTCACTGGACCGGGTCGATGACGCCGACCTCGTCGTCGGTGCCAACGGTGCCTTCTCCTGGGTGCGTGCGCAAAACGAGGACAGGTTCGGCACGCGCTGCGACTGGCGACCCAACCGCTTCATCTGGTGGGGCACCAGCAAGGTGTTCGAGAGCCTGTCGCTCACCTTCCGCGCCACCGGGCACGGCGTGTTCTGCGCCCACCACTACCGCTACAGCCCTGCGATGAGCACCTTCCTGGTGGAGGTGGAGGAGGGCACCTGGAAGCGCGCCGGCTTCGACCGGATGAGCCCGGAGGATGCGATCCGCCACTGCGAAACGGTGTTCGCGCCGGACCTCGAGGGCCACCCCATCATCTCCAACAACTCCTACTGGCGGCAGTTCCCGGCGATCTGGAACGAGCGCTGGAGTTTCGGCAAGGTGGTGCTGCTCGGCGACGCGCTGCGCACCGCGCATTTTTCCATCGGCTCCGGGACGCGGCTGGCGATGGAAGATTCCGTGGCCCTGTTCAAGGCCTTCAAGGAACAGGGCGGCGACGTGCAGTCAGCACTGGCGCGCTTCCAGGAATTGCGCATGCCGCCCATGAAGAAGATCTGGGATGCCGCCAACGTGAGCCTGCGCTGGTACGAGCGCATGGACGAGAACCTGAGGACGATGTCCCCGATCGAGTTCGCCTACAGCTACATGACCCGCACCGGCCGGGTCAACCACGCCGAGGTCCGGCGGCGCGATCCGGGGCTGGCACAGGCTTACGAGCAACTGCACCCGGAGGTCGCTTGAGGTCTTGTTCCATCCCCCTTGGGCGAGGGTCAGGGTGAGGGCACTGCGGCGCTAGCACGCCAGCGGCCTCTTGTTCGCATTCAGCGGCAACCCGGCGTCGCGCCCGGCATGCTGCCCGTCGCCCCGGCCTGCGCCCCTCGCGCCGCCGCCGTGGCGCTGTCCAGGGTCGAGCCGCCAGGGGCGCTGCCGCCGGAGGCACCGCTCGCGCCCATGGCGGTCGAGCCCGTCGACGGCGCGCCCATGGCCACGCTGCCCGGGGTGGTCGGTCCCGACATCGTGCTGCTGCCAGCCGTCGTGCCCGCCGGCGCGGTGGCGACGCTCGAACCCGACGCGCCGGCTACGCCCGGGTCCGAGCCGCCCATCGCACCGCTGCTGCCCGGCGTGCTGGCGCTGCCGGCCATCTGCGGGTCGCAGGGCATGGCGCCCGGTGCCGTGCCGGGGGCCGTGCTCGAGGTCTGAGCAAAAACGAAACCGCCGGCCGCCAGCGCGGCGGCCACCATGGAGGAAGTGAATGCCCTCATCGCAGCTCCTTAGCGTACCTGGGCCAAACGGTACTGCCGTTTGGCGCATCAGCCACCCGGCAATCAATGTGCCCAGGCGAGCTTCAGCGCCGTGCCTGCGCTGCGTGCCCCGGCGCGTTCGGCCAGCTCAATCCCGACGCGCTCATGCCGACGCGGTGACGCGGATGCCGCGGATCTGCCCGGCCTGGGGCGTGCGCTCGGGCCGCGGATAGGTCGCCGGATCGAAGCGGTACAGCAGCTCCGCTTCACGGACCTGTGCCAGCGCCACGTTGGCCAGCTTGACGTGGCCGAAGCCGCGCATGGCCAGCGGCAGCGCGGCAATCTCGGTCGCGGCCTTGAGGCGCGAGGCGTCGAGCGCCGGCAGCAGCGCCTCGATGCGGTCGCGGTAGTTGGCGATCAGCTGGCGCTCCATGCGGCGCTCCTGCGTGCGGCCGAACAGGTCCAGCGGCGTGCCGCGCAGGCGCTTGCCCCATGCCAGCAGCTTCATCGCCGGCATCATCCACGGGCCCAGGCGCAGTTTGCGCGGCGCCTGCCCATGGCGCGAGCGGCTCAGCACCGGCGGCGCCATGTAGAACTCCAGCCGCAGCTCGCCCTCGAACTGGTGCTGCAGCGCGCGCCGGAACTCGCCGTCGGTGTAGAGCCGCGCCACTTCGTATTCGTCCTTGTAGGCCATCAGCTTGAGCAGGCTGCGGGCGACCGCCTGCGACAGCGGCAGCGACGCATCGGCGCCCAGGACCCGTTCGCGTTCCACCACGCGCCGCACGAACTCGGAATAGGACTTGGCGTAGGCCGCGCCCTGGTAGCCGGTCAGGTGGGCGACGCCGCGCGCGACCAGCGCCTCGAAGCTCTCGCGCACCGGCTCGGGATGCACCGCCACCTGCTCGTCGTCGGCCAGCAGGGCCTGGATGGCTGCGGGATCGGCCGCCGCCAGGCGGCCGAGCGAGAGGGCCAGCTTGTTGTTGTCCACCGCAACACCATTGAGTTCGATGGCCCGCAGCAGCGCCGGCAGGCTCACCGGCACCAGGCCGCGCTGCCACGCATAGCCCAGGCACAGGATGTTGGAGACGATCGAGTCGCCGAGGAAGGCTTCGGCCAGAGCCTGTGCATCCAGCGTCTCGACGAACTCGTGCCCCGCGGCGAAGTCGAGCTTTTCCAGCAGCTGCGGCACCTTCAGGCTGGCATCGGGATTGCGCAGGCTTTCCGCCACCGGGACCTCGTGCACGTTCGCCAGGATCTGCGTCCGGCCATGGCGCACCGTGGCCAGCGCCTCGGGCGAGGCGCCCACCACCAGGTCGCAGGCCAGGATGGCGTCGGCCTGCTGCGTGTCGATGCGCACCTGGTTCAGGCGCGAGGGCAGGTCGGCCAGCCGCACGAAGCTCAGGACCGAGCCGCCCTTCTGCGCGAAGCCCATGAAGTCCAGCACGCTGGCGCTCTTGCCTTCCAGGTGGGCGGCCATCGAGATGAGCGCGCCCACGGTCACCACGCCGGTGCCGCCGACACCGGTGACCAGCAGGTCGTAGGGCGCGGTCCAGGTGTGGGGGGCGGGCAGGGGCAGGGCATCGACGCGGCGGGTGAAGTCTTCGGCGCCGCCGGCGAGCGCGCCGGCCTTCTTGCGCAACTTGCCGCCGACCACGCCGACGAAGCTGGGGCAGAAGCCCTTGACGCAGGAGTAGTCCTTGTTGCAGCTGGACTGGTCGATCTTGCGCTTGCGGCCCAGCGGCGTCTCGGCCGGCAGCACCGCCACGCAATTGCTTTGCACCGAGCAGTCGCCGCAGCCCTCGCATACGCGTTCGTTGATGAACACGCGTCGCGCCGGGTCGACCAGCTCGCCCTTCTTGCGCCGGCGGCGCTTCTCGGCGGCGCAGGTCTGTTCGTAGATCAGCACCGTCACGCCCGGCACTTCGCGCAGGCGCCGCTGCACTTCGTCCAGCGCATCGCGGTCGTGGAACTCGGTGCCGGCGGGGAAGCGGTTCCTGATCGCGTCGTACTTGGCGATGGCGTCCGACAGCACCACGACCTGCTTCACGCCTTCGGCTTCCACCTGGCGCGCGATCCCGTCCACGCTGATGATGCCGTCCACCGGCTGGCCGCCGGTCATGGCCACCGCGTCGTTGAACAGGATCTTGTAGGTGATGGTCGAGCGGGCGGCGACCGCCTGGCGGATCGCCAGATAGCCCGAGTGGTAGTAGGTGCCGTCGCCCAGATTCTGGAACACATGCGGCACCTTGGTGAACATGGCGTGCGAGACCCAGTCCACGCCTTCGCCGCCCATCTGGATCAGGCCTTCGGTCTCGCGGTTCATCCAGCTGGCCATGAAGTGGCAGCCGATACCGGCTTGCGCGTGCGAGCCTTCCGGCACCCGGGTCGAGGTGTTGTGCGGGCAGCCCGCGCAGAAGTAGGGCAGGCGCTTGACACTGTCGCTGTCGTTGGCCAGCAGTTCGGGCAGGGTGAAGTCGCGCACCAGGTGGCGCCGGTCCAGGTCGGGGTAGTGCGCCGCCAGCCACTGGGCCACCAGCTCGATCAGGCGCGAGGGGCGCAGCTCGCCCAGCGCCGACACCAGCGGGCGGCCCTGCGCATCCTGCTTGCCGACGATGGCCGGGCGCACCGGCTGGTTGTAGAACATGGTGCGCAGCTGGTCTTCGACGACCGCCCCCTTTTCCTCGATCACCAGCACTTCCTCGAGACCGCGCGCGAACTCCTGCATGCGCGTCGGCTCGAGGGGGTAGGTCAGGCCCAGCTTGTAGATGCGCACGCCGTGCGCCGCCAGTGTCTCGGGCGAGATGTCCAGGCGGCGCAGCACCTCCATGAAGTCGTAGTGCGCCTTGCCGGCGGTCACGATGCCCACGGTGGCATGCGCGCTCTCGACGATGTGGCGGTCGATGCTGTTGACGCGGGCGAAGGCGCGCACCGCATCCAGCTTGGCATGCAGCCGCTGCTCGATCACCAGCGATGGCAGGTCGGGCCAGCGGTAGTGGAGGCCGCCGGCCGGCGGCGCGTAGCCGGTGGCCTGCATCACGGTGGCCGCGTCCTGCCAGGCGGCCACGCGCGCGTTCACCAGGTCCAGGTCCACGGTGGAGGCGCTTTCCACCACCTCGGACAGGGCGGTGAAGCCGACCCAGTTGCCCGAGAAGCGCGACAGCTGCCAGCCGTACAGGCCGAACTCCAGGTACTCGGCCACGTTGGCGGGCGACACGATGGGCGCGTGCCAGGCCTGGAAGGCCTGGTCGCTCTGGTGCGGCATCGAGGACGACACGCAGCCGTGGTCGTCGCCCGCCACCATCAGCACGCCGCCGTGGGGTGAGGCGCCGTAGGCATTGCCGTGCTTGAGCGCATCGCCGGCGCGGTCCACGCCCGGGCCCTTGCCATACCAGAGCGCGAACACGCCCTCGCAGGTGCGCTCGGGGTCGGCTTCCACCCGCTGCGTGCCGAGCACGGCGGTGGCGGCAAGCTCTTCGTTGATGGCAGGCAGGAAGCGGATGCCTGCCGCCTCGAACTTGCTTCCGGCTTTCCACACGGCGAGGTCCACCATGCCCAGCGGCGAGCCGCGGTAGCCGCTGATGAAGCCCTGGCTGTTCAGCCCCGCCGCCGCATCGCGCTGGCGCTGCATGAGCATGAGCCGCACCAGCGCCTGGGTGCCGGTGAGGAAGATCGCGCCGCCGGTCGCCCACAGGCTGTCGCTGAGCTTGTAGTCGGGCCGTCGCAGCGGGGTGGGTGCAAAGTGGGTCTCGGCCATGGTGTCCCAGCCTGAAATCAAAGGGGTAAAGCTTAGGCACCTGGCGGGGAAATTTGGTTCTCTTTTCTCCGGCTCAAGGATGTGGCGGAGAATATCCTTCCTCGATTCGCTGGAAATCAAGAATGGATCAACTCGACCGCCATGACCTGGCCCTGCTGGCCGAGCTGCAGCGCGATTCGCGCCAGACGGTGCAGCAGCTCTCCGCGGCCGCCGGCCTGTCCAGCACGCCATGCTGGAAGCGCGTCAAGGACATGGAGGCCAGCGGCGTGATCCGCGGCTACACGGCGCTGGTCGATCGCGAGAAGGTGGGCCTGTCGCTGTGCGTGCTGGCCGAAGTCAACCTGACGCGGCACAACGAGGACGACGTGCGGCGCTTCGAGCGCGAAGCGGCCGCCTGCCCGCAGATCGTGAGCTGCTACGCCACCACCGGCCAGGCCGACTACATGATCAAGGTACTGGTCGGCGACATCAAGGCCTATGACAGCTTCCTGCACGAGACCCTGTTCAAGCTGCCCGGCGTCACCCATGTGCGCTCCAGCGTCGTGCTGCGGGAGATCAAGTCCGACACGCGCCTGCCCTTCGACTCGCCCCGGCCCAAGGCTGAGCCGAAGCGGCGGCGCTGAGCGTACACAAGCCATCGTTCGGAGTTACCCTTACGAGCGCCACAGGAGACTGCATGTACACGCAAGCCATGGACACCGCGGGCAAGGATGAGTCCAAGCCCAAGGCCGTGCGTTCGGCCGAGGAGATGAAGCGCGAGGACCAGTTCGAAGCGCGCATCGACGCCGGCGATTTCATCGAGCCCAAGGACTGGATGCCCGAGCACTACCGCAAGACGCTGGTGCGGCAGATCAGCCAGCACGCGCATTCCGAGATCGTGGGCATGCTGCCCGAGGGCAACTGGATCACGCGGGCGCCCACGCTCAAGCGCAAGGCCATCCTGCTGGCCAAGGTCCAGGACGAGGCCGGCCACGGCCTGTACCTCTATTCCGCCGCCGAGACACTGGGCACCTCGCGCGACCAGATGCTGGAGGCGCTGCACGCCGGCAAAGCCAAGTACAGCTCGATCTTCAACTACCCGACGCTCACCTGGGCCGATGTCGGCGTGATCGGCTGGTTGGTGGACGGCGCGGCGATCATGAACCAGGTGCCGATCTGCCGCTGCTCCTACGGGCCGTATGCGCGCGCGATGATCCGCATCTGCCGCGAGGAAAGCTTCCACCAGCGCCAGGGCTTCGACAGCCTGGTGGTGATGATGGAAAAGGGCACGCAGGCGCAGCGCGACATGGTGCAGGATGCGGTCAACCGCTGGTGGTGGCCCTCGATCATGATGTTCGGCCCGCCCGACGACCAGTCGCCCAACTCCGCGCAGTCGATGCGTTGGGGCATCAAGCGCGTGTCCAACGACGAGCTGCGCCAGCGCTTCATCGACGCCACCGCCGAACAGGCCCAGGTGCTGGGCGTGACGCTGCCGGATCCCGCGCTGAAGTGGAACGAGCAGCGCCAGCACTACGACTTCGGCACCATCGACTGGAACGAGTTCTGGCGCGTGATCGCCGGCCACGGCCCCTGCAACCGCGAGCGCCTGGCCGCGCGCGTGAAGGCCTGGGAGGACGGCGCCTGGGTGCGCGAAGCCGCGCTGGCGTATGCGCGTGGTCAGGAAACGCAGGCGCAGGCCGCATGACGGACTTTCACCTTCCCCCTCCGGGGGAAGGCAGGGATGGGGGCGCTTTCGGCCCTTTGAGATGAGCCGTGGAGCGCCCCCACCCCAACCCTCCCCCGGAGGGGAGGGAGTAAGAAGACAAGGAGAAACACATGAGCGACGTGCAGCAGGAATGGCCCCTCTGGGAAGTCTTCGTGCGCAGCAAGAGCGGCCTGGACCACAAGCACTGCGGCAGCCTGCATGCGAGCGACGCGAAGATGGCGGTGCAGATGGCGCGCGACGTCTACACGCGCCGGCAGGAAGGCACCAGCGTCTGGGTGGTGCGCTCCGACCATATCGTCGCCAGCGACCCGGGCGAGAAGGACATGTACTTCGACCCGGCCGAGGACAAGGTGTACCGGCATCCGACCTTCTACAAGCTGCCCCAGGCTGTTGACCACATGTGAGCGGGCGCCTCATGCAAGCCAACCCCATCCGCGTCAGCCATGAGCCGAAAGTGCAGTACCTGCTGCGCATCGGCGACACGGCCCTGATCCAGGCGCAGCGCCTCGCCGAGTGGAGCGGCCACGCGCCGCAGGTCGAGGAGGACATCGCGCTGTCCAACATGGCGCTCGACTTGGTGGGGCAGGCGCGCGCGGTGCTGACGCAGGCGGGCGTGCTCGAGGGCGCGGGCCACGACGAAGACCAGCTCGCCTTCCTGCGCGAGGAGCGCGACTACCGCAACGTGACGCTGGTCGAGCTGCCGCGCGGCGACTTCGCGGTGACCGTGCTGCGCAACACCATCATGGCGAGCTTCTTCAAGCTGCTGTGGGAGCGGCTCGCGGCGTCCAGCGACGCCGAGCTGTCCGCGATCGCCGGCAAGGCCGTCAAGGAGGCGCGCTACCACCAGCGCCATGCCGCCGACTGGCTGGTGCGCCTCGGCCGCGGGACGGCCGAATCGAAACGGCGCGTGGCCAAGGCGCTGGACGACCTCTGGCCCTATGCGGCGGAGCTGTTCGCTTCCGACGCGGTCGACGAAGCCGCCGCGCAGGTCGGGCTCGGACCGCGCTGGGGCGACCTGCAGGAAGCCTGGGCGGCCGAGATGACGGAGATCCTTGGCGCCTCCGACCTGCCCGTGCCGCCGGCGACGCCCTTCCTGTCGACCGGCAAGTCGGGCATCCACAGCGAGCACATGGGCTTCATCCTGGCCGACCTGCAGTACCTGCAGCGCGCCTTTCCGGGAGGCATGTGGTGACGCGTGCCGAACGGGCCTGGGCCGTGCTGGACGGCGTTCCCGATCCCGAGGTGCCGGCGCTGTCGGTGCGCGACCTCGGCATCGTGCGCGACGTCATCGACCATGGCGGCGAGCTGGAGGTCGTGCTCACGCCCACCTATTCCGGATGCCCGGCCACCGAGGTGATCGAGCAGAGCGTGCTGGCGGCGATCGAAGCCGAAGGGCTGGGCCCGGCGCGCGCGACGCTGCGGCGCGCGCCCGCCTGGACGACCGAGTGGATCAGCGAAGAGGGCAAGCGCAAGCTGCGCGAGTACGGCATCGCGCCGCCCGGCCCCCTCATGCCCGAAGCCGCGGTGCCGATCCGCATGGTGCGGCGCACGCCGGCCGCCATCGCCTGTCCGCACTGCGGCAGCATGCACACCGAGCAGTTGTCGGCCTTCGGTTCCACCGCCTGCAAGGCGATGCACCGCTGCCTCGACTGCCTGGAACCGTTCGAGTATTTCAAGCCGATCTGACCATGAAGCCCCCACGCTCATCACTGCGTGTATTCGCTGCCCCCCGAGGGGGCCGGGCCTCCTTTGGGGCGGCCCGGCAGGAGGCCTGACATGAGCAGCGTGCTGTTTCATTCCCTGCGCGTCAAGGCGATCCAGCCCGACACGGCCGAAGCGGTGGTCGTGTCCTTCGAGGTGCCCCAGGAGCTGCGCGAGGTGTTCGGCTTCACCCAGGGCCAGTACCTCACGCTGCGCAAGGAGATCGAAGGCCAGGACCTGCGCCGCTCCTATTCGATCTGTGCCGGTGTCGACGACGGCGAGCTGCGGGTGGGCGTGCGCAAGGTGAAGGGCGGCGTGTTCTCCAACTGGATCAACGAGCACCTGCAGCCCGGCGACACGGTGAACGTGATGGCGCCGCAGGGGCGCTTCTTCGTGCCGATCGAAGCCGAATCGAAGCGGCACCACGTGGGCATCGCCGGCGGCAGCGGCATCACCCCCATCCTCTCGATCATGAAGACCGTGCTGGCGCGCGAGCCGGCCAGCCGCTTCACCCTGATCTACGGCAACCGCAGCCTGCGCTCCACCATGTTCAAGGAGGAGATCGAGGACCTGAAGGACAGGTACATGACGCGGCTGGTGCTGCACCATGTGTTCTCCGATGAGCACACCGACGCGCCGATCAACATGGGCCTGATGGACCGCGGCAAGATCGAGGCCTTCCTGGGCACCGTCGTGCCGGCTGCGGGCATCGACCACGCCTACATCTGCGGCCCGTTCCAGATGAACGACGAGGCCGAGGCGGCGCTGCTGGCCGCCGGCGTGCCGGAGGAGGGGGTGCACGTGGAGCGCTTCGGCATCGCCCAGCCGGCGGCGGGGGCCGGCCAGGTGGGCGCGGTGGTGCACGAGGCCAAGCCCGGCGACGCCGAGCAGGCGCGCATCACCATCATCCGCGACGGCCTCAAGCGCGAGATCCAGTTCTACAAGGACCAGCCCAGCATCCTCGACTGCGCCTCGGCCGCCGGGCTCGAGGTGCCGTTCTCCTGCACCTCGGGCGTGTGCGGCACCTGCCGCGCCAAGGTGATGGAAGGCGACGTGCGCATGGAGCGCAACTTCGCGCTCGATCGCCACGAGGTCGCCGCCGGCTTCGTGCTCACCTGCCAGGCCCATCCGATGACCGAACGGGTGGTGCTGTCGTTCGACGAGCGATAGCGCGCGGCAGCGTCGGGTCGCAGAAGCTTCGGCTCAGTCGATCCGGAAGTCCGCGTACACGGCTGTCGGGAACTGGAACAGCTCGAACGCCAGTTCGGCCGTGCGCTGAACCCGCGTGGTGCTCTTCTTCCCCTGGTAGAAGCCGTCGGCCAGCACGCGCGACAGGTTCAGGCTGAGGCCGACGTAGACGTCGCGCCGGTGCTCCAGGCCCGGGTGCTCGTAGCCGCGCGCCTGGTAGCCCAGCGAGAGCTCCAGGTAGCGCAGCACCGGCCGGTTGCGCAGAGCGTCGAAGCCGTCGGCCTTGGCCACCAGCAGGTAGCGCTGGCCGGAGTAGTCGCTGAAAGGCTTCCAGTGGGCCGACTCGGCCGACTTGCTGTAGCCCAGGCGGAAGTCGAACTTCTCGTCCAGTTCCGGGTGCGTTTCCAAAATCACGCCCAGGGCGGCGCCGGCGATGTTCATCGCCTCGTCCTGGGGACTGAAGCGGTACTGGTTCGAAAAGCCGTCCGCGACCTCCACCGCCGTGAAGACCGCCGCGGTGCTCAAGGCCGAAAGCCAGATGGCGTCGCCGCGGCTGTTGCCTGCCGCCTGGAACACCTGTGTGAACGCCCGCACGTTCGCGTAGTTCGCGAACATGTGGCCGAACTTGTCCATGCCGCCATGGGGCGTGTTCTCGCCGAAGAAACCTTCGTTGGTGGTCTTGAAGCCGCCGCTGAAGCCTTCCTGCCACCAGTTGCTCATGCCATAGGCCGCCACGATGAGTGCGCCGGCGCCGATGATCACGGTGTTGCGCAGCCTGAGGTCCTGGTGCCACGGCGGCGGTGGAAGCGCGCCCGGCACGCCCGCCGGAGGTGCGGACACCTGTGCCAGTGGTCCGTAGATTTCGAGCTTTCCGGTCTCGTTGGCGTCCTGCTGCGCGGCGGCCGTGCCGGCGGCGAGCAGCCCGCAGCCCATCACGCCGGCGGCCGCGAGGCGCTTCCACCGACAGCGCGGCAAGGCGCAGGGCACGTTCTGGGCCACAGCGCCCAGCGGTTCAGGCTGGGGTTCGGAAGGGCGGAGGGCCACGGCTGGGTTTCCCGCGGAGGGAAGGGCTCATCGGTTATACCGACAAAGCCGCATTCCGTGTGGCAGCGATGGTGAGATCAGCGCATCAGTCGCCAAAAAGTGAAAGGCCCCTGACCGCGAAGGACAGGGGCCTCGTATTGGTGCTGGAGAGATGGGGGTGCCGCGAGCTGGGTCCGTTTGGGGTCTCTCAGCAGCCGCCGGCCAGTGCCGGCCGAGCGGCCGCGCCCCTTCGACGCGGAGCTACTTCTGGATGAACTCCTGCAAGCGCCGAGCTATATGCCAAGGACATCCTAGGTGGGGATCCAGTCTCAGCTACTGGGGCCGCCCTATAAGGAGGCGCGGTCACAACACAGAAAGCGAAGATGCCCACGAAGATGCCGAAGATGTGTTCATTGCGCGAATTGCCAATAGGGCCCAGTCGGGCTAGCCACCTGGCGCAGCCCGAAACGTTCAGACGCCGGCTTGCCTGTCTTCACGATGTAGAAGATGTCGGACAGCACGGTCCTTCGCTCGGCGAAATACGAGTGCCCCAGCAGTGACGTGTCTACCCCAGTGGCGTCCACCGTTTCAATCCCGGGCAAGACAACTAGGCCGGGCCCCGAGTCGCCAAGTCGGGGATAGCCGTGTACCTTTTTCGACAGCTGCAAGGCTCGGTCCTCAGAGGACGCGTAGATCGTTGTCTGTCGACCATTCATTTTCAGCGCTGGTGCGATGTCACGCTTGAAGACACGAGCGTCTATGTCAGGCGCAGCCAAGATGATCTGCGCCAGCTTTTCTTTGTGCGCTGGCTTGTCTCGAAGCAGCCCAAGTACCGCGCCTGCCAGCCCTCGTGAGCCCATGCTGTGGGCTATGAGGAAGACGCGCCTTGTATCCGGCAGGCTCAAGTAGTCATCCAGAAATGCTCTAAGGTTCCCTTCTGCCCACTCCATTGATTGCTCATCTATCGTGTAAGCGGCCTCTGACGCCCGAGATGGCCAGCTATAGAACATGGGAGCGCCGTCGAAGCCAAGGTCATATGCAATCTGTGCAGTGCGCCTGGCAGCATCTTCGAACGATACGTTGTAGCCGTGCACGAACACGAAAGAGGCGCCAGAACCTTTGTTGGTCAGTCTGCGGACCTCGGCGAACAGCTCGTGTTTCGACGTCAATCGAGTTTCGAGAATCGAGACATGCTTGTCCGGAGCTTCCCAAAACTGCAACTTTCTAAGAGATGGTCGCTCTATTTCGCCCAGCCGGTGGTCCCGCGGAATGCTGATGTCGCAGTAGCCGTATCGAACGCGGTCGGCAGTTGAGCCGAACACAGGTTTCTCATCGGCGCGAGAAGTGAGACCTCGATCTGAGGCAAACAGCGTGCGGACAACCGCGAAGTTCTCGTGGACCGGTCCCACCGGTGCCTGCTTGAATTGTGGCGAGCGCCGTCGCGTCAATTCCGCCAACGCCCGTTCCGCATCCTCCGCCCGCTCCGCCTCTGCCCGCTCTGCCACCGCCCGCTCTGCCACCGCCCGCTCTGCCACCGCCCGCTGCGCCGCCGCTTGTTCTTGCGCCTGAGCCCGTCTTGCCTCGGCACGTTGCGCCTTCAGCCATGGCGCTTCCCACCGTGGCACCGGTGATCCGGTGACTTCAATGCGCGAATCATCGGAACCAGGCAGCGCTGGTGCGCGCGACTCACCGGGGGGACGGCTGAACTCCTCCACTGTGGAACCTGACAGCGCCAGGGCCAGAAATAGCAAGACGAGCACGACAATCACCGCGCTGCCACCTAGCAGTGCGAGCAACCGGACCTTTCGGGTCATTTGTTTTTTCTCCTCAACCTGAAGGTAACAGATTGTTGCTTCGCAGGCCAGCAGGAGACGCGCAGCGTCATCGCGATCGAGCGCGCAGACTGGGACCAGTGGCTAAGGGGATCGGCTTCGGAAGCGCTCGCCTTGGTGCGGCCACTGCCGCGAGACCTCATTCGACATGAGGCCGCAGATCCAGCTCAGGAAATTGCCCTGCCGGCGTAGGTAACGGATCGCTCCTGCAGGCCCGCGTTGTCGAAGTGAAAGGCCGCGTGTCGGTGAAGGCAAGCTCACTTGCCTTGGTACGCTGCTGCCGCGCAGCTTTCCCGTGCCGACATCTCTTTTATGGGGCGACACCTTCTTTGCGCCACTTCCATTCTCTTGCGCCATTCGAGAACGGTTATGCCAAGAATGTGCGCCGACCTGCACTCGAAGGACATTAGCCCGCATTTATTGTGAAACCCCGGGGGCAGGCCTATCGGCTCGGGCAACGCCATCCGGGCGCAGCTCACGGAAGCGTGGCAGGAGATCAAGCCTGTCCTTCTGGACAAGGCTAAGGGCGGCGACATGGCGGCCATCCGAATCGTTGCCGAGCGGGTCTGCCCTCCCATCCGGGCTAGCGAACCGGCGGTGCCGATCACGCTTCCGCAGGGGACGCTGACGCAGCGTGCGGAGGCCATCCTGAACGGGCTTGGGGATGGGGAACTTAACCCGGGCCAGGCAGCGCAACTGATGCAGGCGATCAGCTCGCTGGCAAAGGTGATCGAGACAGACGAATTGGCGCGTCGCATTCAAGCGCTGGAAGCGAGGAACAAAAGAACCTTGAGAGACGAGTTGAGCAACTGGAGCAGCTTATGGGCACCCCCGATGACTTCATGCTTGTCGTCATCAGCACTGTCGGTTGCGACCCAGACAAGATCGGCCCTGAGCGCGCCATCTACTACGAGGCGACAGGGTACAGGGCCGCTGGGCGAGACCGGGAATGGATACGAGAACCTGGCGAGTCTGTGGAGGCCCTGAAAGACCGTGTCGAATCGGATTTGAAAGCGGAAGGGCACAAGCACTTCGTGGTGCACGAGTGCTACGGCCCGGAGCAGGCTAGTCCGGCCGAACAGGCAATCCGACGCCCGGCGGCGGCATGGCGACTCCTAGTGACAAATCACGCGGTTGGGTAGAAGATGGCTCAACAATACCGCGCTGAGACACAGGAGAACGGGGATGGCAAATCCGGGGATGGGGACTTTCCAGCTGACGGGTGACTCGATCATCGATGCGACGACGCACGGCTACTACTGGGTTCTCGGCCCGGACAGAACGATTGACTGGGCCATATCTGGTGGTCTAGCCGGCGAGATCTGGAACCGTCCAGCGGACCTTGTTCAAACCATCGGCGGAATTCTCAATACGATTTCGTATTTCGCTGACGTCAAATTCAACTACGTTGGCTCCTTCAGCTCTCCGAGTGCGGCTTACCTGGCAGGTTCAGAGATAACCATCACCCTGTCCGGATCCACATCCATCTTCCCAAGCTCGAATATCTGGGCACGCGGCTACTTTCCGACCCTGAATGGCGCAACTGGCTATGCCGGCCAACCAGGCGATGTATTCCTGAACATCAACAGCCAAGCAAACTTCCTTTCCACGTACGCCCCAGGAAGTGCTGGTTGGTTTGTGTTCTTGCATGAACTGGGACACGTCCTCGGCCTGAAGCATCCTCACGATGATGGCGGGACCGGGCGACCGACGCTGGCACAGATTGGCCTGGGAGATTTCGACACTGACTGGGTGACCGTCATGTCATACCGGGACGACTTCAACTGGAATCTGAGAGCTTGGGATCCGATCACGCCGATGATCTTGGATGTCCTGGCCCTGCAATACGTCTACGGCAGGAACATGTCCACCAATGCCGGCGATTCGGTCTTGGAGCTAGCGCGCATTGGAGCCTACGGCACTCTTTGGGACTCTAGTGGGAACGACACGGTCGTCGTCACGAATGCTCCAGAGGGTTGGACCATTGTGCTGCCGAACATCCAACTTTCGTCTTTGGTGGCAACCAAAGCTGGCGTCGCTTTCCCAACAGCGGACAACTACCTGCCATCGCCGACGACGTTTTACTGGCTAGCAGGCGACATTGAAAACGCAAATGGCTCAAGCTATGCGGACACCCTCATAGGGTCCGACCTAGACAACCGACTGCAAGGCGGCGCCGGCAACGACTACATGGATGGCGGCGAAGGCAACGACGTGTTTGACTGGGACGCGGGTTCCCGCGGCGGCGCTGACACGATGGAAGGAGGCGGCGGAGACGACGTCTACGTCATCGACTCGATAGGCGACGTCATCATCGAGCAAGCAAACGGCGGCACGGACCGAGTGTGGAGCCCGCTGAGCTATTCGCTAGTAGGGACGAACATCGAGGAATTGGGCGCGCTCAGTGGCGCCGGAAACCTGACGTTCCGCGGGAACGAGTTCAACAACCGAATTGGGACAGGCGCTGGCGCAGATTCGATTTTTGCCAACGGCGGCAACGACAGCCTTTACGGGGGGCTGGGCAATGACACTCTTGACGGAGGTGCAGGGTTCGACCTAGCAGTGTTCGATCGACGGTTGACCGGCATCACACGAAGCGGGCAGTTCTTCGTTGCCACGAGTGGCGACGGCGTAGACCAGCTGATAAATGTGGAGCGTCTGCAGTTCCAGAACGCCAACATCGCCCTCGATCTCGACGGCTCGGCCGGCCAGGCATACCGTCTCTACCAGGCGGCCTTCAATCGCTCGCCCGATCTCATGGGGCTGGGCTTCCAGATGGCGCAGCTCGACAACGGCGCATCGCTCGCTCAGGTAGCCGGCAATTTCATCGCGAGCCCTGAGTTCCAGGCTACTTACGGGGCGCTCAACAACACTCAGTTCGTCACGCTTCTGTACCAGAACGTGCTGCACCGCGCTCCGGACGCGGATGGCCTGAACTTCTGGGTAGCTCACCTGAACGGCGGGATGTCGCGAGCCGTGGTGCTGACCGGCTTCTCCGAGTCCCCGGAGAACAAGGCCGCGCTGCTGCCCACAATCACCAACGGGATCTCGTATGGGATCGAGCGCACCGGGACAGCCAGCTCCAACAACCTATCAGGCACCGACGCCGCGGAGATGCTCAATGGCTTGGCAGGCAATGATTTGCTGACGGCCAACGGCGGAGACGACACCCTCCTTGGGGGCGATGGCAATGACACCCTAGTAGGCGGCACCGGCAACGACACGATCTCTGGCCAACTCGGGCTGGACATTGCTTCGTACGCAGCCGCCTTCTCCAGCCTGAAGATCACTCACACCAACGACGGGAAGTTCACAGTCACCGACCAAGTGGGCAGCCTGGGGATCGACCTTCTCGATTCAGTCGAGCGCCTGGTTCTATCGGACTTGCGAGTCGCGCTGGACATCAATGGCAATGGGGGCATGGCCTACCGGCTGTACCGGGCAGCGTTTGACCGCACTCCCGATTTGCCGGGGTTGGGCTTTCAGATTGGTGCGCTGGACGGTGGGCTTACCGTCAACCAAGTCGCGGCCAACTTCATTGCCAGTCCCGAGTTCCAGACAAAGTACGGCGCGCTGACCAACACCCAGTACGTGACGCAGCTTTACCAAAACGTGTTGCACCGCGCCCCCGATGCCGGCGGCCTAGCGTTCCACGTTGGAAACCTCAACGCAGGCATGTCGCGGGCCGACGTTCTCGTTGGTTTCTCGGAGTCCCCCGAGAACAAGGCGGCAGTGATCGGTGTCATCCAGGACGGAATTACGTACACCGTCTGAAGCCGAAAGCCGAGAGCGGCGGGGCGAGGCCACCCGGGCGCCGTCTTCTTCCGATGGTAGTTTCGCGCGCCGACGTGCGGTCAGATACACTGAACGTTCTCAGTATTCGAGGAGAGAGGGCATGATGATCCGCGAGGTGCTAGTGCACTGGCTAAAGCTTGCGCTCATCCTCGGCGGCCTGGTTGCCGCCCATGTCACTCTTCACATCTATGCCACCACGTCCTTTGCCCAACTTTTTGCGCCCACGTACGTTCCATTGACCGAGGCTGAGGCGCAGGAGCGGTATCCCTCGCACGTCGCAAGCGTTCAGGCAGATCAAAAAATCTGGATAAAGATCGACTGCTACAGACGGCATCCGTTTGGGGGACTTGAATACTGTGACGAGCAGGCCGAGGCAGCGGTCAGGGCGGCGCCAAAACCGCCGCTGTCCGACGTGCATAGCGAACACAAGAAGGCCTACCAGAACAAAGAAGTGATTCCGTTGGTGAACATATTCCGCGAATATGCGCTCCCCGGTATCTTTGGCCTTTTCTACGCGGCAATAGTACTGTCGGGCCTGTGGAGCGTTGTGCGATGGCTCGCTGGCCTAGGGCTTGGCGCAAAGCTGTCCTGGATTCCCCGGGCACTTAAGACGCTGAAGGCGCGGCACTCAGGTCGCAAGCTACGCAAAGCAGTGCGCGACTTCAGCGACTTGGCAGCCCTTCACCAGAACGGCCTGATTTCCGACGAGATGTTCTCGAGGAAAAAGGCTGAAATCAAGGCCGGTCTCAAAGCCGACAGCTGATCACTGCCCTTAGGGAACAGCGACTGCGCGCTCACTCTAGGATAAAGCTCCCGCCAGCGACGGGATTGACTGCCTACGCGCTTGGCTTGGCACAGGGCTATCGTGTTCGCACGCGGCGAACTCTCGCCCGCAGGAGAACGGTCCGTGGGATCTCGGTTCCTGATTGCGATAGTGGCTCTGGCGCTTGTCGGTTGCGTGGACGGCATCGACGTCACGCTTCGCGATCGCGATCTGGAACGAGTCGCCACTCGGTTCGGCAACCTCGCTGATTCCTGCCTGATCGACGTTCGCGACAACAAGCTGCCTTACGCAAGGTCGGCAAACTGCAGGGCCTTGGGAGAGGTGAGCAAGGAATACACGAGCCACAGCGAGGTGCTCCTGTACTACGACGACCGGTCTGCACCCCGTCACGCCTACCTGGCAGCCAGCGCCAAAGCGAGGGCATGGAGTGCTGCGACGCTGTCGAACGCCTGGTTTCGGAATCAGCCTCCGGTCGTGTCGCTGTGGTAGTCCCATGCATCGGCTGAACGGTTGGCAGCGAATCGGCATCGTCCTTTCGGTAGCGTGGGCTGTCTTCCTGGCCGGTGTGACCGTGGTGGACCTAAATAGCACGTTTAACGAGGAACTGGAGCGGTGGAAAGGCTGCCCTCGGCTAGGTCCCCATCACTTCGCGACGTGGGAGGATGCAAAAACCGGAAAGCCGATCACCCTTCACGAAGACGGTGAAAAACGTGTGAGCTGCTTTGTGGTTCAGCAGCGGGCAGCTGCGCTCTTGCGAGACGCAGGCGCTGGGTTGATAGAGCCTCGGATGACAGTAATGAGCAGTCAGCTGGCTTTCGCAGTTTTGGTTCCCGTAGCCGCTGTGTGGCTGCTGGTGTACCTCGTCGTCGAGCTGACTCGATGGGTCCTCGACGGCTTCCGGAAAGGCCGGAGTAGTGCCTAGTCGGCGGCCATCTGGCGGTTAGCGGCGCGGCTCAACTCAGCTATGGACTCTTGGCGGGCGCTGCAGTTGCCTTTCGCATCTTTCGGCATTCCCGAACATCCACCAAAGTCTTGAACCGGTGGTCATCGACTTTGAGCCATTGCATGTTGGCCGGCGTGTCCTCGCCTCCAGAGCAAAGTGGCTTTACATGGTCCACCTGCCAGCCAGGGCACGCCCCACGGCGCTCGCCGGTACTCGGACAGGGGTTGGCCCGCTTGAACGCTAGGACGGCTGCTGCAGAACGCTCTGTCGCTGAAACCACGCCAAGACCCAGTCCAGCAAGCGCCAGAGCAAGTAGACCGCCACGTAGAACACGTAGAACAGAAGAGCAGCCAGCAAGGCCGTTCCGACCGCCTGCCACTGCCTTGAGACCGCGCTCGCGTTGTCCGAGTGGAATAGCTTGCAAGCTCGATAGTGATCCCCTGGAGCCCTTCTAACGGACTGCTCCCCTCGCGCGACTACAAGCAAACTTAGGGTCTGCGGTGAAGATGCTCAGAAGGTGCTCAGTCTTAAAAAGTGAGCATCTTCAGCACCTTCGGGCAGATCGAATACCTTCGGATTGCGATTCCTGGTGAAGTTCAATTGCAGGTCGTTGCCCGCGCTCCGTGCCTGAATGTGGTTGTGCAGATCACGATAGAACCGTCTTGCATGACAAAGCTGTCCGCACGGCCAGCGGCGGTTGCGCTGGTCGAGGAGCTCCTCGCACGACGACGATAGTCTGTGATCATCGCCTCCTGCGCCTCGTCAATCTTTCGGTTGTCCGCGTCTGCTTTCTCCCACGCTTCGCGCACGCTCTCCTCGTAGCTCTTGCGTGGAGGCTCATTGCTTTGGGGCCTTCGGTCAAATTCAGTCTTCAGTGAGACGAATTTCCCTTCGCACACAGAGTCAACCGCGGTCTCCTTGGCTGCCAACGACGCGGTCTTGGAATCGAGGACGGCCACCGCGGCCTTTACTTCGGGGACATACCAAGCGCGACCGGTGTCAATCGATATCCGGCAAGAGCTGATGCGTTCGTTGGCGATCCGGACATTCCGCGCTTCGTCCGACTCAGGTCGGAGCCTGAACCAAAAGAAGATGAGACCTAGAACAACAAAGCCGAATAACAGGGCCGTCTTAACCCTCTCGGCTCTCTGCTTGGCCCGTTGCTCTTCCAAGAACTTCTCAACCGCCGTCATTGATACTCCTCCCTCGCGTCTCTTGCCAGCCCGTCAATCATGATCGCTAAGCGAGAGCTCATCATCCCCCAACACAACGCTCGCCAGGACTGTCATCACGGCGCGGTCGACTCGAGGCAGCAGGTGGCTTGAGGTCAGCGACCGCTACGCCACGCCATTGTGAAATGGGGCTTACATCCGCCCTTACATCGCGTCCAAGAAAAAAGCCTGCTATCGAGTTGATAGCAGGCTTTCCTTTGTGGATGGTGCCGGAGAGATGAATCGAACACCCGACCTTCTCATTACGAATGAGCTGCTCTACCGACTGAGCTACACCGGCTTTTCTTGTTTGAGCCTCAGATTATAGCCTGAGCACCGGGGCGTCCCTCTCAGCCGCCAGTTTGTGGATTAGTTGGCAGTGGCTGCATGCCCGGCGCATTCAGAGGAGAAATCTCAGTATTTATCCTGATCCGCGGCGGATGGGCTGGCTGGTCTTGCCCCGTACCGACAAACTATACTCATGGGCTTGGACAAGGCGGGCGCCCTATCCGGGGGCCTCTGGTTCAAGAAGGCCTGTGGCGGCTTGCCGGATGCCACACGTTCACGCGAGCTTGTTGCGATCCCACCGGGCGCCATTGGCTCATAGCGCTTTTGAACCACAAAAGACTCTCAAAGGAATTCATCTTGCGGACCTCGGCTCTACTTTCTCGCGCGGCAGTGACTGCACTGCTGCCCCTTGCAATCCTCTTCAGCGCGCCTTCCCACGCGCAACAGCCGGCGCCCGCGCCCGCTGCCGTGGCGCAAGCCGACACCGGCGCGGCCTCTGCCGCCGCTGCTGCTGCCCAGCCCGCATCCGCCGCCAAGAAGAACGGCGCCACCGAAGCGGTCGAGAACCCCTACGGCCTGGAAGCCCTCTGGAAGGGTTCCGACAGCATTGCCCGCTTCGTGCTGATCCTGCTGGCGATCATGAGCGCTGGCAGCTGGTACATCCTGATCACCAAGCTGCTCGAGCAGTCCAAGATGAACCGCCATGCGCGCACGGTGGACAAGGCCTTCTGGGGCCACAACACGGTCACGGCCGGCGCTGCCGCCCTCGAGAAGAACAGCGCCTACCGCTTCATCGCCGAAGCCGGCGCCGCCGCCACCAGCGACCATGGCGGCCTGAAGAGCCACATCCCCATGGGCGACTGGATCCCCATGAGCATCACCGCGGCCGTGGACCGCGTGCACGCCAACACCCAGGGCGGCCTGGCCTTCCTGGCGACCGTCGGTTCGACCTCGCCTTTCGTCGGCCTGTTCGGCACGGTGTGGGGCATCTATCACGCGCTCACCGCCATCGGCATCTCCGGCCAGGCTTCGATCGACAAGGTCGCCGGTCCGGTGGGCGAGGCGCTGATCATGACGGCCATCGGCCTGGCGGTCGCGATCCCCGCGGTGCTGGCCTACAACTGGCTGGCCCGCCGCAACAAGGCCGTGATGGACGAAGTGCGTGAATTCGCCGACGAGCTGAACGCCGTCATCGTGGGCTCGGCCGGCAAAGCCGCCTGAAGCTCGCACAGCGAATAATCGGAGACTGAGCCATGGCAATGGCTGTCGGACCGGCGTCGGACGACGACGTCATCTCCACCATCAACACCACGCCCCTCGTGGACGTGATGTTGGTGCTGCTGATCATCTTCTTGATCACGATTCCGGTGGTCACCACCTCGATTCCCGTCACGCTCCCCAAGGAGCGCGTCGAGGTGCGCGAGACCAAGCCGGAGAACATCATCATCTCGGTGGACACGAGCGGCGGCATATTCTGGTATGACCAAAAGATGCCCAATACCGACGCTCTGGTGGCCAAGCTGAAGACCGTCTCGAAGATGACGCCCCAGCCCGAGGTGCAGATCCGTGGTGACCTGAGCTCGCGCTACGAAGGCGTCGGCAAGATCCTGCTGGCCTGCCAGCGCGCCGGCATCACCAAGGTGGCCTTCATCACCGAACCGCCGCCGCTGGGTGGTTGAGGACAGGTCACATGAAACTCAGTCTGAAGACCAAGGGTCGCCGCTTCGGTGCGGGCGACCCGGAAGTGATGATGGACATCAACACCACGCCGCTCATCGACGTGATGCTGGTGCTCCTGGTGATGCTGATCATCACCATCCCGATCCAGCTGCACGCGGTCAATCTCGAGATGCCGGTGGGCACCCCGCCGGCCAGCAACATCAAGCCGGAAAAGGTGCAGATCGACATCGACGAGAACAGCACGGTGTACTGGCAGGGCCTGCCGGTGTCGGCGGCTGAACTCGAAGAGAAGATGAACGTGGTCAGCACGATGAACCCGCAGCCGGAAGTGCATATCCGGCCGAACAAGAACTGCCAGTACGCGGTGTTCGCCAACGTGCTGTCGTCGTCCAAACGCAAGGGGCTCGGGAAGATGGCTGTGATCGGCCACGAGCAGTTCGTCCAATGAGCGCCATGGCCGTCGACAACTCCATCCCGCTGCATCACCGCAAGTACGGCGCCAAGGATCCGAAGCGCCGTGCCGTCGGCTGGGCCGTCGTGATCCTCGTGCACGCCCTCGTGCTGTGGGCGCTGATCACCGGCACCGCGCGCGATGCGCTGAAGATCATGAAGAAGCCGATGGAAGCCGCGGTGATCCAGGAAGTGATCATTCCGCCGCCGCCGCCTCCGCCGCCCCCGCCGAAGGAGATCGTCAAGCCGATCACGCCGAAGGTCGAGGCCCCGCCGCCGCCCTTCGTGCCGCCGCCGGAAGTGACGCCGCCGAGCACCGCGCCGGCCATCACCTCGGTGCAGACGCCGCCGCCGGCACCGCCGGTGATCGCGCCGCCGCCGCCGCCCGCCGCCCCGGTGGGCCGTCAGGAGATGGGCGTCGCCTGCCCGAACCAGGTCAAGCCCGAGATGCCGCGCCAGGCGATCAAGGAAGGCATCGAAGGTTTGGTGAAGGCGCAGGCCACGATCCGTGGCGGCAAGGTGGTCGAGGTCGCCGTCCTGGCCGGGCCGCGCGTCTATCACAACGCCGTACGCAACGCCATGATGCAGTACGGCTGCGTCAGCGGCTCCGGTGACATCATCGCCACGCAGGAATTCAACTTCCGTATCGAGTAAAAAGTTAGCAAGCGGGACTTCGGTTCCGCTTCTGCTCACATAGCTTCGAACACCCCTGTCACGCCGGTCTCTTCGACCGGTGCGACAGGGGTGTTTTGCATTGGCGCATGTGCAATTTCACGCGCAGCGCAGGGGCCGATGTATTTGGACAACAGACGCCTGCATTTCGGGTATTCGGCGAGTGACGTGGATGAGCTACAAGTGTAAAAACTCCCTTCGGACGATTGCGTACCAAACGACGTTGCGAGGGGCCGCGTCCGCGATGGTTGGGTTTTAGCCCGACCGATTTTTTTTATGCAGGAATAAGTCTGGAGAACTCATGAGAACCGGCACACAAAGGTTTAAAAAGACGGTGGTCTCGCGCGCCATACTCTCGGCGCTGTGCGGCACCGGGGCGCTGATGGTTGCGCAGGACACCCTTGCGCAACAGGCTGCGCCAGCGGCCGCGCCGTCATTGCAGCGCGTTGAAGTCACCGGATCGAACATCCGGCGCACCGACACCGAAGCGGCATCGCCCGTCCAGGTGATCACCAAGGAAGATATCGACCAGTCCGGCAAGGGCACCGTCGCCGAGTACCTGCAGACGCTGACCGCGGACTCGCAAGGTTCGGTGCCGTTCACCTACGGCCGCGGCTTCTCGCAGGCTTCCGCGGCGGGCATCTCGCTGCGCGGCCTCGGCGCCAACGCCACCCTGGTGCTGATCAACGGCCGCCGCGTCGCGCCGGCCGTGCTGGCCGACGATGCGCAGCGCACCTACGTTGACCTGAACCAGATCCCGCTGGAAGCCGTCGACCGCATCGAAGTGCTGAAGGACGGCGCCTCCGCCATCTACGGCTCTGACGCCGTGGCCGGTGTGGTGAACATCATCCTGAAGAAGAGCTTCGTCGGCACGGTGGCCAAGCTGACCTACGGCATTTCGCAGGAAGCAGACGGCAACGAGCCGCGCGTGGCGATCACGCATGGCCGCGGCGACCTGGACAACGACGGCTACAACTTCCTGGTGAACTTCGAAGCCGGCAAGAAGGACGCCATCTACTACAAGGACCGCACGGACCGCAACCAGGTTGGCGTCGGCGCGATCGCGCAGATCCCCGGTTCGCCCTTCAACCCGAACGGCACCAACAACAACAACACCGGTACCGCCAGCGGCCGCCTGGGCGGCGCGGGCTGGATCCCGGTCGACGCCAACGGCGTGCGGGTGAACAACCAGTACACCAGCTCGGTGATCGGCAACGTGCGCGATGCCGCCGGCAACTACTTCAGCCGCGGCGCCTTCTTCCCGGGCGCGCAGACGTATTGCAACGCGGTGGCCAACGTGCCGCAGAACAACCCCGCCGGCGGCTGCCTGGTGGACCTGTGGCGCTCCGTGGGCATCGTGCAACCCGATCACCAGACGGCCAACCTGTACGGCCGCTTCACCAAGAAGCTCAATGCGGACACCGAGCTGTGGGCCGAAGCCGCCTGGTACGGTTCGAAATCCAACATCGCCCGTACCAACGTGCAGACCGCGTCCGGCTACTTCCTGCCCGACGGCACCGCGGTCTCCCGTGCCACCACCTCGCTGATCGGCGCCAGCCATCCGGACAACCCGTTCCCGGGCGCCGCCCGCCGCATCGGCTACAACGTCTCGCTGGAACCGGCGATCGGTGCTGACACCAGCCACTCCGAGAGCGATTCCTACCGCGCCGCCATGGGCCTGAAGGGCACCTGGGGTGCATGGGACTACGACAGCGGGATCTCCTACTCCACGGCTCGCCAGACCGACACCGCCGAGCGCCGCATCAACATCGCCGTCATGGACGCGCTGCTGAACCCGACGGCCGCGAACGTCGCTGCCGCACAGGCTGCCAGCCCCGCCTACGCCGCGCTGCCCCCGGGCACCGTGTGGCGCATCGGCGAGAACGCCGGCCTGAACTCGGCTGCCATGTACAACGCCATGCTGTCGGACCAGTCGCGCAAGGGCTATTCCACGCAGTACGGCGCCGACCTCAAGGTCTCGCGTGAATTCGGCAAGCTCGACGGCGGCCCGATGGGCGTCGCGATCGGCGCCGAACTGCGCCACGAGGAAAGCGACCTGCCGCTGTACAACGGCCTGGGCCGCTACCTGGGCCTGTCGCTCACCAAGTACTCCGGCAAGCGCGACATCTTCGCCACCTACGGCGAAATCCTGGCGCCGGTGACCAAGCGCATCGAGGTGAGCGCCGCGCTGCGTTACGACGACTACTCCGACGCCGGCAGCGCCGTGACCCCGAAGATCGGCGCCAAGTTCAAGGCGGCTGACAACCTGGCGCTGCGTACCACGTTCGCCCAGGGCTTCCGCGCACCGTCCTTCACCGAGAACGGCATCAACTCGATCGCCGCCTTCGGTGGCGCCACGGTGAACGACCCGGCGCGTTGCGCGGCCGCTCCGACGCTGCCCGTCATCAACTGCCAGGGCGTTGCGCCGACTTTCGTCCAGCGCGGCAACCCGAGCCTGGAGAACGAGGAGTCCACGAGCTTGACCCTGGGTACGGTGTGGGACATCACGCCCAAGACCAGCGTCACCCTCGACTGGTGGCAGATCAAGCGTACCGGCCTGCCGGTGATCGAGGACCCGCAGTCCGCGATCAACGCCGGCCGCTTCGTGCGTGACCCGGGCACCTCGGCCGCCCCTGGCGACCCGGGCGGCATCCTGACCGGCTTCGTGCAGTTCGTGAACTCCGCGCAGAGCCGGACGAACGGTATCGACCTCGAAGCCAAGAACCGCTACGACTTCGGCAACGGCTGGGGCCGCCTGACCACGAACCTGACCTGGACGCACCTGTTCGAGCAGAGCGTGAAGGACGCCAACGGCACGGTTCACTACTACGAAGGCACGCACGGCGATTGCCACATCACCAACTGCATGGGCACGCCGAAGGACCGCGTGAGCATGGCGATGACCTGGGATATGAACCGCTGGCGCGCGGGTCTGAACATGAACTACCGTGGCAAGATGGACATGCGCGAGGAAGCCGGCTTCCCCTGCTACAGCGTGGCCATCACTACGGCCGGCATCAACGTTCCGAACGACTGCAAGCTGGGTTCGTTCACCACGTTCGATCTGTCGGGTGCCTACAAGTTCGGCGACAAGACCGAAGTGTTCGGCTCGATCCAGAACCTGTTCGACAAGAAGCCGCCGTTTGACTACATGACCTACGGCGCGATCGGCTACAACCCGCTGGACTACTCCGGCGCGGTCGGCCGCTTCTTCCGCGTGGGCGTGCGTCACCGCTTCTGATGACGGACCAGGCGGAAGCATCTTCCGCCTGAAAGAAGACAAGAACCACCGCACGAAAGTGCGGTGGTTTTTTTTGTACCAGTCGTGTGCCTGGCTTCTACAGGCGAGCTGGCCCTGACGCGGGTTCATGGGGGCGTTCAGAACCGGCCGGCGCCCCTGTCGCGGGCAAACGCACGACGAATCTGCTGCCCCGGCCGACGCCTTCGCTGTGCGCGCTCACAGTGCCGCTGTGCAATTCGACCAGCCGCTTCACCAGCGACAAGCCGATGCCCAGGCCCCGGCCTGAGCGCCTGGAAGTCTGGTCAATCTGCATGAACAGATCGAACACCCTCGGCAGGTGTTCCGGCGGAATCCCGCACCCTGTATCGAGCACGCTCACCATGATGTCGTTCCCGTCCCGCTCGGCGGTGACACGGATCGTGCTGCCGACGTCGCTGTACTTGGACGCGTTGGTGATCAGGTTCCAGAACACCTGGGCCAGGCGCGCGGGGTCACCGTGCAGGCGCATCGGCAGTTCAGGCAGCTCGATGATCAGCGTCTGGTTCCGGCGATCGATCATCGGCTGGGAAGCCTCGGCGGCGTGATGTGTCACGGCGGCCAAGTCCAGGTCTTGCAACTGCAGATCCAGCTTCTGGCTGGCGATTCGGCTCACATCGAGCAGGTCGTCCACGAGGCGCTTGAGCTGTCCGAGCTGACGATCCATGGTCGCGCAGGCTTTTTCGGCCATGGCCAGGTTTCCTGGCGCCTGCCTGATCAGTTCCAGCGCGGTGCGCAGCGGAGCCAGCGGACTGCGAAGTTCGTGCGCCAGCATGGCCAGGAACTCGTCCTTGTTTCGCTCGGCCTCGCGAAGCGCCTGTTCAAATCGCAACCGTGTGATGAAGTCCGCGCCATCACGCGCGTAGATCTCGAGCAATTGCTGGTCCTGCTCCGGCACGCGGTACGTGTCTCGAAATCCTATGGAAAGCACCCCCACGACGTGGCCGTCATGGGTCTTCAGCGGCGTGGCGAGGAACGCGCGACATCCGGTCGCCGCCACCGCAGCTTGTTGAGGCACGGCTTCGGCGGCGCTCAAAACGTCCACGATCATGACTTGCTTGCCGCTCTCAAGGGACTTGGTCGTGAACGTGCTGTCGTCCGCACGGACATGGCGGAATTGGTCGAGGAAGGCTTGCTCCACCCCACGGTGGGCTACGATCTCGAGCGTTTTCATGCCCGGGTTCAGCTGCTGCACGAGTCCGTACACCGCCCCGCAAGATGCCATCGCGCAATCGAGCAGGTCTTCCAGCGCGGGCGTCAGCTCCTGGGCAGCGAGCAAGCGGCCACTCAGCCCGTGCAACGTGCGGAATCTCTGCTTGGATTGGTGTATGGCGTCCGTGGCGAGCTTGCGCTCGGTGATATCGACCAGCGCGCCAATGACCTTCATCGGATTGCCGCTCGCATCCCTGAGCACTTGGGCTGTCGCCTCCACCCAGATCCAGGCCTCGTCATTGCGTCGAATGCGGTAGGTGCGTGTGTGTGAGCCTCCAGTGGCAAGGTGCCGCTCCACCTTTTCCTGATGGCGGGGCAGGTCGTCCGGATGAATGAGCGAGTACCACCACTTCAGGTTCAGCGGCACCTCCTCCGGGCGGTACCCGGTGACGCGCTCGAGGCCATAGGTGATGACCTTGCCGGCCGTATCCGCCTCGTAGACCAGCGCATTCGCGGCATCCAGCGCCATCCGAAAGCGCTGTTCGGAGCGGCGCATGACCGATTCCATGTACTGGCGGTCCCGCAGGTCGTAGAACTGGCAGGCGACGCCCGCGCGCCCATCTGGCAGCGAGATGCGCTCGAGCTGCCAGTCATAGGCGTCGAAGTGATGGCCGGACGACTGATTCGGATCGTGGGACGCGTGGAAGGCTTCCCCCGAATCGAGACAGTGGCGAAAGCGGCCGATGACCTCGTCGGCAAAACCTGGCGGCCAGACGATCCGCGCGACTTCGACAAAGTTGACCCCCAACAGTGGACGGACGTTGCTGAAGGCTCTCTGGGCGCTGAGGTGGACGAGCTTGAAATCCGAATCGACGATGATCACGCCGAAGGGAGAACTCTTGATCGCATCGGCGATCACCCCGCGCAGGTCGCGCGAGGATGGCGGCTCCAGGGCATTGCCGAGTGACATTTCCAGATGGCGCCGAGCTCGAGCGAACTCACCGGCGCTTGCCGTTCGCAATGATAGGCGGAATCCTGAGATCCGCTTTCCCTCGCTGTACCGTGTTTGTACGGCACGAGCACGGCATCACGATGGGCCGCCACCGACGCGGCTAGCCCGGTTTCAGTGCGAGGAGATTCGCGGCAGCGAACGCTGCGCCGGCAGTTGCGTGAACCGCCAACCGGCGATGGCCAGCGCCAGCGCGCCGCAACCGCCGGCAGCCAGCGCCCAGCGCAGCCCCAGGTGTTCGCCCAGCCAGCCGCCCAGCAGGGCGCCGGGGATCGAGGGCAGCAGAATGAGCCAGCGCATGGTGCTGGTCATGCGGCCGAGCAGCGGCTCGGGCGTGACGGCCTGCCGCAGCGACAGGAAGTTGATGAAGATCAGCACCGCTCCGAAGCCGAAGCACACCAGCATCAGCACGAAGGACAGCACGCCGAAGGCATTCGCCGGCGCAATGGCCAGTTGCAACCAGCCGATGCCGCACATGGCGAATCCCCACAGCAGCGAGGGGCCCACGCCGATGCGCTTGGAGATGCGGTTGCCGAGCGCGCCGGCGGCAATGGTGCCTGCGCCCAGACCCACGTAACAGAGGCCGATCTGTTTTTCGTCCAGGCCCAGCTCACGCGTGGCAAACAGGATCTGCACCACCATCGCAGCGTGGTGGCACATCTGCCAGAAGCCCACCAGCAGCGCGAGCACAATCAGAAGGCGCAGGCCAGCCACGAATCGCAGGCCCTCTTTCAACGCCGACCAGAAATGCTCCGGAACTTTCGTGCCGACGGACTCCTGGATCTTCAGCCCGCGCAGAATGAACACGCTGACCAGCAGCAGCAGGGCGTCCGCCAGCAGCGCCAGCGGCGCGCCCAGGATGCGGATCAGCGCGCCGGCCATGCCCGGCCCGGTGACTTCCGCCAGCGAGCTGGCGAGCGCGTTCTTGGCGTGCGCTTCCACCAGGCGCGCGCGCGGCACGACCTGCGTCAGCACGATCTGCGCGGCGGTGCCGGCGGTGGTGTGGATGGACCCCAGCACGAAACCCACGAAGTACAGATAGGGGATCGTGAGCAGGTCCAGTGCCCAGGCCAGCGGCACGGACGCCAGCACCAGCGCCATCAGGAGCTCGCCGCTGACATAGACCGGGAGTTTGCGAACGCGATCCAGCCACACGCCGGACGGCAGGGAGAACAGCACGAAAGGTGCGAGCTCCATGGCCGTGAGCAGCCCCATCTGAGTCGGCGTCGCGTGCAGCAGCACGGCCGCCGTCAGCGGGATGGCCAGCATGGTGATCTGGCCGCCGAAGGAGCTGATCAGGATCGACAGCCACAGCCGCCGGTACAGGCGGTCGCGCAGCAGGTCGCCGGCGGGCAGCTGCCACCACGAACGCGCAGGCGCAACGCCACCCGCCAGGGGGCCTTCGCCGGGTCCCTGGCTGTCGGTCTTCATCGATACAGCCAGCAGGCGGCCTGGGAGCGCTCGTTGACGGCCTCGAGCGCCGGCACCTCGGCCGCGCAGCGCTCGAAGGCGTGCGGGCAGCGTGTGCGGAACACGCAGCCCGTGGGCGGGCGAAGCGGCGAGGGCAGTTCGCCCGACAGCATCTGGATCTGCTTGCCCCGCTCCAGCTTGGGATCGGGAATCGGCACCGCCGACAGCAGGGCGCGCGTGTAAGGGTGCTTGGGGTCCGCGTACAACTCGTGCTTGTCGGCGAGTTCCATCACGCGCCCCAGGTACATCACCAGGATGCGTTGGCTCACGTGCTTGACGACGGCCAGGTCGTGCGCGATGAAGACCAGCGCCAGGTTCAGCTGCTTCTGCAGGTCCTTCAGCAGGTTGATGATCTGCGCCTGGATCGACACGTCAAGCGCCGACACCGGCTCGTCGCAGACGATCAGCTTGGGCTCCAGGATCAGCGCCCGGGCGATGCCGATGCGCTGGCACTGGCCGCCCGAGAATTCATGCGGGTAGCGATAGAGCTGCGCCTCGTTCAGGCCCACGCGCACCAGCATGGCCTTGACGCGGGCCAGCACTTCGCTGGCCGGCAGCTCGGGCCGGTGCGTGCGCAGCGGCTCGCCGATGATCTGGAGCACGTTCATGCGCGGGTTCAGCGAGGCGAGCGGGTCCTGGAACACCATCTGCACGTTCTTGCGCACCGCCTGCCAGTCGGCGCTGCTGGCGCCCGACATGTCACGGCCCAGCCACACCACCTGGCCGGCGGTGGCCGGGATCAGATTCAGCAGCGCGCGCGCCAGCGTCGACTTGCCGCAGCCCGACTCGCCCACGATGCCCAGCGTCTCGCCGGGATAGAGGTCGAAGCTGACGCCGTTGACCGCCTTGAGGACGCGCTTTTCCGGAAAGAAGCCTTCGCCGCGCACCTTGAAGTGCACATGCAGGTCGCGCACGGACAGCAGTGGCTCCTCCCTCCCCCTCCGGGGGAGGGTCGGGGTGGGGGCGCTTCTCGTATCGTCCATCACCACGCTCATGACAGCACCGCCTCGGCCTGGCGAGCCACTTCCGCGATGTCGCGGTGGCAGGCGCGCAGCACGGCCGCATCTTGCCCGGCTACCGCCACCAGCGGCGGCCGTTCGGTGACGCAGCGCTCGTTGGCCAGCGGGCAGCGTTCGCTGAAGGGGCAGCCCGCGGGCAGGCGCGCCATGTTGGGCGGCACGCCGGGAATGGCCACCAGCCGCTCGCCTTCGTGATCGAGCTTGGGCACCGCGCCCAGCAGGCCCAGCGTGTAGGGGTGCGTCGGGCGGTAGAAGACGTGCTCGGCGCTGCCTTGCTCCATGATGCGGCCGCCATAGAGCACCATGACCTGGTCGCACAGGCCGGCGACCACGCCGAGGTCGTGCGTGATCAGGATGATGGCGGTGCCGAAATCGCGCTGCAGTTCGCGCAGCAGCGCCATGGTCTGGGCCTGCACCGTCACGTCCAGCGCCGTCGTGGGCTCGTCGGCGATCAGCAGGTCCGGCTGGCACAGCAGGGCCATGGCGATCATGATGCGCTGGCGCATGCCGCCCGAGAATTCGTGCGGGTACATGCGGATGCGGCGTGCGGCGTCGGGGATGCGCACCTGCTCCAGCGTCTGGATGGCCAGCGACAGCGCGCTGCGGCGCGTCAGGCCCTTGTGCAGTTCCAGCACCTCGGTCATCTGCCTCTCCACCGTGAGGTAGGGGTTCAGCGAGGTCATCGGGTCCTGGAAGATCATTGCGATGCGGTTGCCGCGGATGCGATTGAGCCGCGACGCCGGCATGGACAACAGGTCTTCGCCGTTGAACAGCGCGCGCCCGCCGGCGCGGCCGTTGGCGGCCAGCAGGCCCATCAGGGCCAGCATGCTCTGGCTCTTGCCCGAGCCGCTCTCGCCCACGATTCCGAAGGTCTGTCCGCGCTCCAGCGCGAACGACAAGCCGTTGACGGCGGTGACTGCGCCGTCGGGCGTGTTGAACTTGACCGTGAGGTCGTCGATCTCGATCAGCTTCTGGTTCATCGCTGTTTGGGGTCCAGGGCGTCGCGCAGGCCGTCGCCGATGAAGTTGAAGCAGTACAGGGTGATGGACAGCATGGCGCAGGGGAACAGCAGCATCCAGGGCGCCACTTCCATCACGCCGGTGCCGTCGTGGATCAGCACGCCCCAGCTGGTCATCGGCTCCTGGATGCCCAGGCCGAGGAAGGACAGCACCGACTCGGTGAGGATCACGCCCGGCACGGTGACGGTGGTGTAGATCACGACCACGCCCAGCAGGTTGGGCACGATGTGCGAGAAGATGATGCGCCGGGTGGGCACGCCGATCGAGCGCGCCGCCTCGACGAACTCCATGTTGCGCAGCGACAGTGTCTGCCCGCGCACCACGCGCGCCATGTCCATCCAGGAGAAGGCGGTGATCGCCAGCACCACCAGGTAGAACTCGCGGCCCAGGATGGTGACCAGCAGGATCGCGATCAGCAGGTAGGGGATGGCATACATCATGTCGACGAAGCGCATCATGAAGCTGTCCACCTTGCCACCGAGGAAGCCGGCGGTCGCGCCCCAGGCGATGCCCACGGCCACCGAGCACAGCGTCGCCAGCAGTCCCACCATCAGCGAGATGCGGCCGCCGATCAGGCAGCGCACCAGCAGGTCGCGCCCCGATTCATCGGTGCCCCAGAGGTGGAAGCCCTTCCAGCTCGGCGCCATTTTCATCGCGTCCCAGTCGGCGGTGTCGAATTCGTAGGGCAACAGGAACGGCCCGACGATGCAGGCCAGCGAGATCAGCACCAGCACGACCAGGCTGGCGACGGCCGCCCGGTTGCGCATGAAGCGGTCGCGCGCATCGGCCCAGGGGCTGCGCCCGGGCGCAGCGACCGGCATTTGCGCGAGCTGGTCCACCAGCGCCTTCTTTCGTAGGAGAAACAGCATGCCGCGCCTTCAGTGGTAACGGATCTTGGGATCGAGCGCGGCATAGGCCAGGTCGACCAGCAGGTTCAGGGTGACCGCAATCACCGTGATCAGCACCACCAGGCCGAGCACCAGCGTGTAGTCGCGATTGCCGGCGCCATTGACGATCAGCTTGCCCAGGCCGGGCAGGGAGAACACGGTCTCGGTCACCAGCGCCGCGGTGATCGAGGAGATCGCCAGCGGGCTCATCACCGAAATCACCGGCAGCAGCGCCGGCTTGAGCGCGTGGCGCATGACGACCAGGCGCGTGGGCAAGCCCTTGGCGCGGGCCGTGCGGATGAAATTGCTGTTCAGAACTTCGAGCAGGCTGCCGCGCATCACGCGCGCGATGGTGGCCACGTTGATGAAGGTGAGCAGGGCCATCGGCATCACCATGAAGGCGGGCTTGAAATCGTCCCAGCCGCCGGCTGGCAGCCAGTGCAGCCACAGCGCGAAGACCAGCACCAGCACCGGCCCGATGACAAAGGAGGGGAACACGCTGCCCAGGTTGCCAATCAGCATCACGCCGTGGTCGGCCATGCTGTTTTGGCGCAGCCCCGCGGCGATGCCCAGGCCCACGCCGATGACGAAGGAGATCAGCAGCGCCCCGCCGCCGATGGCCAGCGAGACCGGGAGGGCCGCCGCCACCAGGTCATTGACCGACCAGTCGGCGTAGCGGAAGGAGGCGCCCAGGTCGCCGTGCGCCAGGTTGTTCAGGTAATGCAGGTATTGCTGCCAGAGCGGCAAATCGAGGTGGTACTTGGCCTGCAGGTTGGCCATCACCGCCTCGGAGACCTTGACCTCGGCGTCGAAGGGGCCGCCGGGCGCCGCGTGCAGGAGGATGTAGCAGACCGTGATGACGATCAGCAGTGTCGGAATGGTCGCCAGCAGGCGACGCAATGTGTAGGACCACATAGGCTCTTCTCAAACGGGGGAGTCCGCTAAAACACTGAAATCGGATGCTGCTTTCCGCGCAATACGCGGCGCGCTGCTGCGTTGCAAATGCTCGCGATGCCGCCCGGCATCGCTGCGCTTTACGCCTTGCATCGCATTGCGTCTTGCGCGTCTCTCAGCATCCATTTCAATGTTTCAGCGAACCAACGCCTCGCGCGGGGTGCTGCGCGAGGCGCCGTGCTGACCGCGCCGGTCGCGCGATCAGTGCTTGATGATGTACAGGTCCTTGCTGCGGAAGCGATCTTGCGCGTTCTCCAGCGAATACCCGCCAACGTAGGATTTTACCAAGCGCGGCAGCGAGTATTGCAGCATCGGCAGGATCGGGTAGTCCTCCATGATCATCTTGACGGCCTGCGTCAGGAGCTGCTTGCGCTTGGCCGGCTCGTCGCTCTGTTCAGCCTGGTTGATGATCTCCTCGGCCTTGCGGTTGCAGTGGAAGTTGGTGTTCTGGTCCGAGTCGCAGCGCACCAGCGCCAGGAAGTTGGTCGCGTCGTTGTAGTCGGCGATGAAGCCGTTGCGCGCCATCTGGAAGGCGCCGTCATGGCGCTTCTTGACCAGCACCTTGAATTCCATGGCCTCGAGTTCGATGGTGAGCCCGAGCTTGGTCTTCCACTCCGACTGGGCGAAGATGGCCATCTTCTTGTGGTATTCGCTCGTGTTGTACGAGAAGGTGTACTTGGTGCCGGGCTTCACGCCGGCCTCGGCCAGCAGCTTCTTGGCCTCCTCGATCTTCTTCGCCATGGGCCACTTGGCCCAGTCGTATTCGAACATCTCGGCGCCATCCATGCCCTTGACGACCAGGCCGTACAGCGGCGACTGGCCATCGGCCGTGATCTTCTGCGCCAGGATGTCGCGGTCAATCACCATCGACAGCGCCTTGCGCACCCGCACGTCCTTGAACGCTGGGCTCTGGGTCTGGAAGTCGTAGTAGCGCAGGCCCAGCATGGGCGCGTTGCGCACGTCCTTGGGGTACTTCTTCTTCGCATCCTCGTAGGTGCCGGGCGGCAGCTGGTACACCCACTCGTTCTGGCCCGACTCGAACAGCTTGACGTCGGCGTTGCCGTCTTCCACCGGCAGGTAGGTCACGCGCGTGAGCTGCACATTGGCCGCGTCCCAGTAGTTCGGGTTCTTCTCCAGCACGACCTTGCTGTTGACCTGCCATTCCTTGAGCACGTAGGCGCCGTTGCCCACCAGGTTGCCGGGCTTGGTCCAGTCCTTGCCGAACTTCTCGATCGAGGCCTGGTGCACCGGGCCCAGGTTGTTGTTGGACACCAGCTGCGGCAGGAACGACACCGGGAAGGGCGTCTTGATCTCCACCGTGAATTTGTCCAGGGCCTTCACGCCGACTTCGCTCGGCGGCTTCTTGCCCATGGCGACTTCCTTGCCGTTCTGCAGGAACACGCCATAGGTGGCGGCGTACTTAGACGCTGTCTTGGGGTCGAGGAAGCGGCGGATGCCGTACACCACGTCCTGCGCGGTCACCGGGTCGCCGTTGGACCACTTGGCGTTCTGGCGCAGCTTGAACACCCAGGTCGTGGCGTTGGTCTGCTTCCAGCTCTCGGCCAGACCGGGAATGATCTTGCCCGCCGCGTCGTTGGCCGTCAGGCCCTCGAACATGTCGCGCGTGATGTTGTTCGCGCCCACGGTTTCCGCCGACGCCGGATCGAGCGTTTCCGGCTCAGAGCCGTTGTTGCGGATCAGGGTCTGGGTGGGGTGCAGTTCCACCCCCGGAGGAACGACGGCGGCCGCAACGGGCAGCGCCATGGCGGCGCACAGGGCAAGCAGGGCAAATTGCCGGCGTGCGTTCTTTTTCATGACTTTCCTTTGTGAGGTGTGGACCAGCGCCTACTACTTTTGGGGAAGGCGGTCGGTATCGATGTCGACGTACTGCCAGAACTCGCGCGCGTTCGGGTGGCGTTTGTAGCCCAGCAGCCAGGGCTGCATCATATCGGTGCCGATGCGGTGCACGCGCACCTTGATCGGCATGTAGGCGATCATGATGCGCACTGCTTCACGGATCACCGCGTCGCGCTCCGGGCCGTCCGCCATCACCGCCTGCTGGCGGTACAACTCGTCGAACTTGTCGTTCTTGAAGCGCGAGTGGTTCTGCTGGCCGAAGGAGCCGCTGTAGCCGAGCGCCAGCACGCCGGCGCTGTCCGGTGAGCTCGCCGACAGGCCGTAGCCCCACATCATCAGCTTGCCGGCGCGCGAATTGCGCAACTGCTCGGGCCATTTGCCGATGCGCAGCTGGAGCTTGATGCCCACGGCGTCGAGGTTCTTCTTCATCACCTCGTCCCGCTCGCGGTAGTCGGCGGCCGACAGCGTGTCGTAGACCAGCTCCAGCGGCTGGCCGTTGGGCTGGTCGCGCCAGCCGTCGCCGTCCTTGTCGGTGTAGCCGAACATGTCCAGCAGCGCCACGGCCTTGGCGCGGTCGTGGGTACCCATCTCCGAGCGGAAGTCGGCATCGAAGCTGTTGGTGTTGGGCATGATGAAGCCCTGCGCCACCATCGCCTGCCCGCGCATGGCCAGCTGGGCTTCCTGCTTGCTGTCCATGGCCAGCGCGATGGCGCGCCGCAAGGCCACCTTCTCCGGCGTGTAGCCGCCCACCACCGGGTTCAGCATGCTGAAGTACACCATCCGGATGTCCGACAGCGGCACGCGCTCCATCTGGATGCCGCGCTTGGCCAGGTTGGGCGCGAGCTTGTTGTTCGGGATGGCGTGCGTGGCGAAGTTCTCGGGCAGCCGCTCCATGAAGTCGTGCTCGTTGTTCAGGAACGAGAGCCAGCGCGGCTGCGGGTCGTCGATGATCGAGACCTCGACGCGGTCGATCATGGGCAGGCGCCGGCCCTTCATCTTCGCCGCGAGCGCCTGCGACTGCGGGTCGTTGGCCGGCGGCTGGGCGTCATAGAGCTGCTCGCGGTAGCCCGGGTTGCGCACCAGCGTGATCTTCGAGGAGCGCCGCCATTCCTTGAGCATGAAGGGGCCGGTGCCCACCGGGTGCTCCATGATGGCGTCGCCGTACTTCTCGATCACTTCACGCGCCACCACGCCGAAGATGCCCGGGTCGGCCAGCGTCAGCGTGAAGCGCGGGCGCGGCTCGCCGAGCTTGAACTGCACGGTGTAGCGGTCCAGCGCCCGCAGGCCCTCGATCTCGGTGTCGTAGTCGAACCGGGCGTCGCCCGCCAGCGCCTTCTTGCGCAGCTCGGACAGGCCGAGGATCTTCTCTTCCTCCAGGCCGCTCACCAGCGGACTCTTGTTCCTCGGATCCATGATCCGCTTGTAGCTGAAGACCACGTCGGCGGCGGTCACCTCGCGCCTGCGGCCCTCGAAGGCCGGGTCGTCCGCGAAGTAGATGCCGCGGCGCATCTTCACCGTGTAGGTCTTGAAGTCCGGCGAGATCACCGGCATGCCGTCGGCCAGCACCGGCTTGATCCTGGCCGGCCGCGCCAGGTAGTCGTAGCCGTACAGCGCATCGAACATGTTCGCGGTGATGATGCGCGAGTACAGGTCGTTGAGTTGCGCCGGGTCGAAGCCGGTCTCGGCCACCGGGAAGGCGTAGCGCAGCACCTTTTCCGGCGCGGCCTGGGCGGGCGCGGCGAGGGCGAGGCAGGCCAGCGCCATGAGCGCAGCTCGCTGCGCGGTACGTAGGGGTTCGAAGCGCATGGGCTAGTCCGGTGGACTCAGTGGTTGCCGTTGCTGCCCTTGGGCAGCTTGCTGTTGTCGATGTCGATGAACTGCCAGAAGTCGCGCCGGAACGGGTGGCGCTTGTAGCCGCTGGCCCAGGGCTGCCACAGGTCGGTCGCGATGCGGTGGACCTTGAGCTTGTACGGCATGTAGGCGATCAGGATGCGCTGGGCCTCGTTGATCACCGCCAGGCGCTCGGGGCCGTCGGGCATCACCGACTGCTTTTCGTAGAGCTCGTCGAAGCGCTTGTTGGCGAAGCGGGCGAAGTTCTGCTGGCCGGCCGACTTGCTGTAGCCGAACTGGAGCATGCTGCCGCTGTCGGGCGTCGTGGCCGAATTCCCCAGCCCCCACATCATCAGCTTGCCGGAGCGCGCGGCGCGCAGCTGCTCGGGCCACTGGCCGATGCGGTAGTTGATCTTGATGCCCACGGCGGTGAGGTTCTTCTTCACGACCTCGTCGAGCTCGCGGTAGTCGGCGCGCGACAGGGTGTCGTACTCCAGCACCAGCGGCTTGCCGTCCGGCAGGTCGCGCCAGCCGTCGCCGTCCTTGTCGGTGTAGCCGAACATGTCCAGCAGGGCCATGGCCTTGGCCCGGTCGTGCGTGCCCATCTCCGAGCGGAAGTTCGGGTCGTACAGGGTGGTGTTGGGCACGATGAAGCCCTGCGCCACCACGGCCTGTCCGCGGCGCGGCAGCCGCACTTCCTCGTCGTTGTTGATTGCCAGCGCGATCGCGCGGCGCAGCGCCACCTTCTCGGGTGTGTAGCCGCCGATCACGGGGTCCGTCATGTTCATGTAGGACAGCGTGAAATCCGACAGCGGCACCTGCTCCATGCCGATGCCGCGCTTGGCGAGGTTGGGCGCGAGCTTGTTGTTCGGGATGGCGTGCGTCGCGAAATTCTGCGGCAGGCGCTCCAGGAAATCGTGCTCGTTGTTCAGGAACGCCAGCCAGCGCGGCTGCGGCTCGTCGATGATGGAGACGATCACCTTGTCGACGATCGGCAGCTTCTTGCCTTTGAGCTGCCCGAGGATCTTCGCGCCGCCGGCATCGGAGGCCTCGGCCTGGAAGCGCTTTTCGCGGAAGCCGGGGTTGCGCACCAGCGTGATCTTCGAGGCACGGCGCCAGTCCTTCAGCACGAACGGGCCGGTGCCCACCGGGTGCTCCATGATCGCGTCGCCGTATTTCTCGACCACCTCGCGCGCCACGATGCCCAGCGTCGCCGGGTCGGCCAGCGAGTACGTGAAGCGCGGCCTCGATTCGGCCAGCTTGATCTGCACGGTGTAGCGGTCCAGCGCGCGCAAGCCCTCGATCTCGGTGTCGTAGTCGAACTTGCCGGTGGCCTCGGCCTGCTTGCGCAGCGCCTCCGTGCCCAGCATCTTTTCTTCGAGGAAGCCGGACGCCTTGGGGCTCTTGTTCTTCGGATCGAAGAAACGCTTGAAGGTGTAAACGAAATCCTGCGCCGTCAACTCGCGCGGCTTGCCGCCGAAGGCGGGATCGTCGGCGAAGTAGACACCCTGCCGCAGGCGGAAGGTGAAGGTACGGAAATCCGGCGACACCTCCGGCATCGCTTCGGCCAGGTTCGGCACGATCTTCGCGGGACGCGCGAGATAGTCGTACTCGTACGGCGCCTCCAGGATGTGCGCGATGACGGCCGCGGAGTACAGGTCGTTGATCTGCGCCGGATCGAAGCCGGTCTCGGCGACGGGAAAGGCGTAGCGCAGGACTTTTTCGTTGTTAGCGATCTGGGCGCCGGCGGGTTGGACGGCACCAAGGGCCAGGCAAAGGCTGATGGCCCATGCCCAGGTTCGGGACTTCATGGTTGGAAACACCTATACGGGGGAACGCGGGGCGCAAGCATAATCCGCGCCCATCCATCTGCCACGAGCAGTTTCCCGAAGTCCGTCGGGGGCGCGATCCGCAAGCCCGCACAATACAGCAATGCTTTCATACGTTCTGCGCCGAATTTTGCAGATGATTCCGACCCTGGCCGGGGTCATCCTGCTGGTTTTCTTCCTGTTCAAGTATTTCGGCGACGATCCCGCGGAGATCCTCGGGGGCCTTCAGGCCACGCAGGAGCAGATCGACTCGATTCGCAGGCAGCTCGGGCTCGACAAGCCGGTGCTCGAGCAACTGTGGCTGTTCGTCCTCAAGGTCGTGACATTTGACTGGGGTGCGAGCTGGGCGACCAAGGAGACGGTGGCCAACATCTTCGCCACCCGCCTGCCCGCCACGCTGACCATCATGGTCCCGATCCTGCTGCTCGAAGTCGGCCTGGCGATCGTCGCCGGCATGGCGGTGGCGTACGTGCGCGGCAGCCTCACCGACCGGCTGGTGATGATCATCAGCACCGTCGCGCTGTCGATCAGCTTCCTGGTCTACATCATCATCGGCCAGTACCTCTTCGCCTTCCAGCTCGGCTGGTTCCCGGTGCAGGGCTGGTCCAACAGCACCTGGACCAACCTCCTGGTCTACGCACCGCTGCCGGTGCTGCTGGCGGTGCTGGTCAGCCTGGCGCCCCACACCCGCCTGTACCGCAGCTTCTTCCTGGACGAGATCGGCCACGACTACGTGCGCACCGCGCGCGCCAAGGGCGTGCCGGAAAAGACCATCCTGTTCAAGCACGTGCTGCGCAACGCCATGATCCCGATCCTCACGAACGTGGCCACGCAGCTGCCGGGCGTGTTCATCGGTTCCTTCCTGATCGAAGTGTTTTTCTCCATTCCCGGCCTCGGCCGCGAGGTGTATGCCGCCGTCGGCCGCGGCGATTTCCCGGTGATCCAGGCCGTCACGATCTATCTGGCCGCCCTCACGATGGTGATCAACCTGGTCACCGATGTCCTCTACAAGTTCGTTGATCCGCGGGTGGTCCTGAAATGAGTGCAGTTCCTTCCGCCCAGGCCGCGAGCGCGGCCGACCTTGCGGCATCCGCGGCGGCAATGGCCCAGGCCCTGCCGAAGTCCCCCAGTGTCTGGGTGCAGGCCTGGCAGCGCCTGAAGAACGACCGCGTCGGCATGGTCTCGCTGTGGATCGTGGCCGTGTTCCTGGTCATGGTGGTCCTGTCGCAAATCGGCCTGCTGGCCTCGCACTGGCAAAGCGAAGTGGGCGAACCCTTTGCGCCGCCCACCTTCGTGGGCGCCGAAGCCAAGGAAGCCGTCAAGTCCGAAGGGCCGAAGATCCCCAACATCGACCTGTCCGACATCGACCCGCTGACGCCGTTCTACAAGGACTGGAACGAGCGCGCGTCCAAGGTGCAGACCGTCGACGCGACGCGCGCGCCGACCCTGACCTTCGGCGGCGACCGCATCGGGCGCGACGTGCTGGACAAGGCGATCAAGGGCGCGCAGGTCTCCATCCTGGTCGGCATCGCGGCCGCCTTCCTGGCCACGCTGATCGGCACGGTGCTGGGCGCCATCGGCGGCTACTTCGGCGGCAAGGCGGGCGACTTCCTGGAGTGGCTGTACAACGTCTTCACCTCCATCCCCTACATCCTGCTGATCTTCGCGCTGGCGGCCGTGTTCAAGTACGGGCCGCTGGGCAAGGTGTTCTCCAGCAGCATCGCGCCGGTGGTGATCATCCTGGGCGTGGTCGGCTGGACCGGCATCTACCGCCTGGTGCGCGCCGAGTACATGAAGCACCGCAATCGCGAGTACGTGCGCGCCGCCGAAGCGATCGGCGCCGGGCACCTGGCGCGCATGTTCGGCCACATCCTGCCGAACGTGAGCCACGTGGTGCTGGTGCAGCTGAGCCTGCACGTGGTGTCCTTCATCAAGGCGGAAGTGATCCTGTCCTTCCTGGGGCTGGGCGTGCCCATCGACATGGTGAGCTGGGGCACGATGCTGGCCGAGGCGCAGACCGAACTGGTGCTGGGCAAGTGGTGGCAGCTGGTGGCCGCGACCGCCTTCATGGCCACCTTCGTCACCGCCTTCGCGCTGCTGACGGACGCGCTGCGCGACGCGCTCGACCCGAAACTGCGCTAGGAAACCGCACGATGAGCAAGCTAGTTGAAGTGCGCGATCTGCGCGTGTCCTTCCGCATGGGCAAGGACGATATCCAGGAAGCCGTGCGCGGCGTGAGTTTCGACATCCCGGCCAACACCACCGTGGCCCTGGTGGGCGAATCGGGCAGCGGCAAGAGCGTGAGCGCGATGAGCATCGTGCGGCTGCTGCCGGACAACGCCCTGCTCGATCCGGCCAGCCGCGTGCTGTTCGAGGGGCGCGACCTGCTGCAGGCGACGCCGGAGGAGATGCGCCGGCTGCGCGGCCGCGAGATCTCGGTGGTGTTCCAGGAGCCCATGAGCTCGCTCAACCCCGTGCTCACGGTGGGCGAGCAGATCGCCGAGGTGCTGCGCATGCACACCACGCTGGGCGCCCGCGCCGCGCGCGACCGCGCGCTGGAACTGCTCACCGAGGTGGGCATCCCCGAGCCGCGGGCGCGGCTGGATTCCTATCCGCACGAACTGTCGGGCGGACAGCAGCAGCGCGTGATGATCGCGATGGCGATCGCCTGCGAGCCCAAGCTGCTGATCGCCGACGAGCCGACCACGGCGCTGGACGTCACGGTGCAGCGCCAGGTGGTCGACCTGCTGGCGCGGCTGCAGGAGCGCCACAGGATGAGCATGCTGTTCATCAGCCACGACCTCGGCCTGGTGGGCGAAGTGGCCAGCCAGGTGGTGGTGATGCGCCACGGCGTGGTGCGCGAGGCCGGCGCGGTGGGGCAGATCTTCAGCGCCCCGCAGGACGCCTACACCCGCGCCCTGCTGGCCTGCCGCCCGCGCCTGGACACGCGTCCGCGCCGCCTGCCGGTGATCGACGACGTGGTGAACAACCGGCCGCTGGTGACCGAGCAGCGCGCACCGGTGCCGGCCGAAGGCCCCGCGCTGATCGAAGTGTCGGGCCTGTCCAAGGCCTACCGCCTGAAGGAAAGCCTGTTCCGGCACAAGACCATCGACGCGGTGAAGGGCGCCGACTTCGTGCTGCACAAGGGACGCACGCTGGGCGTGGTGGGCGAGTCCGGCTCGGGCAAGACCACGGTGGGCATGATGCTCACCCGGCTGACGCAGGCCACCACCGGCCGCATCCTGTTCGAGGGCCAGGACCTCGCGGCGCTCAGCGCCGACGCGATGCGGCCCTATCGCAAGCGCATCCAGATCATCTTCCAGAACCCGTATGCCAGCCTGAACCCGCGCTTCACGGTCGGCCAGATCCTGATGGAGCCGATGCGCATCCACGGCATCGGTGCCAACGACGAAGAGCGCGCGCGGCTCGCACTCGGCTGGCTCGAGAAGGTGGGCCTGCCGGCGTCGGCCTTCGGCAAGTACCCGCATGAATTTTCCGGCGGCCAGCGCCAGCGCATCGCGATCGCGCGTTGCCTGACGATGCGCCCCGAGATCATCGTCTGCGACGAGAGCGTGAGCGCGCTCGACGTCAGCGTGCAGGCGACGGTGCTGAACCTGCTGCTGGACCTGCAGGAGGAGTTCGGCCTCACCTATGTGTTCATCAGCCACGACCTCGCGGTGGTGAAGTACATGGCCGACGACATCCTGGTGATGAACCGCGGCGAGATCGTCGAGCGCGGAACCTCCGAGGAGGTGTACGCCAACCCGCGGCACCCCTACACGCAGCAGCTGCTGGCGGCCATTCCGCGCGGCCACGCGCCCCTGCCCGCCGCCTGACCGGCCGGGGTCCGCCGCGGCGGGCCCCAGGACCGGCGGTGGCCGCCGGCGGATCAGTATCATCCGGCTCTTCCTTGGAAAGCCCATGACCGTCAGCCGCGAACTGCTCGAAATCAGAAAAAGCATCGACAACCTGGACAACGCCATCGTCGCGATCCTGGCCGAGCGTTTCCGGCTCACCGAGAAAGTGGGCTACCTCAAGATGTCGATGTCGCTGCCGCCCGAGGATGCCGAACGCGAGCGCATGCAGGAACTCCACTACTCGGAACTGGCCTCGAGCTACGGGCTGGACCGCAATGCGCTGATCGAGATCATGCGGACCATCATCACGCAGGTGAAGAAGCGGCACGTCGAGATCCGGGACGGCCAGGGCCAGCCCCGGAGCCAAGCCGGCTAGCCTGCGCGCTCATCCTTTGGCGCTCCTCGCGCAGGCCCCGGCATGAAGCCCACAGGGCGCCAAATCCTCAGCCCCGGCGCTAAACTGATCAGCCTGGCCCCCAGGAGGCCCGCCCGATGAAAAGCTTTGCCACGGCCGCGCTCGCGGCCTTTCTCTCCTTTGCCGCCGCGGCGGAATCCCCTGTGGCCGGCCGGAAGCAAGACGGCGTCGCCGAAGCTGCCGCCACGCCGGCGTCGGCGCCCGCCTCCGCAGCGGCCCGCCCGCCCGCCGACCCGGCCGCGCCCAAGCCCTTCGACGAAGTGCTCAAGGGCGCAACGCGCCAGGACGGCCTGCTGCCGATCTGGCGCAAGGACGAGAAGGCCTGGCTGGAGATCCCGCCGGAGATGGTGGGCAAGCCCTTTCTCTTCACCGCGAACATCGCCAACTCGGTCGGTGAGCGTGGCCTGTACGCCAGCCACATGGGGATGGCGCAGCTGGTGCAGATCCGCATCGTCGGCCGGCAGCTGCAGCTGCTGGCCATCAACACCGGCTACCGCGCGGTGGCCGACCAGGGCGGCAAGCGCGCGATCGAAGAGGCTTTCTCGCCCAGCCTGATCGCATCGGCCGGCCTGGCGAGCGCCGAGCATCCCGAGCGCAAGTCGCTGCTGGTGGATGCGTCCTTCCTGCTGGCCGACATTCCCGGCTACTCCACCGCCATCGAGAAGGCCTACCGCCTGCCGTTCTCGGTCGATCGCGCCAATTCCTCGTTCGAGCGCGCGCGCGCCGAAGCGAAGCTGTCGACGCTCACAGCCCGGATCCACTTCTCCACGCCGCGCATCCCGGCGCCGCCCATGTCGCCCGCGGCCAATCCCATGCCGCCGCCGCCGGCGACCCCGCCCGATCCGCGCAGCTTCTTCGTCGACTACGTCTACAGCTTCCTCGCGCTGCCCGCCGAGACCATGGCTCCGCGCCTGGCCGATCCGCGCCTGGGCCACTTCACCGAATCGTTCACCGACCTCGGCGGCGACCTCAAGGCCAACCCGCGCACCCACTACATCACGCGCTGGCGGCTGGAAAAGAAGGATCCGGCGGCGGCGCTGTCGGAACCGGTCAAGCCGATCGTCTTCTGGCTCGACAAAAACATTCCGCCCAAGTACCGGCCGACGGTGGCCGCCGGCGTGCTCGAATGGAACAAGGCGTTCGAGCGCATCGGCTTCAAGAACGCGATCGTCGTCCAGCAGCAGGCCGACGAAGCCGACTGGGACAACATGGACGCGGGCCACGCCTCGATCCGCTGGTTCGTCGGCGCCGATGCGGGCTATGCGATCGGGCCCAGCCAGACCGACCCGCGCAGCGGCGAGATCCTGGATGCCGACATCGGCATGAGCGACGTGTTCGCGCGAATCTCGCGGCGCGCTTATGTGGAGGATGTCGGCAAGCCCGCCGCGCCCGCGCACGCCGAGCTGCCATGGACGGCGCGCAACGGGCGCCTGGCCTTCCAGTGCGACGACGCCCACATGGCGGCGATGGACACCGCCTTCGCGCTCGATCTGCTGGAAGCGCGCGAGGAGATCGGTCCGGACAGCCCCGAGGCGCAAGCCTTCGTGCTCAGCGCGATCAAGGGCACGATCATGCACGAGGTCGGCCATGTGCTGGGCCTCAAGCACAACTTCAAGGGCTCGACCACGGTCACCGCGGCGCAGTTGCAGGACCTCGCCTACACGCAGGAGCACGGCCTGGGCAACTCGGTGATGGAGTACGTCCCGGTGAACCTGGCGCTCAAGGGCGAGAAGCAGGGCGCCTACCACCGCAACACGCTGGGCGCCTACGACTACTGGGCCATCGAGTACGCCTACCGGCCCTTCGACGCGGCCGCTGAAGCGCAGGAGCTGGCGCGCATCGCGGCGCGCAGCACCGAGCCGCAACTGGCCTATGCTGACGACATCGAAGCCGGCTGGGGCAGCTACGAAGGCACGGACCCGCTGGCCAACCGCTTCGACCTCGGTGACAACCCGCTGGCCTGGTTCAGGAAACGGCTGGCGCTGTCGCAGGAGCTCTGGACCCGGGCGCAGGAGCGTCCGCCGCGCGCCGGCGACGATCCGCTGCGCGCGCGCCGCGCCATCTCCTCCGGCTTCGGGCCGCTGACGTCCATCGCCGAAATGGCAGCCAAGTACGTGGGCGGCATGCACGCCAGCCGCGAGCTGCCCGGCAGCGGCCGCGCGGCGTTCACGCCAGTGGACCCCGTGCGCCAGCGCGAAGCCCTGCGCTTCCTCGAGAAGGGCCTGTTCAGCGCCGACAGCTTCCGCTTCCGGCCGGAATTCCTCACGACCCTGGGCGTCGACTACAACGAGGTGAGCCGCTCCGGCCCGCCGGACATCGCCGGCTCGGTGGGGCGCGTGCAGTTCACCGCCCTGGACCGCCTCATGAGCGCCGGCACCGCCAGCCGCTTGCTGGACCTGCCGTCTTATGTGCCGGCGAGCCAGCGCAAGGACCTGATCTCGCTGAACGAGGTCTACCAGACGGTGCAGCGCGCGGTGTGGAGCGAACTGGCGACCGGCGGCGACATCGACCGCATCCGCCGCAACCTGCAGCGCGAGCACATGCGCAGGCTGCAGGCCCTGCTCACGCGCGGCTCCGGTCTGCCGGCCGACGCGGTCAGCCTGATCCGCTACAACGCCCGCCAGCTCGAAGCGCAGCTTCGCACGGCGGTGGCCCGCCACAGCGGCTCGGTGGAGGTGCGCGCCCACCTGGCCGAAAGCCTGGGCGTGCTCACCGAGGCGCTGAACGCGAAGATGCAGCGAAGCTAGCGGCCGCAAGGATGGAACGCCGGCGTACCGCCGGCGCTGGGCAGATGGAAGCCGTCGCGAAGATGCAACGCGCTTGAGAGTCCCCCAGCACGGCCGCCGTTGGCCTGCACCGGCAGGGAAATCCGGGAGGCGGGCAGCTGAACAATTCGTGGGACACTGTCGGGCAGGCACCGTCCTGACATGCACCTTACAGTCGCCACCGCCCAGCTGATACCCTCCCGCGCGGAGCAGGTGGCCATGCGGCTGGTGTTCTATCCCTCGCTGGCCTGCCTGCTGTTCCTGACGATGCGGGTGGAGCAGACTGCGCAGGAACGGATCCTGTTGGTCCTCCTGCTCGTCGCGCTCTGTGGCGTCGGGCTGGTGAACAACGTGCGCTGGCGCCGGGTGAATGCCCGCATCGCCGAGCAACTGAGCTTCAACGCGCAGCTGATCGACGCCGTGCCGGAGCCGCTTTCGATGCGCTCCCCCGATGGCCGCTTCATGCTGGTCAACCGCGCCTTCGAGCGCCGGGTCGGCATTTCCCGCGATCGCCTGTTGGGGCAGCGGGTCGACGAGGCGCTCGCGCCGGAAGTGGCCGAGCGCATCCTGATGATGGATGCACGCGCCGCTGCCGCCCTGGAAGCGCAGGAAGGCACCTTCCACGTGCCCACGCCCGAGGGCATGCGCCACGTCCATGTCGTGGTCGAAGGGCTGCGGCGCGAGGACGGCAGCCTGATCGGGACCATCGGCATCCAGAACGACGTGACGGAACTGGTGGAGAAGGAAGAGCAGCTGGTCGACAGCAATGCCAGGCTGAGCCAGCTGTCGATGAAGATGATCGGCGCCCAGGAGGCGGAGCGCCGCCGCATCGCGCGCGACCTGCACGACCAGGTGGGGCAGATCCTCACCGCGCTCAAGCTGCAGTTGTCCTCGCTTGCCCGCCGCGATCAGCTCTCGTCGCCCGCAGTGGCCTTCAGCGCGCCCATCGACCTGACCGAAGAAGCGCTGGCGCACACTCGCAACCTGAGCGCATCCCTTCATCCTCACCTGCTGGACGACCTCGGCCTCGAGTCCGCGCTCGGCTGGCTGATCGATCGTTTCATCCGGCCCTCGCTGCCGAACGTCGACCTGCGCTGCCGGCTGGACCCGCCGCGCGGGCCGCAGCCGACCGAGCTGGTCGCGTTCCGCGTCGTGCAGGAGGCGCTGACCAATGTGGTGCGGCATGCCCATGCCAGCCGTGCCGGCGTGATGCTGGAGTCATGCGTAGGCGAGTTGACCATCGAGGTCATCGACGACGGCGTGGGTTTCGAGGCGGCGCACGCCGCCACCTCGGTGGGGCTGGCCGGGATGCGTGACCGGGTGGCCGAGATGGGCGGCGAACTGCAGGTGCACAGCACCAGGGGCGGAGGCACCAGCCTGCGCGTGCGGCTGGCGTGGCCGCCCTCGGGCGGGGGGAGGAAGTCATGAAGGTATTGCTCGCGGACGACCATCGCCTGGTGCGGGCGGGGCTGCGGTCCCTGCTCGATTCCATGCCGGAGGTCGATGTGGTGGCCGAGGCCGCCGACGGCGAGGAGGCGGTGCGCCTGGTGCACGAGCTGCGGCCGGATGTCGCGCTGGTGGACATCGCCATGCCCAAGCTGAGTGGCCTCGCGGTGCTGCACCAGATCGCCGCCGCCGACGTTCCCACCCGCGTGCTGCTGCTGTCGATGTACGACAACGACGAGTACGTGGCCGAAGCCGTGCGCGCCGGTGCCGCCGGCTACCTGATCAAGGACGCCGCGGTCGAGGAGCTCGGGCTGGCGCTGCAGGCGCTGGAATGCGGCGACGTCTACCTCAGTCCCGCCATCTCCCGCAAGCTCGCGCTCGCCTTCAGCGGCGGGCGCGCCACGCCCGGCCTGACCAGCCGGCAGACGCAGATCCTGCGGCTGGTGGCCATGGGCCAGTCCTCCAAGGAAATCGCCCGCGAGCTGGACCTGTCCATCAAGACGGTGGAAACGCACCGCACGCAGATCATGGACCGCCTCGACATCCGCGACCTCGCCGGCCTGGTCCGCTACGCCGTGCGTACCGGGCTCGTCGGTACCGAAAAGTAATCAGGGTAACTTTGTATTAGCGACCCCGGGGCCGACCGCAGGCCGCCGGGAGCTTCGCATGGATGGGCGGCGCCGGGACCGCTGCCTACGATTGGCTTCATCGAACGAACCCGCCGATGGAGCCCGCCTTGACCGCCGAACCGACCGCCCTTATGGCGCCCCCCGTGACGAGAATCGTCTGCACCAGCGTGTCGACGGTGCGGGGCTCGGTGATGGAGGAACTGTTCCGCGTCCGCGACCGCATCTGCGCGCAGGGGGCCGGCACACCGGTCATGGGCGCGATGCTGTACTGCGCCGGCTGGTTCGTGCTGTGGCTCGAAGGACCGGAGGAGGCCGTCGAGGCCGCGCGCCAGCGCGCGGCGGAGGATCCGCGCAACATCCACCAGCAGGTGATCCACCGCAGCCGCGGCCCGGCCACCCTGGGGGTGATGGCCACCGTGGTGATGGCGCAGGTCGGCGGCGGCCCGGGGCCGGTCTGGTGGCGCATCCAGCGCCTGAAGGACCAGACCGCGCCCATGCAGCCCCTGCAGATCTGGCAGGCGCTCAGCACCCCCGTCGCCGGGGCGGCGGCCGCGGCAGCGTCCCGCCCGAGCCGCACCATCGCGCTGCTGGCGGCGGAAGACAACGGTCCCGTGCATCTTCTGCAGAACCTGTGCGACCGGGCCGGGACCACGCTGGCCTACCTGCGCTATGCCGACTCGGCCAACCTGAGCGGTGATGCCGGGCTGGCCTACGCCGACATCCCGGCAGGCGGCCAGCTGGTGCGGGTGAAACTGCTCTCGCGCCGGTCCCTGCGCAATGAACTGGTACGGGCCTCGCTCGCCGGCGCCGACGAGCTGGTGCTGCTGCTCGGTTCACGCGCGGGCGCTTCGACCGGCCTGGCGTCCATCGTGGCCGACTGCCTGAAGACGCTGCCTTCGCGCCCTGCCATCTACCTGTGCGGCGAGCCGCAGGCGCAGGTCCAGGCCGCCATCCCGGCGCTCGCCGGCGCCGAGGGGCTGGACCCGGCGGAGCTGGAAGGCTTCATCGCCGGCGCCGCCGAGCCGCCCTGGGCGCTTCCCGTTTCCCGCCCCCCGGCCGGCCATGCGGACCGCATGGAAGCCGAGCGGCTGGCCGCCTGAGTTCCTGCCGTCGGAGTGAGGAGACCCCGAGATGTCGAATGAGATGCCGGACGGCGCGCGCGTCAAGCTGCTGGTGCGGGGATTCAATCCCATGGAGCGCCGCCTGCTGGAAGGAACCGTGAAGCTGTCGCAGCGGCGCGCCCCGCGCATCGACCTGGTCGACGATTCCGATCCCGCCAGCGCCGACGTCGTGATGGTCGATGCCACCGACGCGGCCGCGATGCAATGGGCCGCCGCCCAGCCCTGGCTGGCGGGCAAGGCCGTGATCTGGGCCGGCGGTAAGGCCGCGGGGCCGGGGCACACCCTGATCGAGCGGCACGTCAAGTGGCCGATCCTGCCGGTGCTGCTGTACCGCGCGCTGGAGCAGCACGGCGCGCAGGGCGCCGTCGCCGCGCCTGTCCCGACCCGCGGCACCGCCGCCCGCCGCGTGCTGGTGGTGGACGACAGCCTGGCGGTCCGCAACTACCTGGGCTCGCTGCTCGAACGCATGGACATCGAGGTGAGCGCCGTCGACAACGCCGAGGCCGCCATCGAGGCGGCGGCGGCCGGAAGTTTCGCCTGCGTCCTGCTCGACGTGCTGATGCCCGGCATCGACGGCTTCGAAGCCTGCCGCCGGCTCAAGGCGCGCCCGGGCGCCGGCAAGTCGCTGCCCGTGGTCATGCTCACCAGCAAGTCGTCGCCCTTCGACCGCGTGCGCGGAAAGATGGCCGGCTGCGACACCTACCTCACCAAGCCGGTCGATCCCGCGCAACTGCAGGACGTGCTGGCGCGCCACCTGCCGGGGCTGGCCGCTGCGCCCGCGCCGTCGGCGTGGGCTTCTGCCCGGACGGCCACGGCGGGCTGACCCCTGGACCCATTTCCCAACCCACCAGAAAAAAGGAAGTACCGATGACCCGCAACATCCTGATCGTTGAAGACAGCCAGGTCGACCGTGCCCGGCTCGAGAAGCTGCTGTCCGGCGCCGGCTACATGGTCAGCACCGCGGAGAACGGCGAGCAGGCGATCGCCGCGGTCAAGCGCAACAAGCCCGATGCGGTCCTGATGGACGTGAACATGCCCGGCATGGACGGCTTCGCCGCCACCCGCGCGCTGCGCGGCGACGCCAGCACCAAGGACATCCCGGTCGTGCTGGTCACCGCCAAGGACCAGAAGGCCGACAAGGCCTGGGGCCAGATGCTGGGTGCCAAGGGCTATGTGACCAAGCCCTACACCGACGACCAACTGCTCGCCCAGGTGCGGGCGCTCTGAGGAACGCCGACGCCATGGCGCGCAAGATCCTCATCGTCGACGACGCGCTGGTGGACCGCCAGAACCTGGAGCGCATCCTGTCCGGCGCCGGCCATGTCGTGCTGCAGGCCGAGTCCGGCGAGGAGGCGCTGGCGAGCGCCCGCGCCCACCGGCCGGACGTGATCCTGATGGACGTGAACATGCCGGACCTCGACGGCTTTGCCACCACCCGCCGCCTGAAGTCCGACGGCGCGACCAAGGACATCCCGGTGGTGTTCGTCACCGGCAAGAACCAGAAGGCCGACCTCGCGTGGGGACGCATGCTGGGCGCGCGCGGCTATGTCGCCAAGCCCTACACGCGCGAGGACATCCTCGCCCAGCTCGAGGGCTGATGCCATGGCAGCCAGCGACGACGGCTTTGCCGCCACGCAATCCGCCGGTTTCGACTGCGCGATGAGCCCGGTCGAGGCGCTGACGGCGGGTTTTGCGGCCGCGCAGCCGCTCGCGGTCGAGCGCATGGAGGCGCCGCTGCCGCAAGGGCGCGAGCGCTTGGCCGCGCGGGCGCGCCAGGGCTTCCGTGTGGGCGAGCTGCGCCTGATGGTGCGCTTCGAGGAGGGCAGCGAGCTCACCGAGATGCCGCCGCTGTACCGCCTGCCGAACGCGCCCGCGTGGTTCCGCGGCATGGCCAACCTGCACGGCGCGCTCACGCCGGTGTTCGACCTCTCGGCCTTCGCGGGCCTGCCGGCCGGCACGCCGGCGCGGCAGATGCTGCTGGTGCTGGCGCACGGCGCGGATGCCGCCGGCGTCGTCATCGACGGCATGCCGCAGCGCCTGCGTTTTGCACCGGAGCAGGCCGCCGGCACCGGAACCGCGCCACCGGGGCTGGCCGCGCAGCTGCGCGGCGCGGCGCTGGTGGACGGCGACCAGTGGTTCGACCTGGACTGTGCGGCCTTGCTGGACGCGCTGGAGCAGGCCCTGGCCGGCTGACACCGGTACCCCAACAACACCTTGCCCCGGGGGTGGTTCCGCCGGGCTTTGCGAATCTCCCTGGAGCTCGAATTGAAAACCGACGTGAACAACTCCCTGAGCGGCCGCGCGCGCGGCCTCAACTTCCTGACCGCGCTGCGGCTGTGGCAGAAATTCGCCCTGCTGGGCACTGTGGCCGTGGCACTGGCGGCCTTCCCGGTGTGGCGCCTGGTGCAGGAAGCCAGGGAACAGATCGAACAGGCGCAGATCGAGCAGTCCGGCCTGCAGGCCATCACCGCCACGCTGGAACTGGTACGCACCTTGCAGGACCACCGCGGTTCCGCCAGCTACTTCGTGCTGGGCGACGAGAAGCGCGGCGCCGCGCAGCCCAAGAACGCCGCCGAGGCCGATGCGGCCCTGGCCAAGCTGGAAGCCATCACCGGCCCGCTGAACGACGCGAGCGTGACGGAGAACGTCGCCGCGTTCCGCAAGTCATGGACCGCGATCAAGGAGAACGTGGCGGCGCGCCGGATCGACCAGCGCGCGGTGACCGAAGCCCACATCGAGGCGATCGCCGGCATGCTGCGGCTGGTGGAGGAGTTCGCCGCGGTCTACAAGATCGACCTGGACGCCGACCCGGCGACCTACTACATGGCGCGCTCCACGCTGATCGACCTGCCCCGCCTGTCCGAAGCGCTGGGCCAGCTGCGCAGCCCGGTGGTGTCGCGCCTGCAGGAGATCGCCGCCGCGCGAGCCGGCGACCCGTCCCGGCAGGAAGCGGCGCTGCGCGACGCGTTCCGCGCGGGTGACCGCGCGCGTATTGCCGAAACGCTGAAGGACGTGCGCGAGTCGTCCGAGCGCTATGTCGCCCACCAGCGCAAGGTGATGCAGGCACTGCCCGAGCTCGAAGCCACGGCCGGCGCACAGATGGAGGAAATCCAGCGCGCGACGAACGAAGCGGTGGAACTGGTGCGGCGCGAGATCCTGGGCAAGGAGATGCCCGCCATCGACACGGCCGCCTACCTGAAGGACGTGTCCAAGCCCCGTGAGGTGGTGCAGAAGGCGGCCACGCAGCAGGAACTGCTGTCGCGCCAGCTCGAGCGCCGCGTCGCTCAGGCCCGCAGCGACCGTCTGAAGATCGTCGGCGGCGTGCTGGCGCTGCTGGCCCTGGCCGGCGCGATCTCCTTCCTGATCGTGCGCAACATCACGACCACCGTGGCCGGCCTGCAGGGCTCGGTCGAGCGCGTGCGCAGCGGCGACAGCGCCGCGCTGCAATCCATCGAGTCGCGCGACGAGGTCGGCGACCTCGGGCGCACGGTGAACCTGCTGCTGCAGGAACGCATCGCGGCGCAGCAGGCTTCGGAAGAAGCGGCGCGCAAGGCCGAAGCCGAGAACGAGACGTTGAACAACTCGGTGATCTCGATCCTGGAAGCGGTGAACCAGCTGTCGCAGCGTGACCTGACGGCGCGCGCCCCGGTGACGCAGGACATCATCGGCACGGTGTCGGACTCGATCAACGCGCTGACCGAGGAAACCGCGCGCGTGCTGCGCGACGTGGCCGCGATTGCCGCCAACGTGGCGCAGGCCTCGGGCAAGGTGAAGGGGCAGGCCGACCTGGTGTCGCGCACCGCCGAGGACGAGCGCCGCAGCGTGGGCGAGGTGATCGAGTCGCTCGCCGGCGCCACCGAGACCATGAACCAGGTGGCGGCGCTGGCCGAGCAGAGCAACCGCTCCGCCGAGCGCGCGACGCAGGCGACCGACAGCGCGCTGGAGACGGTGAACGGCACCGTGAAGGGCATGGAATCGATCCGCGAGACCATCGCCGAGACGGAAAAGCGCATCAAGCGGCTGGGCGAGCGCTCGCAGGAAATTACCGGCATCGTGAACCTGATCAACACCATCTCGGAACGCACGCACGTGCTGGCGCTGAACGCGTCGATGCAGGCGGCGGTGGCCGGCGAGGCGGGCCGCGGCTTCGCGGTGGTGGCGGAAGAAGTGCAGCGCCTGGCGGAAAGCTCGCGCAACGCCACGCAGCAGATCGCCACCCTGGTGGGCAACATCCAGCTGGAGACCAACGAGACCATCTCCACGGTGAACCGCACCATCGGCCAGGTGGTGGTGGGCTCGGAACAGGCGCAGAAGGCCGGCGAGCAGATGCGCCTCACGCAGGAAATCACCGGCGAGCTGGTGGCCCAGGTGCGCCGTATCGCGGCCTCGTCCGAAGTGCAGAAGGCGACCTCGGCCGAGCTGCTCAAGTCGGTGCAGGGCATCGGCGCCAGCACGGAACGCACCGCCGAGCAGATCGAGACGCAGAACCGCGAGACCGAGACGCTGCTGGACTCCGCGCGCCGGCTGGTCGATTCGGTGAACGTGTTCAAGCTGGCGCACGCGTGATGGCGACGCGCCGCCGCGGCGCCACCAGGAGACCGCAACCATGAAGCTCAAGGACCTGATCGAGGCCCTGGCCGCCGAAATCGCGCTCGTGCAAGGCGAGCTCGAGGAGAGCCTGCGCGAACTGTCCGGACGCGACAACGACGACCCGGTGTTCCTGGAGGCGTTCGACCGCTACAGCGGGCAGGCGCAGCGCATGGGCGAGGCGTCGGAGCTGGCCGGCTTCCCGGGCCTGCAGGCGGTGTGCGCGCATGTGGTGGAGAACTGCCTGCTGCTCAGCATCACGCCGGCGGGGGAACGCGAGGACCTGATCGCTTTCCTACGCGCCTGGCCGCCGCTGATCGTCCACTACCTGCAGAACCTGAGCGATCCGTCGGCCGCCGTCGGCCTGCTGGACCACATGGGCGCGGCGCCCGTCGCGATGGACGAAGAGCTGTCGCTGAAAGTGATGCACATGCTGGGCGCCATGCCGCTGCAGCTCACGCAGGCCGGCGAGGGCGAGGGCACGCCGCCACGCCCGCTGGTGGCGAGCGCCTCGGAAGTCGCGCTCGCGATGCCGGCCGACGTCGACGCCCGGCTGCTGGAAGGCTTCCAGCACGAAGCGCCGGAGCAGGCACGCTACTTCGTGGCGCTGGCGCGCAACATGGCGGGCGGCGAGGGCGACAGTTCCGACGTGGTCGCGGCGCGCCGGGTGGTGCACACGCTCAAGGGCTCGGCCTCGATCATTGGCCTGCGCGGCATCGCCTCGCTCGGCCACCACCTGGAGGACATCCTCGATCACTTCGAGCGCGAGGGTGCGCAGGTGGGCCGCCGCGCCGCCGACACGCTGCTGGACGCGGCCTACTGCCTGGAGCAGATGGTGGGCTTCGTCCTGGGCAGCGACGAATTCCCGCAGCAGGCGCAGGCCGTGCTGCAGTCCGTGCTCGACCTCGCCAATCTGGTCGACCGCGGTGAATCGCTGGAGAACCTGCCGGTGCGCTCGATGGGCGAGGCCGTGGCCGCGCAGGCCGCGCCGGCGCCGGTGCTTCAAGCCGACGCCGCCGCGGCCGCGATGCGCGTCAGCGTGCGCCGCATCGACGAGCTGTTCCGTGTTTCGGGCGAGGTGTCGGTGCACACCGCCGCCATGGAGGCGCGGATCAAGGCGCTGGCCGACAGCGCGCGCGAGCTGCTGGCGCAGAACCTGCGCGTGCAGAAGCGCCTGTTCGAGCTCGAAACGGTGGTCGACGTGCGCTCGCTCAGCATCATGCGCGGCCGCCATCGGCGCACCGGCGAGGCCGCGTTCGACCCGCTGGAGATGGACCAGTACAGCGAGCTGCACAGCACCTCGCATGCGCTGATGGAGGAGGCGGCCGACGCCCGCGCGCTGGCGCTGCGGGTGGAAGAGGGCATCGCACAGCTGGCGGGCCTGCAGGCCCGCGGGCAGCGCCTGAGCAAGGACATGCAGCACCTGGTCATCGGCACCCGCATGAGCGAGGTGGGCGTGCTCGAATCGCGCCTGCAGCGCAACGTGCGCACCAGCTGCCAGGCGACGGGCAAGGAAGCGGTGCTGGAGATCGAAGGCGGCCAGACGCTGATCGACAGCGACGTGCTCAACCGGCTGGCCGAGCCCCTGCTGCACCTGCTTCGCAACGCGGTGGACCACGGCCTGGAGGCGCCGCGGGTGCGGCCCGGGCTGGGCAAGCCGCCGGCCGGCCGCATTCGCCTGAGCTTCGCGCGGCAAGGCCAGCAGGTGGTGCTGCGCTGCGAGGACGATGGCCGCGGCCTGGACCTGCTGGCGATCCAGCGCCGCGCGGTCGAGCGCGGGCTGCTGGCGGCGGAGCGGCCGATGTCGGACGACGAAATCGCCCGCCTGGTGCTGCTGCCCGGCTTCTCCACACGCGACACCGTGAGCGAGCTCTCGGGGCGCGGCGTGGGGCTGGACGTGGTGCGCGAGTGGGTCGGCCAGATGAACGGCACGGTCCGCATCGCCTCGCGGCCCGGCGCGGGCTGCACCATCGAACTGCGCTTCGCCGCCTCGCTGACGACGGTCCAGACGCTGGTGGTCGAGGCCATGGGCCAGCGCTTCGGCCTGCCCTCGGTGCAGGTCGAGCAGGCGGTGCCGCGCGGCGTCGGCGAGTTCTCGGTGGTGGCGGGGCAGCTGGCCTATCGCCATGCCGACCGCGTGTACCCGGCGCTGCGCCTGGCGGAACTGGCCGGCCTGCCGGGCGACGAGCGTCCGCTGGACGCCCAGGATGCGGTGATCGTGCGCATCGACGAGCGTGTGCTTGCGCTCGCCGTGGACCGGCTGCTCGACGCCCGTGAACTGCTGGTGAAAAGCCCGGGGCGCTACGCGCGTCATGTCCGCGGCGTCGCCGGCCTGTCGATCCTGGGCGACGGCGGCATCGCGGTCAACCTGGACCTGGCGCAGCTGCTGTCGCAGGGAGCGCGCGCTGCCGTCTCCGGCGTCAGGCAGCCTGAAGCGGCGCGGGTGGAGCAGGAATTGCCCGGCGTGCTGATCGTGGACGATGCGCTGTCGGTGCGCAATTCGCTGCGCCAGCTGGTGCAGGACGCCGGCTACCGCGTGGAAGCGGCGCGCGACGGCGTCGAGGCCATCGATGCGCTGCGCGGCTTCCGCCCGCGGCTGGTGCTTACCGACCTGGAGATGCCCAACATGAATGGCGTGGAGCTGACCAGCCACATCCGCGGCCGCGACGACCTGAAGGAAGTGCCGGTGATCATGATCACCTCGCGCTCCCAGGACAAGCACCGCCGCATGGCGCAGCAGGCCGGCGTGGATGCCTACTTCACCAAGCCCTACAACGACGCCGAGCTGCTGCGAACGATCCGCGAGCATCTCGCGGCCTGACGGGAGTTCGCACGATGACGGGACTTCCAACCGGGCAATTGCAGGGCAACTTCGTGCTGCTGCGCGCCGGCACGCTGCGCCTGCTGTTTCCGCAGCGGGCGGTGAGCACCGCCGAGTACCTCGCGGCCCGTCCGGTGGCCTCCGGGCAGCCGGGCTTGCTGGTCATGGCGGGCGAGGAGGACGACGGACGCCGCTACGCCGCGCTGTCCGAGGACGGCACGCTGCTGGCCGCGTGTCCTGCCGGGCGCTTCATTGCCGCGACGCTGCCAGGCGATGCCTCCGGCCTCGCCTGGTGCTGGGACGAGCTGCGCGTGCTGATGGACGTCTCGCTGCAGTGCCTGCCGCTGCCGCCGACGCTGCTGCTGGCGGATTCGCCCTTTCGCCACTACACGGTGATCGACGGCGAGGTCGTGTTTCCGGCGAGCGCGGATCAGGTGTCCCGGCTGGCGTGCAGCGGGGTGACGCCATGAGCCACCGCAGCCCGCAGGGCGGAGGTGATCCAATGAGCCGCGCCGTCGCGCGCCTCGTGGCGTACGCCGAGGGCCGCAGCATCGCGCTGGCGCCGCACACCACGCACGAGATCCTGGAGTCGCCCCGGCCCACCTGGGTTCCGGGCGCCGCGGCGCATGCGCTGGGCCTGCTGCCGTGGCGTGGCCGGCGCATCCCGCTGATCGATGTCGCGGCGCTGGTGCAGGGCGGGATGACCGATCGCGCGGACGCCTGCCGCTACGCGCTGGTCGTGGCCTGGCAGGAGGCCGGCGAGGCCGCGCTGTCGTACGGCGCGTTGGCGCTGCATGCGCTGCCGCAAATGACCGAGGTGAGCGACGTGCAGTTGTGCCCCTTGCCCGGTGACTCCGGCCTGTGGCCCCGGCTGGCGCTGTCCTGCTTCAGTCACGAGGGCCAGGCCGTGCCGGTGGTCGACACGGCGCGGCTGTTCAGCGCTACTTCAGCAGGAACTGCTCGATGAACAGCAGCTCGGCGTAGAACTGGAAGTCGCGGTTCTTGCGCTTGGCGAAGCCGTGGCCTTCGTCGTTGGCCATCAGGAACCACACCGGCGTTTCGGTCTTGCGCACGGTCTCGACCATCTGCAGCGCCTCGCTGGCCGGCACCCGCGGATCGTTCTTGCCCTGGACGACGAACAGCGGCTTGCGGATGTGCGCTGCCTTGGTCATGGGCGCGATGCGGGTGAGGAACTCGCGCATCTTCGGGTCGCGCTCGTCGCCGTATTCGACCCGGCGCAGGTCGCGCCGGTAGCTCTCGGTGTTCTCCAGGAAGGTGACGAGGTTGGACATGCCCACCACGTCGATCGCGCAGCAGATCCTGTCGCTGTAGTTGCTGGCCACCGCCAGGGTCATGTGACCGCCGTAGCTGCCGCCGGTCACCAGGATGCGCTCGCCGTCCAGCTGCGGCTGTGCCTTGATCCAGTCCAGCAGCGCGGCGATGTCCTTGTACGAGTCCTCGCGCAGCATGCCGTTGTCCAGCTTGGCGAAGGTCTTGCCGTAGCCGGTGGAGCCGCGGACGTTCGGATAGACGATGGCGATGCCCAGTTCGTTGAGCAGGTAGTTCTCGCGGCCGAGGAAGTACGGGCGCGACTGGCCCTCGGGCCCGCCATGGATGTCGACCACGACCGGCCGCTTGCCAGTGAAACGCGCGGGCGGCAGGTAGAGGAAGCCCGAGATCGCCCGGCCGTCGAAGCTCTTCCACTCGACGGGCCTGGCATCGGCGAAGGACGAAGTGTCCAGCCCCGCCGTCTCGCTGGTGGTCCAGCGGGTGAGCTTGCCGGTGCGCGCATCGACCGACCAGACGTCGGCCGGCGATTTGGCCGCGCTCAGCGTGAAGCCGAGCTCGCGGTTGTTCTTGTGCCACTGGATGCCGCCCGGCACGCCCACGGGCAGCGCCGGGCCCGGGCGATGCCGGTGCGTGGCCGTGTCCATGAAGCGCAGGCGTCCCACGCCCGCCTCGTTCGTGAGCAGGGCCAGCGTGCGGCCGTCGTCCGAGAGCTGGAAGGACTCGACGTCCCAGGGGATGTCGCTGGTCAGGAATTGCCACTGCAGCGTGGCCAGGTCCAGGTGCGCGAGGCGGCGGAACTCGAAGCCGAGATCGGTGCTGACGTACAGCGCCTTGCCGTCGCGGCTGAATTGGGCCGCGCCGTGAAAGACCTGCTCGCCGGACTGCGGCGGCGTGATCAGGCGCTTGGTGCCGGCGGCCACATCGACAAGCCACAGCCGCGATTCGTTGATGGAGATGAATTCCAGCAGGGCGATCTGGCGGCCGTCGGGCGACCAGTCGCTCGCGCCCCAGCCGCCGCCTTCCAGCGGCAGCAGCAGGCGGTCGCTCTTCGGATCGGCCGGGTCCATCAGGTACAGGTCGCTGTCCCTGCCGGTGCGGCGGGTGGACATGTAGGCGATGCAGTCGCCGGCCCGGTTCCACACCATGCCGGTGTTGCGCGACTTGCCGTCGGTCAGCAGGGTGACACGGGCGTCGGCCATGTCGTAGCGGTAGAGCTGGTGCCACTCGCCGCCGCCCACGTCCTTGCTGAACACAAAGTAGTTGCCGTGGGTCGGCTGGAACGAGGCGCCGGCCACGCGGTCAGGGAAGAAGGTGAGCTGCGTGCGCGCGCCCTGCGGCACGCGCACGGCGTGCACCTGCACCGTATCGCCGAAGCGGGTGCCGATCAGCATCTCGCGGCGCTTGGGGTGCCAGTCGCGCAGCGCCGCCGAACGGAACTCGGTGTATTGCGCGACGCGCTCGGCGGTGCCGGCCGGCACCGGCGGGATGCCCTCGACGACGAGGTTGTCGCCGGGCTTGACGACAGGGGCCGGCGCCTGTGCCAGCGCGGCCCCGGCCGCCAGGCACAGCGCCAGCAGCAGGCTGCGCTGAGGAATCATTTCAGGTCGAATGCCGGCAGCTTCTTGGCGACGGCGACGTTCTTCAGGGTCGCGTACACCGGCATGCCGTTCTTGTAGGTCGGGGAATCTTCGCCCTGGATCAGGGGCATCAGGTAGCGCTTGCACTTGGCGGTGATGCCGAACCCGTCCGCGGTGATGAAGTCGCGCGGCATGAACTTCTCGACGTTCGCGACCTTGGCCAGCGGCGCCATGCCGATCTTGTAGCGGTAGGGCGCATCGCTGGTGCGGTCGATGGTCGGCATCACGGCGTTGTGGCCCTTCAGCGCCATCTTCACCGCCGCCGCGCCGAGCTCGTAGGCCTGCTTCACGTCGGTCTTGCTGGCGATGTGGCGCGCCGCGCGCTGCAGGTAGTCGGCCACGGCCCAGTGGAACTTGTAGCCCAGGCCCTTCTTGATCATGTTGGCCACCACCGGTGCGGCGCCGCCGAGCTGGGCGTGGCCGAAGGCGTCCTTGGTGCCCTGCTCGGCGAGGAAGGTGCCGTCGGCATGGTGGGCGCCTTCTGAGACGACCACGGTGCAGTAGCCGTGCTTCTTCACCAGCGCATCGACGCGGGCCAGGAACTTGGCCTCGTCGAACGCGACTTCGGGGAACAGCACCACCACCGGGATGCCGTGTTCCTCGATCAGGCCGCCGGCCGCTGCGATCCAGCCCGCATGCCGGCCCATCACCTCCAGCACGAACACCTTGGTCGAGGTCAGGGCCATGGAGCGCACGTCGAAGGACGCTTCCAACGCCGACACCGCCACGTACTTGGCCACCGAGCCGAAGCCGGGGCAGCAGTCGGTGATCGGCAGGTCGTTGTCCACGGTCTTGGGCACGTGGATCGCCTGGATCGGATAGCCCATGCTCTCGGACAGCTGGCTCACCTTGAAGCAGGTGTCGGCCGAGTCGCCGCCGCCGTTGTAGAAGAAGTAGCCGATGTCGTGGGCGCGGAAGACCTCGATCAGGCGCTCGTACTCGCGCCTGTTGGCCTCCAGCGACTTGAGCTTGTAGCGGCAGGAGCCGAAGGCGCCCGAGGGCGTGTAGCGCAGGGCCGCGATCGCCGCGGCCGACTCCTTGCCGGTGTCGATCAGGTCCTCGGTCAGCGCGCCGATGATGCCGTTGCGCCCCGCGTACACCTTGCCCATCTTGTCCTTGTTCGCGCGTGCCGTCTGGATCACGCCGCAGGCGGTGGCGTTGATCACGGCGGTGACGCCGCCGGATTGCGCGTAGAAGGCATTCATCTTTTTCTTGGCCATGGTCGTCCTCCGGTTGGCGCGGGCGCGCTGAGTTCAGTTCAAGTGGTACTGGGTGACCCGCTCCACCTCGTTGCGCGAGCCCAGTATCACCGACACCCGCTCATGCAGGCCGTTCGGCTGGATGTCGAGGATGCGCTGGCGGCCGTTGGTGGCGGCGCCGCCCGCCTGCTCGATGATCCAGGACATCGGGTTGGCCTCGTACATCAGGCGCAGCTTGCCGGGCTTGTCCGGCTCGCGCTTGTCCCAGGGGTACATGAAGATGCCGCCGCGGGTCAGGATGCGGTGCACGTCCGCCACCATCGAGGCGATCCAGCGCATGTTGAAGTCCTTGCCGCGCGGACCTTCCTTGCCGGCCAGGCATTCGTCGACGTAGCGCTTCACCGGGGCGTCCCAGTGCCGCATGTTGCTCATGTTGATCGCGAATTCCCTGGTGTCCTCGGGCACGCGCAGGTCCTCGCCGGTGAGAACGAAGGAGCCCTGCTCGCGGTCCAGCGTGAACATCACGACGCCGTGGCCCAGGGTGAGCACCAGCGTGGTCTGCGGGCCGTAGATGCAGTAGCCGGCCGCCACCTGCCGGCTGCCCGGCTGCAGGAAGTCCTGCTCCGTGACCCCGGTGCTGCCCTCGGGTTTCTGCAGCACGCTGAAGATGGTGCCGATGCTGACGTTGACGTCGATGTTGGAAGAGCCGTCGAGCGGGTCGAACAGCAGCAGGTACTCGCCCTGGGGAAAGCGGTTGGGCACGGCGTAGATGCCGTCCATTTCCTCGCTGGCCATCGCCGCCAGGTGGCCGCCCCATTCGTTGGCCTCGATCAGCACCTCGTTGGCGATGATGTCCAGCTTCTTCTGGACCTCGCCCTGCACGTTCTCGCTGCCGGCGCTGCCCAGCACGCCGCCGAGCGCGCCCTGGGTCACCGCATGGCTGATGCCCTTGCAGGCGCGGGCCACCACTTCGATCAGCAGGCGCAGCTCGGCCAGCAGGTGGTGCCGGATGCGCTGCTGCTCGACGAGGTAGCGGGTGAGGGAAATGCGTTGGGTCATCCGCGCGTTCTCCTCAGTCCGCCAGCGCGCGCGTCACGACCTCGCGCACGTCGTTCGACAGGTCCGGCTTGGCGGCCACGCGGGCGATGGCCTCGCGCGCGGCGCTGCGCAGCGGCTCCTCGAGCTTCTTCCAGCGGTCCAGCGCCCGCGCCAGGCGCGCCGCCACCTGCGGGTTGAAGGCATCGAGCTCGGTCACCCGCTCGCTCCAGAACACGTAGCCCGCGGCATCCGGGCGGTGGAAGGCGCCGGGGTTGGCATTGCAGTAACTGAAGATCAGGCTGCGCGCGCGGTTGGGGTTGCGGATGTTGAAGTCCGGGTGGTTCATCAGCTGCTTGACGATGGGCAGGATGTTGCCGCCGCGGTCCGGCGCGCCCGCCTGCAGGGCGAACCACTTGTCCAGCACCAGCGCATCGTCCTGGAAGGTGGCATGGAAGCGCGCCAGCGCCGGCGCCGCGAGTTCATGGCCGCTGACCACCAGCGCGGTGAGCGCGTTGAAGCGGTCGGTCATGTTGCTCGCGTCCTTGAAGCGCTGCAGGGTCTTGCCCGGCCACACCGTGTCGCCGCTCTTGCGCGCGGCGATGCACAGGTGCATGAGCGACAGGCCGGCGAGGGCGCGGCGGCCGGACGAGCGCGGATCGGGCCGGTAGGCGCCGTTCTCCCGGTGCTGCTCGAAGGCCCATTCCCAGTCGTGGAACAGCGCCTGCGCGAGCTGCTCGCGCATGGCGTCGCGCACCATGTGCACGCGCTGCGGGTCCACCGTGTCCAGCTGCTCGGAGATGTAGGTTTCGGCGGGCAGCGTGAGCACCAGCTCCTTGAAGGCCGGATCCAGCGTGGGATGGCGCAGGATGCCGCGCATGGCCTCGACGAAGGGCGCATCGAGCCGGATGTCGCTGCGCGCCAGGCCGGGCGTGCGCAGGTAGGCGAGGGCGCGGCCCAGCGCCAGGCGCTGGCCTGCTTCCCAGCGGTTGAACGGGTCGGCGTCGTGCGCCAGCAGCGCCAGCAGCTGTTCGTCGGGGTAGTCGAACTCCAGCACCACTGGGGCACTGAAGCCGCGCAGGATGGAAGGCACGGGCTCGGACTGCAGGCCGGGGAAGGTGAGCGTCTCGCTCTGCTCCGTGAGCACGTGCATGCCGTTGGCGATTTCGACGCCGCCCGAGATCAGGCCCAGGCCGATCGGGATGACGAACGGATCCTTGGCCGGCTGGTCGGGGGTGGGCGGGCACGATTGGCTCAGGGTCAGGCTGTAGATGCCCGAGTCCGCGTCCCAGCGGCCCTCGGCCTTCACCCGCGGCGTTCCGGCCTGGCTGTACCAGCGCCTGAACTGCTCCAGCGTCTGCGCGAGCCGGGACCCGGGGTTGGCGTCGGCGATGGCCTGCGAAAAGTCGTCGCAGGTGACGGCCTGTCCGTCGTGGCGCTGGAAGTACTGGTCCATGCCGCGCCGGAAGCCTTCGCGGCCGACCAGCGTCTGCATCATGCGCACGACCTCGGCGCCCTTCTCGTACACCGTCACGGTGTAGAAGTTGTTGATCTCCAGGTACTGCTCGGGGCGCACCGGGTGCGCCATCGGCCCCGCGTCCTCCGGAAACTGCATGGTGCGCAGCACGCGCACGTCCTCGATGCGCTTGACCGCGCGGGCCGAGGCCTCGCCCGCCAGGTCCATGCTGAACTCCTGGTCGCGGAAGACCGTCAGTCCCTCCTTGAGCGACAGCTGGAACCAGTCGCGGCAGGTGATGCGGTTGCCGGTCCAGTTGTGGAAGTACTCGTGGCCGACCACCGATTCGATGTTGAAGAAATCGGTGTCGGTGGCGGTGGCCTGGCTGGCCAGCACGTACTTCGTGTTGAAGATGTTCAGGCCCTTGTTTTCCATGGCGCCCATGTTGAAGTCGCTGGTGGCGACGATCATGAAGCGCTCCAGGTCCAGCGGCAGGCCGAAGCGGGCCTCGTCCCAGGCGACCGAGGCCATGAGCGAGTTCATCGCGTGCTCGGTCTTGTCGAGGTCGCCGGGCCGCACGTACACCTGCAGCAGGTGCTCCTTGCCGGCGCGCGAGGTGATGCGCTGCTCGCGCGCCACCAGCTGGCCGGCCACCAGCGCGAACAGGTAGCTGGGCTTGCGGTGCGGGTCCACCCACTTGGCGAAGTGGCGGCCGTCGTCCAGCTCGCCCTGATCGACCAGGTTGCCGTTGGACAGCAGCACCGGGTACCTGGCCTTGTCCGCGCGGATCAGCACGGTGTAGCTGGCCATCACGTCCGGGCGGTCCAGGAAGTAGGTGATGCGGCGGAAGCCCTCGGCTTCGCACTGCGTGAAGAACGAGTCGCCGCTGGTGTACAGACCCGAGAGCGTGGTGTTCTTGGCGGGCGCGCAGGTGCTGAAGATCTCCAGCTCAAAGGGCTCGTCGCCCGCCGGCAGGTTCTCCAGCACCAGCTGGCCGTTTTCCATCTTGAACGAGGTGCCCTGGCCGTTGACCAGCACCCGCGCCAGGTTCAGCTCCTCGCCGTCCAGGCGCAGCGGTTGCGCCGGCATCTGCGCATTGCGACGCAGCTTCATCCGATTGAGCACCCGGGTCTTGGCCGGGTCGAGGTCGAAGCAGAGTTCGACGGTGTCGATCCAGTACGCGGGCGGCTGGTAGTCGGCCCGGTAGATCACGTTCTGTCCTTCGCGCATGGCGATGTTCTCCTTATGGGCCTGCCCGTGGTCCGGTCAGACGCCTTGTTTGAGCGAGGCCTCGATAAAGGTGTCGAGGTCGCCGTCCAGCACCTTCTGGGTGTTGGAGATTTCCACGCTGGTGCGCAGGTCCTTGATGCGGCTCTGGTCCAGCACGTAGCTTCGGATCTGGTGACCCCAGCCGACGTCGGTCTTGGTGGCCTCGAGCTTCTGCTGTTCTTCCATGCGCTTGCGCATCTCGTGGTCGTACAGGCGCGAGCGCAGGCGCCGCCAGGCGACGTCGCGGTTGGAGTGCTGGCTGCGGCTGTCCTGGCACTGCACCACGATGCCGGTGGGCATGTGGGTCAGGCGCACCGCCGAATCGGTCTTGTTGATGTGTTGGCCGCCCGCGCCCGAGGCGCGGTAGGTGTCCACCCGCACGTCCGCCGGGTTGATGTCGATCTCGATCGAGTCGTCGATCTCGGGGTAGACGAACACGCTGGCGAAGCTGGTGTGGCGACCGCCGGCCGAGTCGAAGGGGGACTTGCGCACCAGCCGGTGCACGCCGGTTTCGGTGCGCAACAGGCCGTAGGCGTACTCGCCCTCGATCTTGATCGTGGCGCCCTTGATGCCGGCAGTGTCGCCGGGCGATTCGTCCTCGACGCTGGTCTTGAAGCCCTTGCGCTCGGCGTACTTGAGGTATTGGCGCAGCAGCATGCTGGCCCAGTCGCAGGCTTCGGTGCCGCCGGCGCCGGCCTGGATGTCCAGGAAGCAGTTCAGCGGGTCGGCCGGGTTGTTGAACATGCGCCGGAACTCCAGCGCCTCCACGTCCTTGGCCAGGCGCGCGGCGTCCGTTTCGATGGTGATCAGCCCGGCGTGGTCGCCTTCCTCCTTGCTCATCTCGTACAACTCGAGGTTGTCGCCGAGATCGCGCGCGAGGTTCGACAACGTGAGCACCACGTCATCGAGCTGCTTCTTTTCCTTGCCCAGTTCCTGGGCCTTCTTGGGATCGTTCCAGACCGCCGGGTCTTCCAGGGCGGCGGTGACGGTTCTCAGGCGCTCCGACTTGGCGTCGAAGTCAAAGATACCCCCGTAGGGCTTGGGCTCGGGCGGAAAGATCGGTGAGGCTGGCGCCGATCTGGTTGATGTGTTCTGCGTCCATGGTGAGAGAGTTTCCGGAAAGCCGGGAATTCTCTCACGCCGCGCTGGCCGCGGCCCCGAGCGGGAGAGGGCTACCTGAAGGCGCCCAGCTTGGCCTGCGCGCCGCGGTTGCCCAGGGTGGCGGCGCGTTCCAGCCAGCGCACCGCCTCGGTGGCGTCACGCGTGACGGTGGCGCCTTCCAGGTAGGCGATGCCGAGGAAGTAACTCATTTCGCTGCGGCCGAAGCGGATGCCTTCGCCGGTGGACTTGCCCGAGCGCTTGACCACCGCGGGCACGTCGCCCTGGCCGGTGGCATAGGCGTGCATCTGACGGATGGTGTTGGCGAAGAAGGCGTCGCGCGCCTGCGCCGCGGCCTGGCGCTGCTCGGCCGGCACCGTGGCGACCAGTTCGTCGGCCAGCACCGGCAGGGCCTCGAAGGGCGTCATGCCGCCGGCCATGCGCGGCGAGTACCAGGCGCGCAGCATCACCCGGTCCAGGGGCAGCAGTCCGTCGATCTTCCATGGAAAGTAGCTCAGCACCGTTTGCCCGGCGGGATGGCCGCGCACGCCCATGACATGCATCGCCTCGTGGTGGGCGCAGCGCCAGGCGTCGCGGTCGCGCATCTGGACGCGGCCCGAATCGATCCGGGTCTCGACCTTGAAGTTGAGGTAGGTGACGCAGGGCTGGTTGTCTTCGAGCTGGTCGTCGGGCGTGATCTCGACCGTCAGGTTGGCAGTCTTCTCATCCGGCTGGCCGGTGACGTCGATCAGCTTGACGTTCGCTTCGCCGGTGACGGCGCGCAGCGCCTGCAGGGTGTGCTCGCGGTGCGCATCGACGTTGATGCCGGAAAAGCGCACGCGGATGTCGTTCTCCCAGCGGACGATGCGCGTGGGCGTGCCGCTCTGGTGCCACAGCACTTCCCACAGGGTCGCCAGTCCATCGCCAAGCTCATCGGCGGATGCCGCGAAAGGCACCAGGCAGGCCAGCAATAGTCCCCAACATTTCCTACGCATCCGTCACCCCGATCACAACCAGTGACGGCAGGGTAGAGTCGGCGCAGTCCTACATCAAGCGTTGTTACCTCCTACGCCGAGCTGGTGAGGCACAGCGGTAATTTTCCTCATCCGCAGGAAGGCGGAAAGGCTGGGCTTCAGCTGGGGCTAGCCGATGAAATCCTCGATCAGCCGGGCCACTTGCGCCGGCTGGTCGTGGTGCAGCATGTGCCCGGCGTCATCCACCCGGGTGATGCGGCAGTCGGGCACGCACTTGAGGCGCTCATGGAACTCGGCCAGCGTGAACTTGCCTTCCCACCACTGCGCCAGGCTGTCGTCGCTGGCTTCCACGGCCAGGGTGGGCGCGCCGATCGACTTGTAGATCTCGAGCACCTCGTCCACGCGGTACAGCTGGGCGTTGATGATCTTGTGGGCCGGGTCGCCCAGGATGCGCCAAGTGCCGTCGGCATCGGGCCGGGCCCAGTGTGTGGCGAGCCAGTCGGCCTTGTCCTGGCCCAGCCGGCGATTGGTCTTCATCAGGCGCCGCGCCACGCCGGCGGCCGAGTCGTAGCTCTTGAGCGCCATCTCGCCGCGATGCAGCGCCTTGAGTTCGTCCATCCACTTGGCGTAGCGCCGCGGCGCCTGCTCCGGACGCGTCACCGCCATGCCGAAGCCTTCCAGGTTCACCAGCCGGCGGATGCGCTCCGGCCGCGAACCCGAGTACAGCATGGCGATGTTGCCGCCCATGCTGTGGCCCACCAGGTTCACGGCGGCATCCTGCGCATAGTGGTCGAGCAGGCAATCGAGGTCGGCCAGGTAGTCGGGAAACCAGTAGTTGTCGCAGGGCGCGGCCTCGGTCAGGCCGAAGCCGCGCCAGTCGGGCGCCACGATGTAGTGGTCCTGCGCGAAGGCGTCGACCACGAACTGCCACGAAGCCGCCACATCCATCCAGCCGTGGACCATCACCAGCGGCGTCTTGCCCGGTCCCGGCACGCCCCACTGCAGCACGTGGTAGTCGAGGTGGCGGATGCGGACAAACTCGCTGCGGCAGGCATTCTTCACTTGGTACATTCGGGCGATTATTGGGGAGACGAGCGATGAGCGTCAGTCGAGGCCGGGACAACCACGCGCGCATGCACGCCCAGTTCGGCTGGCATGTGCCCGAACGCTTCAACATCGCGCAGGTGTGTTCCGCCCGCTGGGCCGCCGCGCCCGGCGCCGCCCGTCGCGTGGCCATCCATGCCCACGGCGCGCGCGGTGACGACTCGACGCTGAGCTTCACGGAGTTGCAGGCGCGGGCCAACGCCACCAGCAACCTGCTGACTTCGCTGGGCGTGAAACGCGGCGACCGCGTCGCCATCGTGCTGCCGCAGCGCTTCGAGACCGCGGTGGCCTACATGGCGGTGTTCCAGATGGGCGCGGTGGCGATGCCGCTGTCGATCTTGTTCGGTCCCGAGGCGCTCGAATACCGGCTGCAGGACAGCGATGCGGTGGTCGCGATCTGCGACGAGAACGCCTTCGCGGCGATCGCCGAGGTGCGAAGCCGCTGCGCGGCGCTGCGCCACGTGATCGGCGTGGGCGCCGCCGCCGTGCAGGCCGACCTGAACTTCGGCTGGGAGCTGCCGCGCCAGGGGTCGCACTTCGACCCCGTCGAGACCAAGGCGGACGAGGGCGCCGTGCTGATCTACACCAGCGGCACGACCGGCCCGCCCAAGGGCGCCCTGATCCCGCACCGCGCGCTGATCGGCAACCTGCCGGGCTTCGTGTGCAGCCAGAACTGGTTCGGCTTCGACCCCCAGGCCGCGCGCGCCGACAGCCAGGCCGTTTTCTGGAGCCCGGCTGACTGGGCCTGGACCGGCGGCTTGATGGATGCGCTGCTGCCATCGCTGTACTTCGGCCGCCCGATCGTGGCCTACAACGGCCGCTTCAGCCCGGAGCTGGCTTTCACGCTGATGCAGGAGCACGGCGTCACGCACAGCTTCCTGTTTCCCACGGCGCTCAAGGCGATGATGAAGGCCTATCCCGAGCCGCGCCGGCGCTTCCGGCTGAAGCTGCAGGGCCTGATGAGCGCGGGCGAGGCGGTAGGCGACGCGGTGTTCGCCTACTGCCGCGACCAGCTCGGCGTGATCGTCAACGAGATGTTCGGCCAGACCGAGATGAACTACGTGGTCGGCAACAACGCCATGGAATGGACCCCCGCGCTCCCCGCTTCGCGTGGTTCGCTGCCCCCCGAGGGGGCCCAACCCGCCTTGGGGCGGCCCGGCGGCGGATTGACGGCGCATCGGGAGCTTGTCGGCTGGCCCGCGCGGCCCGGCAGCATGGGCCGGCCCTACCCGGGCCACCGCGTCGCGGTGATCGACGACCAGGGCAACGAGTGCCCGGTCGGCGTGCCAGGCGACGTCGCGGTCAACCGCTACGACGTGCATGGCGATCCCGACCCGATCTTCTTCCTCGGCTACTGGAAGAAGGACGAGGCCACGCGCGCCAAGTTCACCGGCGACTGGTGCCGCACCGGCGACCTGGCCACGCGCGACGAGGATGGCTACCTGTGGTACCAGGGCCGCGCGGATGACGTGTTCAAGGCCGCCGGCTACCGCATCGGCCCGAGCGAGATCGAGAACTGCCTGGTCAAGCACCCGGCGGTGGTGAACGCGGCCGTCGTGCCCAAGCCGGACCCGGAGCGCGGCGCGGTGGTCAAGGCTTTCGTCGTGCTGGCGCCGGGCGTGCAGGGCGACGACAGGCTGGTGGAGGAACTGCAGCTGCATGTGCGCGGCAAGCTGGCCCCCTACGAGTACCCGAAGGAGATCGAGTTCATCGACGCGCTCCCCATGACGACCACGGGCAAGGTGCAGCGGCGCGTGCTGCGGCTGCGCGAGGAAGAGAAGGCGCGCCGGTCATGACCCCTAACGGCCTGCCGGACCTCCGCACCTTCGCCGACGCGACGATGCGCGAGCGCGGGCTGGAGCCGGCTTTCGCGCCGCAGGCCCTGCAGGAGGCCGAGGCGGCGCGCCATGTCGCGGTGGCGGCGGGAACGGGCGTGGAAGACCTGCGCGCGCTCACCTGGTTCTCGATCGACAACGACGACACGCGTGACCTCGACCAGCTGTCGGTGGCGCAGGCGCTGCCGGGCGGCGCCACCCGGCTGCTGGTGGCCGTGGCCGACGTCGCCGGCAGCGTCGGCGCGAGCGGCGCCGTCGAGGCGCATGCGGCCGGCAACACGACCTCGGTCTACACCGCGGCCGGCGTGTTCCCCATGCTGCCGGAGCGCCTGTCCACCGACCTCACCTCGCTGAACGAAGGCGAGGAGCGCTTCGCGGTCGTCATCGACCTGCAGGTGGAAACCGACGGCAGCGTGTCGTCGGCGCGGCTGGCGCGGGCGGTGGTGATCAATCGCGCCAAGCTGGCCTACGGCGGTGTGTCGCGCTGGCTCGACGGCGAAGGCCCGGCCCCCGCGCCGCTGGCCGGCGTGCCGGGCTTGGACGAGCAGCTGCGGCTGCACGACGAGGTCGCGCAGCGCCTGCGCCGCCGCCGCCAGGAGCGCGGCGCGCTCAACCTGAAGTCGCTTTCGGCCCGGCCGCTGTTCGACGATGCGGGCCGCCTGGTGGACATCCAGCCCGACGAGAAGAACCGCGCCAAGGACCTGATCGCCGACCTGATGATCGCGGCCAATGCGGCGACGGCGCACTTCCTGGTGCAGAGCGGCTTCCCTTCGCTGCGCCGTTTCCTGCAGGCGCCGCGGCGCTGGGACCGCATCGAGGCGCTGGCGGCGTCCCACGGCGTCAGCTTGCCGGCGGAACCCGACGCCGTCGCGCTCGACCGCTTCCTGTGCGCGCGCCGCCAGGCCGATCCCGAGGGCTTCGCCGACCTGTCGCTCAAGGTGCTCAAGATGCTCGGCTCGGGCGAGTACAGCGCCACCCCGGCAGGCGCGGCCGGCCCGGCGCACTTCGGCCTGGCGGTCAACGACTACGCGCACTCCACGGCGCCCAACCGGCGCTACCCCGACCTGGTCACCCAGCGGCTGGTGAAGGCCGCGCTGCGCGGCGAGGCGCCGCCGTATTCGTTCGGCCAGCTGTCGGCCATCGCGCGCCACTGCACCTTGCAAGAGGACAATGCGACGCGGGTGGAGCGCACGGTGCTCAAGGCGGCGGCCGCGCTGCTGCTGCAAGGCCGCATCGGCGAAACCTTTGAGGCGCTGGTCACCGGCGCGTCGCCCAAGGGCGTGTTCGTGCGCATCACGCGGCCCCTGGTGGAAGGGCGCCTGGTGCGCGGCTTCGAAGACGCGGACGTCGGCGATGCGCTGAAGGTGCGCCTGGTGTCCGTCGATCCCCGGCAGGGGTTCATCGATTTCGAGCGTACTTGAGGGATAAGGGCTCAGGGCTAAGATCGCGCCCTTCACCGGCTTTCCTGCAGTCAACAACATGCGCAAGATCCAGCTCGGCCAGAGCGACCTGCACGTCACCCCCGTCTGCCTCGGCACCATGACCTTCGGCGAGCAGGTCGGCGAGGCGGATGCCCACGCCATCCTGTCGCGCGCCGTGGAACGCGGCGTCAACTTCCTCGACACGGCGGAGATGTATGCCGTGCCGGCGCGCGCCGAGACCTACGGCGCCACCGAGACCATCATCGGCAACTGGTTCAAGGCCAACCCCGGCCTGCGCGCCAAGGTGGTGCTGGCGACCAAGGTGGCCGGCCCCTCGCGCGGCATGCCCTGGGTGCGCGAGGGCTCCGGGATGACCGCCGCAGACATCCTCGCGTCCTGCGAGCAGTCGCTCCGGCGCCTGCAGACCGAGGTCATCGACCTCTACCAGATCCACTGGCCGGAGCGCAACGTGCCCATGTTCGGCGCCCTGTACTACGACCCCGCCAAGGAGCGCACGCAGACCTCGATCCACGAGCAGCTCGAGGCGCTGGGCCGCCTGGTGAAGCAGGGCAAGATTCGCCACATCGGCCTGTCGAACGAGACGCCCTATGGCCTGCACGAGTTCGTGCGGCTGGCGCAGCAGCATGGCCTGCCGCGCGTGGCCACGGTGCAGAACCCGTACTGCCTGATCAACCGCTCGGTGGAGAACGGCCTGGACGAGAGCCTGCACCGGCTGGGCGTGTCCCTGCTGGCGTACTCGCCGCTCGGCTTCGGGCTGCTCACGGGCAAGTACGACGACTCGGGCCTGGACGGCCCGGCCACGCCGCGCGACGCGCGGATCGGCAAGTTCGCCTCGGTGCGGGCCGGCCGCTGGGGCCGCGAGGACGCGCTGGCCGCGGCGCGCCAGTACAACCAGCTCGCGCGCGAGCACGGCCTGACGCCGGCGCGCATGGCGCTGGCCTACTGCTACACCAAGTGGGTGGTGGCCAGCACCATCATCGGCGTGACCTCGCTGGCGCAGCTCGACGAAGACCTGGACGCCTTCGGCACCACCTTGCCGCCCGAGCTGCTGGCCGAGATCGACAAGCTGCGCTGGCGCATGCGCGACCTGGCCGCGTAATGGCCAAGAAGGCCCATGTCAGCGAAACGCCGGCGACGGCGCTGCTGAAGACGGCCGGCGTCGACTTCAGCGAACATCCCTACGAGTACCTGGAGCACGGCGGCGCCCAGCACAGCGCGCAGGCGCTGGGCTGGGACCCGTTCGCGGTGGTCAAGACGCTGATCATGGAAGACGAGAAGGCGCGGCCGCTGGTCATCCTGATGCACGGCAACCGCACCGTGTCGACCAAGAACCTGGCGCGCCAGATCGGCGCCAAGTCGGTGGAGCCTTGCAAGCCCGAAGTGGCCAACCGCCACAGCGGCTACCTGGTGGGCGGCACCTCGCCCTTCGGCACCCGCAAGCCCATGCCGGTGTACATCGAGGGGAGCATCCTCGCGCTGCCGCGCATCCTGATCAACGGCGGCCGGCGCGGCTACCTGGTGGGCATCGCGCCCCAGGTCTGCGTGCAACTGCTGCAGGCCAAAGCCGTGAACTGCGCGCTGGCAGAATAGCGGCCGTGCAAGCGCTCTATCCCATCCTCGCCGCCATCGCCGCCTACCTCCTGGGCTCGCTCGCCTTCGCAGTGATCGTGAGCAAGGTGATGGGCTTGTCCGATCCCCGCACCTTCGGCAGCAAGAACCCGGGCGCCACAAACGTGCTGCGCTCCGGCAGCAAGGCGGCCGCGATCGTCACGCTGCTGCTCGATGCCTTCAAGGGCCTGGTGCCGGTGCTGCTGGTCAAGTTCTTCGGCCCGCCTTACGGCTTGCAGGAGGGCACCCTGGCCATGGTGGGCCTGGCCGCTTTCCTCGGCCACCTGTACCCGGTGTTCTTCCGCTTCCAGGGCGGCAAGGGCGTGGCCACCTTCATCGGCGTGGTGTTCGGCATCGATTGGGTGCTGGGCCTGGCGACCGCGGCCAGCTGGCTGATCATCGCCTTCTTCTTCCGCTACTCCTCGCTGGCCTCGCTGGTGGCGGCCGCGTTCGCCCCCATGTACTACCTGCTGGGCGACCACGTCGCCTGGTATGCCGACGCCCGCGTGGCCACCGCGCTGTTCCTGATGGCGCTGCTGCTGGCCTGGCGGCACCGCGAGAACATCTACCGGCTGCTGCAGGGCAAGGAATCCAAGCTCGGGACCAAGAAGGCGCACTGAAAGCGCGGGCGCCGGCCATCGCCGGCCAGGCGAGCCCGGTCAGCGCTGCAGTGTCTCGACGAGCTTCGCGTTCGCCGCGGACTGCCGCTCGATCTCGCGCGCGAACGCGTGGGCGCTGCCCGTGGCCGGCAGGTTGCCCGCGTCCGCCAGAAGGCGCTGGAACCCGGGCTGCACCAGCACCCGGGCACAGGCGGCATTGAGCAGCGCGACCGTTTCGGCCGGCGTTCCTTCCGGCGCGAACACGCCGAACAGCGAGGTGAGATGCGCCGCCGGGCTGGCGACCTCGGCGAAGGTGGGGACCTGCGGCAGCAGGGCCGAGCGCTGCGGCGCCCCCAGTGCGAGCGGCGTCAGCCGGCCGGCGCGCACGTACTCGATCTGCAGCGGCGCGAGATTGGTGGACAGCAGCTCGAAACGTCCCGCGAGCGCATCCTGCAGCTGCGGCGCGCCCCCGCTGTAGGGGATGTGCACCAGCGCCAGGTGGTGCCGGCTGCGCATGTGCTCCAGCGCGAGGTGGCCGATGGTGCCCACGCCCGAGGTCGCCCAGCGCAGAGGCGCATTGCCGCGCGCCAGCCGCACCATGTCTGCGAAACCGCTCGCCGCGAGCGCCGGCGTGCCGACCAGCAACAAGGGTGTGTGCATCACGCCGCTCACCGGCGCCACGCGGGGCAGCGGCGTGCCGAAGTGCGGCGACAGCGCCAGCGGGCTGATCGCCGAGAACGCGAGCGTGCGCCCGTCGGCACGGGCGACCGCGAGCTGCGCCAGCGCGACGCCGCCGCCGGCGCCGGGCCGGTTTTCCACGATCACCGTGGTGCCCAGCTCGGGTCCGAGTCGTTCGGCCAGCATCCGCGCCACCTGGTCGCTGACGCCGCCGGGCGGATAGGCGACCATGAGCCGCACGACACCGGCGCCCCAGCTGCGGATGGGAGCGGTGGCCGCGGCCGCCGCCGCGCCGAGGACCTGCCGGCGTCGCATCAGCGCGCCCCGCCGCGCGGTGCGGCGTCGCGCGCCAGCTTCACGAACGACTGCAAGGGTCCGCGCAATTCGGACTCACGGTAGACCAGCGTGAGCGGCGCATCCAGGCTGCGCGCGCCGGCCAGCGGCCGGTACTCGATGGCATCCGGGTGCGCGCCGCGCATCGAGGCCGGCACGATCGTGATGCCTTCGCCAGCAGCGACGAGGTTCAGTGCCGTCATCATGCGCGAGACCTCGTGCTTGACCGAGGGCGTGAACCCCTGGTCCTCGCACAGGGCGAGCAACTGCGCGTAGAGGCCGGGCGCGCCGCTTTGCCGCACGAGGATGAAAGCCTCATCGCGCATCAGCGGCAGCGCCAGCCCGCGTCCCTTGCGCGCGAGCAGCGGGTGGCCCACCGGCAAGGCCACGAGCACGGGCTCGCGCAGCAGCGTTTCAAACCGCAGCCCCGGCGGCCGCTCGACCGGCACGCGCAGGAAACCGCAGTGCAGCCGGCCCGCAGCGACCGCCTCGGTGAGGCCGGCGGCGTGATCCTCGCGGATCTGCAGCGCGATGTCGGGATAGGCCCGGCGGCAGGCGCGCAGGACCTGGGGCGTGAAGGCATGCGAGGCGGCGGAGCTGGTGAAGCCGACGGCGAGGACGCCCGCGTGGCCGGCGGCGACGGCGTGCATGCGCGAGCGCACCGCCTCCGCCTCTTGCAGCAGGCGGCGGCTGTCCTCCAGCAGCAGCTGGCCGCTGTCGGTGAGCGTCACGCCCTTGGGATGACGGTGGAACAGCGCGGTGCCCAGGCTTTCCTCGAGTGCGCGGATCTGCTGGCTCAGGGGCGGCTGCTGCATGCCGAGGCGCTGGGCGGCGCGCGTGATGTGCCCGGTCTCGGCGACGGCCACGAAGTAACGAAGGTGCTTGAGGTCCATGAACGGGCGGCGGGCGGCTGCATACGATTTTCGTCTGCAGATCCGCTGTTCATTGTATTTGACCTTATGGAGTTGCCTCCCTATCGTTCGCAGCCAGCCGGCCCTTGAACCGGAAGTCAGTCACAGGAGACAACCATGCCCCAGCGTCCGGGGCGCGGCCAAGCGCCGCGCCTGCCCGCACTCGCTTTCATCGCCATCTTGCTCGCGTCCTGCGGGGGCGGCGGCGAAAGCAGCCCCGTGTCGGCGGATCCGCCGCCGCCGCCCGAAGTGCAGCAAGTGGCCTGCGCGGCGCTCGCCGGCCGCACGATCGCGGCCTCCGCCATCGGCCTGCCGACAGGAGGCGCGACGGTCGACAGCGCCACCCCGGTGGCGGCCGACGCGGCCGGCAACTCGCTGGGCGCCTACTGCCGCGTGCGCGGCTCCATCGCGCCGGTGGATCCGGCGTCTCCCCGTATCAAATTCGCGGTGAACCTGCCCGAGGCGTGGAACGGCAAATCCATCCAGTTCGGAGGCGGCGGCTTCGACGGCATCCTGATCGAGGGCACGGAGCAACTGCGCTTCGGGCCGCCCGACAAGCCCGCGCCGCTGGCCCTGGGCTACGCCACTTACGGCGACGACAGCGGCCACCAGAGCAGCAGCATCACGGACGGCGCCTTCGCTGCGAATGACGAGGCGCTCGCCAACTACGGCGGCAACTCGCTGAAGAAGACGCACGACGTGGCGATGGCCCTGCTCACGCTGCGCTACGGCAAGGGTGTGACGAAATCCTATTTCCTCGGCACCTCCACCGGCGGGCGCGACGCGCTCACGGCGATCCAGCGCTGGCCGGCGGACTACGACGGCGTGGTCGCCAACGAGCCGGCGCTGAACTACACCGGAACGCGCCTGCACAACGTGGCCGTCGGGCGGGCCCTCTACAACAACGGGGGCGCCGGCTGGATGAACGTGGCCAAGACGCTGCTGGTGCAACGGACCGTGCTGGGCGTCTGCGACCGCCTCGACGGCGCCTCCGACGGCATCGTGAGCAACGTGGAGAGCTGCCGGCAGCTGAACACGCAAGTGCTCGCCTCGCTGCGCTGCGCGGGCGGCGCCGACCTCGGCGACACCTGCCTGTCCGACGCGCAGCTCGACACGGTGCGCACCATCGAGTCGCCGCTGAATTTCAGCAACTACGCGCTGGCGAATGGCGTCACCAAGGCCGGTGGCCTCAACATCCTGGAAGGCACGCTGGTCGCCGGTCCCTTCACCACGCGCGACCTCGGCACGCGGCGCGTGCCCGCCAACCCGGCGACTTCCGCCGACGCGAACATGTACGTGACGGGCGACCAGTGGGTGAAGTTCTTCGTCACGCGCCAGCCCGCCTTCGATGCGCTCACCTTCGATCCGCTCGCCCCCGGCGCGTGGACGCAGCGCGTCGTGGACGTGTCGGCCCTCACCGATGCCGCGAACCCGGACCTGCGCCCCTTCCTCGCGCGCGGCGGCCGGCTGATCCTGCTGCACGGGCTGGCCGACGAGGTGATCAGCAACAACTCCACCATCGACTACTACCAGCGCGTCGTCGCGACCGTCGGCCAGGCTGCGGCGAATCAAGGCGTGCGCTTCTACACCGTCCCCGGCATGGGTCACGGCACCGGCGTGTTCATCCCGTCCTGGGATTCGCTCGCGGCGCTGGAGAACTGGGTGGAACGGGGCCTTGCGCCTTCCACGCCCGTCGTGACGGACAGCGTGGCTGCAACCTTCGGTCGTACGCGCCCGTTGTGCCAGTACCCCAGCTGGCCCAAGTACAAGGGCAGCGGCAGCCTGGACGCCGCGGTGAACTTCAGCTGCGTGCAGGAAACGACCGACCCGCTGGCCTGCCCCAACCTGCCCGGCGCAGTGACGGACTACAAGGGCGGCGACGCCTTCGGCGAGGAGCTGACTGTGCGCATCGATCCGGCCGGGCCGGCGTACACGATCACCGTCGATGCCAGCCTGCAGCGCACGGCCGGCACCAAGCGCAACGGCGTGCTGCTGCCCTTGGGCAACTGCAGCTACTCCAGCGCGGAGAACGGGGCGGTGTTCAGCTTCGGCGCCGGCGGCGCGCTGCAAGCCGGCATCGCGGCGCCCTCGGGCAACAGCGCCCTGCCGGTGGTGGCCTTCGCCAGCACCTTCGACAACGCGTCCAACCCCACGGTGTTCAACACCGTCGCGAACATCTACAACGTGATCGGCGTCCAGTACGGCAGCAGCGGCACGGCCGCGAGCTACGCGGCGTCGGCGCGCCTGCGCAACGCCGGCACCTTCCAGAGCTGCCAGGACCCCACGAGCGGCCAGTTCATCACCTACGATCCGGCCTGCACGAACACCACCAAGGGCTACATCACCTGGAACGCGGCGCGCAATGCCTTCGACCTGCGGGCCACCTCGCCCACCGGCGGGGCGACCACCACCGGTGGCACGCTCTCGGGCTCGGTCGTCGCGGGCAAGGTGGGCAGCAGCTACGTGCCCCTCGTGCTGTGGCGCGAGTCGGCCACCAGCTACGGCATGCGCCTGTACGCGCCCCAGCAGACCCTGTTGCCGGGCACGGCCGACGGCAGCTATGCGACGCTGGGCACCGGGGGCAGCGCCGGCAGTGCCAGCGTGAGCGGCAGCAGCTATACGGCAGGAAGCGCGACGTCCGCGCTCGCCTTCGACAACCCGGTGCTCGGCGTCGTCCGCGCCACCGGCGGCCGCAACGGCCTGCTGCTGTTCAGCGCGGGCTGGTCGGGCTGGATTCCCGATGACGGCGGCAGTTTTGAGCTCGGCCTTCGCTACTGAGAGCCGTCATGCGTTCGCTGCTTCCCTTTGCCCTCGCGCTGGCCCTGGCCGGTTGCGCCCATGGCTCCGCCGACCCGCAGGAGTCCGCACCGCGGGCCGCGAGCTGTCCGGCGGAACTCCCGCAGGACGCCCGCTGCCTGCAGGGGCGAGACTCGGCGGGTGCCTTCTACCTGGTCGCCGTCCCTGCGCAGTGGAACGGCACGCTGGTGCTGCACGCGCACGGCGGTCCTACGCTCGGCGCGCCCACGCTGGAGCGCACCGCCGAAGACCTGAAGCGCTGGGCGGTCGTCGTGAAGGCCGGGTATGCCTGGGCGGGTTCCAGCTTCCGCCAGGGCGGCGTTGCCGTCCGCGCGGCGGCCGAGGACACCGAGCGCCTGCGGCGCATCTTCCGGCTGCATGTCGCGCAGCCGCGCCTCACGCTGCTGCACGGGCAGTCGTGGGGCGCTGCGGTTGCCGCCGTGGGCGCCTCGATGTACACGGACGACGGGCAGGGTCGGCGGCCTTACAACGCCGTGCTGCTCTCCAGTGGCGTGCTCGCCGGCAGCCAGTCCTACGATTTCCGGCTCGACCTGCGCGTGCTGTACCAGGCGCTGTGCGCCAACCATCCGCGGCCGGAGGAGGGCAGCTATCCCCTGTGGATGGGGCTTCCGCCCGGCATGAAGCTGGAGCCGGGCGAGCTGCGCCGCCGCGTGGACGCCTGCCTGGGCCTGGACCGGGCGGCCGCGCTGCGCACGCCCGAGCAGCAGCGAAAGCTGCGCACGCTCACCGGGGTGCTGAACATCCCGGCCGACTCCATCCCCGGCCACCTGTCCTGGGCGACCTGGCATTTCCAGGACATCGCGCAGCGCATGGGCGGACGCAGCGTGTTCGGCAATGAAGGCGTGCGCTACCGCGGCTCCGACGACGACGCGGCGATCAATGCGGCGGTCGCGCGCTATCGTGCCGACCCGGCCGCGGTGGCCGACTTCGCCGCCGATGTGGACCCCGACGGCCGCATCCCGGTGCCGGTGCTGACCGTGCATGGCATCGGCGACCCGACCGCCTTCGTCGAGATGGACCACGGCTTCCGCGCGACGATGGCGCGCGCCGGCACCGCGGGTCACCTGGTGCAGACCTTCACCGAGGACCGCACCCACAGCTACCTGAGCGACGTCGTCTACGTCACCCTGCTGGCTGAGCTTTCGCGATGGGCGCGCGGTGGCGCCATGCCCACGCCTGCCGGGATCGCGGAGCACTGCCGCGGCTTCGAGCCGGCCTGGGGAGCGGGTTGCCGTTTCCGGCCCGACTACCAGCCGCAGCCCTTGGACACGCGCGTGGCGCCGCGCGGCTGACCGGCGCGCCCAGCCGGCCAGCTCTTTCCCGGGCTGGCCTGCTCAACCCTTGACGCACACCACCTGCTTGAGGGTGTGCACCACTTCCACCAGGTCGGCCTGCGCCCGCATGACGGCGTCGATGTCCTTGTAGGCCATCGGGATCTCGTCGATCACCGCGGCGTCCTTGCGGCACTCGACGCCGGCGGTGGCCCTGACCTGGTCGGCCACCGTGAAGCGCTTCTTCGCCTGCGTGCGGCTCATCACGCGGCCGGCGCCATGGCTGCAGCTGTCGAAGCTCTCGGGGTTGCCCAGGCCGCGCACGATGTAGCTGCGCGCGCCCATGCTGCCCGGGATGATCCCCATCTCGCCGCGCCGGGCGCTCACCGCGCCCTTGCGGGTGACGAACACGTCCTCGCCGAAGTGGCGTTCCTGCTGCACGTAGTTGTGGTGGCAGTTCACTGCCTCCACGTGCGTGTCGAAAGGCTTGCGGACCGCCTTGCGCACGGCGGCGATCAGGTTGGCCATCATCACCTCGCGGTTGCGCGCGGCGAAGCGCTGGGCCCAGCCCACGGCGCGCACGTAGTCGCCGAAGTAGCGCGCCCCTTCCTCGAAGTAAGCCAGGTCCCGGTCCGGCAAGTTGCGCTGGTGCTGCTCCGCGTCCTTCTTCGCCAGCGCGATGAAGTGGGTGCCGATCGCGTTGCCGACGCCGCGCGAGCCCGAATGCAGCATGAACCAGACGAAGCCCTCTTCGTCCAGGCAGACCTCGATGAAGTGGTTGCCCGAGCCCAGCGTGCCTAGGTGCTTGCGGTTGTTCGTCTGGCGCAGCCGCGGGTGCAGCTCGCACAAGGCTTCGAACTCCTGGGCCAGGCCGCCCCAGGCCTGGTCGACTCGGTCGGGCGGCTCGTCCCAGGCGCCCGGGTCGCGGCCGCGCGAGCGCGGACCGCCGCCGTGCGGCACGGCCCGCTCGATCGCCGAGCGCAGCGGCGCCAGGTTGCCGGGCAGGTCGTTGGCATGCAGCGTGGTCTTGCAGGCGATCATGCCGCAGCCGATGTCCACGCCCACCGCGGCCGGGATGATGGCCTTGAGCGTGGGGATGACCGAGCCGACCGTCGCGCCTATGCCCAGGTGCACGTCCGGCATCGCCGCGATGTGCCTGAACACGACCGGCAGGCGGGCGGCGTTGGCCAGCTGCTGCATGGCCTCGTCTTCCACCGGCACGCCGCGCGTCCACATCTTGATGGGCACGCCGCCCGCGGGCTGCGTCACCTCGTACTTGCGCTCCATGCTCATCCTGTTCGTCGGCACCCCGTCATCGGTGGGGTCCCGCCGCGCGCCACAAGTTCCGGCGCCGATCGGCTCCGGCCGCGCTGGAGCTCAGGGTCGCGGCGCCGGGCCCGGGCTCGACAGGAACGGCCGGACCTCCCGCAGGGTGGCCGCCGGGTCCTCTTCGTGTGGCACATGGCCCAGCGTGTCCAGCACCACCAGCCGGGCGTCGGCGATGTCCCGGGCGAAGCGTTCGCCGGATTCCAGCGGCACCAGGCGGTCGCGGCCGCCCCAGAGGATGAGGGTGGGGCACTTGATCTTGGCCAGCAGTTCGGTCCGGCCGGTGTAGCCCTGCTCGAAGCGCCGGCCCAGCGCCTTGCGATTGCCCTCGCGCAGCGTCATCGCGACGTAGAGGTCGACGAGCTCGGGCGTGACCTTGGCCGGGTCGCCGTAGACATTGCGCACGCTGCTATCGACCACGCCGCGCGGCAGGGTGTTTTGCATGAGCCAGCGCAAGCCGGGCGTGTTCGCGATGCGAAAGCCGATCGGCACCGAGGGCCGGTTCTTCAGAGACTCGGGCGGGTAGCCGCTGGCATCCACCAGCACCAGCCTGGCCACGCGCTCGGGATGGGTGCCCGCGAACGACCAGGCGATCTGCCCGCCCAGTGAGTTGCCCGCGAGCACGACGCGCCGCAACTGGAGCTGGTTGAGCATGGCTGCCACGAAGGCGACGTAGCGGTCCACCGAATAGTCGTTCTGCGCGTTGGGGCCGGTCAGCGCGAAGCCGGGCAGGTCGAAACGCACGACCCGCCGGTTCGTGCGCAACTCGCGCGCCCAGCCCTCCCAGGTATGCAGGCTGGCGGACGTGCCGTGCAGCAGCACGATGGGCTCGGGGTCATCGCGCGGACCTTCGTCACGCACATGCACCTGCAGACCGGCCACCTCGACGAACTGCGACGGGGCCTGCGCCCAGCGCGCCTTGAGTTGCTCGACGGGGACGTCGGGTGCCCAGGTGGCAGCGGTGCCCGCGCCCACGGCCAGCACGAGCAGGGCCAGGAGGGCGAGGACCAGGTGGCGCAGCTTGACTTTCATGGCGCCAATGTAGCCGAGGCGCGCCAGGTACCTGGGCGCCTGGCACTAGCGCCAGCGCGGCGTCAGCGTGAAGTGCGCTTCCAGCGTGGCGCCCGGCTCCAGCCGCGTGCCGCCGATCGCATCGGCGCCCCAGCGCGGCGCCAGGTTCAGTGCGTCGCCGCACTGGCTCACCGGCGCAAGGCAGAAGTGGTCGTAGCCGCGAGGGCTGTGAAGCATGAAGAAGTCCAGCGGCGGCGCGGCTTCGATGAGCAGGCTGCGCGGCGGCCCCTCTTCGTCCCCGGCCCATTCGACCAGGGCTTCGCGTTCCCAGCCGGTGAAGCCGTTGTCCAGGTGCAGGTCGGCCAGCAGTGCGCCTTCGCGCAGCCGGCGCACGGCCTCGTTCACCTCCACGTCCACCGGCAGGGCTTCATGGTCGGTGGTCCACATGCCGGCCGCCGCGGTGCGCAGGCGCGTGCCGGCGATGTGCGGAAAGCAGGGGTGGTGGCCGATGCCGGCCGGCATCGCGGCCTCGTCCTCATTGGTCACCGCGATCGAGACCCGCAGTTGCTGCTCGCTCAACTGGTAGCGCTGGACGGCTGAAAAGCGCCAGGGCCAGGCCGCCGTGGCCGGGACCGTCAGCACCAGCCGCGCCGCCTGGCGCTGCGCGTCGGCGACCTGCCACGCCTGTTGCCAGCCGATGCCGTGCAGCGGGTGGGGCGAATCCTCTGCGGGATGGTTGGGCGGGAAGCGGATCTCGCGGCCTTCGAAGCTGGCGCGCCCGTGGCGCATGGGACCGCAGAAAGGCAGCAGCGGAAAGCTCGCCATGGCAAGCGGATGGCGATCGGCCAGGCCCCGTGGGACGGCGGGCCGCAGCCAGTCGAGCCAGCGTCCGTCCGGCAGGCGCGCGCGCAAGCTGGCCAGCGAGCCACCCACGGCAGGCGCGATCGCCGCATGCAGCGCGCCCGCCTCGAGCTCGACCAAGCCTGGGGTATCGGTCATGGCCCGGCCAGTGTAGGGACGCCGTCCGGCGCGCGTGCTGCCGCGCGCATCAATTGGCGCAAGTTGTTGCCGCGCGCGCTGCGGCTCGCCTTACTTCTCGACCAGGTAGCGCGTGACCACGGGCGGCTCGTCGCCAAGGTGGAAGGACAGCCTGCGGTCGCGCAACTGCACGTCGGTGGCCGTGACGCGGTCGAAGCGGCGCAGGTGCTCGGTCCAGGATTCGTCGGTGATCTGCTCGATGACGCGCCCGGGGTCGTAGACATCGCGCAGCACCTGCCAGTCCAGCGCGCCCTGGCTCATGCGGCTGCGGCGGCTCTCCTGCATCAGTTGCATGAATTCCTCGACGCGCTCGGGATCGATCCGGTATTCGATGTTCACCACGATGCGCCCCTGGCGCGGCGGCGACTCGGCCTGGGGCGCTTTCCAGGCGCTCGACGGCGTGAGGTCTTCCTCGGTGCCGCGGTCCGCCACGAAGCGGTGCGCCAGCGTCATCAGGGTGATGCTGGAGACGGAGGCCAACAGCAGCGCGTCGTGGATGCCGGTCCAGGTCGCGACCTGGCCCCACAGGGCGGCGCCCGCGGCCGTGGAACCCATCAGGGCCATCTGGTAGATCGACATGCCGCGCGCCCGCACCCAGTCGGGCAGCGCCATCTGCGTCGAGACCGTCAGCGAATTGGCCACTGTGATCCAGGCGGCCCCGGCCACCAACATCCCCGGCACCGCGAGGTAGAGGCTGGTGGCGAAGGCCACCACCACCGCCGCGCAGGCCTGCACGATGGTCCCGCCCAGCACCAGCTGGCTCGGCTGCACGAACTGGCGAAGGCGCTGCATCTGCAATGCGGCAAACACCGCGCCGGCGCCCATGGACGCCAGCAGCACGGTGAAGGTGCCGGCCGCGCCGCCCGGCAGGGCGCGGGCGACCAGCGGCAGCAGCGCCAGCAGCGCCGTCGAGTGCAGGAAGAACAGCGAGATGCGCAGCAAGATGGCGCGGATGCGCCCCGATTGCCAGACGTACTGCACGCCAACGCGCATGGCGCTGGCCAGGCGCTCGCGGCCGAGCGGGCTTTCCTTGTGCTCGCGGCGCCAGCGCATGATGGTGAAGCCCGCCGCCAGCGACAGCACCGCGTTCAGCAGGAACACCCAGGCGCTGCCGGCGCTGGCGATCAGCGCCCCCGCCACCAGCGGGCCGAGGATGCGCGAGAAGTTCATGGCCACGCCGTTGAGGGCCAGCGCCGCCGGCAACTGCTGCCGGCTCACCAGCTCCGGCACGATGGCCGCGAACACCGGCCAGCGCATCGCCAGGCCGACGCCGTTGGCGAAGGTCAGCGCCAGCAGCAGCGGCGCGTTGATCCAGTCCAGTGCCACCACCGCGCACAGCACGATGGCGATCGCGGCCACCCAGAACTGGGTGATCATGAAATAGCGCTTGCGGTCCAGGATGTCGGCCAGCGCCCCGCTGGGCAGGCCGAGCAGGAACACCGGCAGTGTCGAGGCGGACTGCACCAGTGCCACCCACAGCGGCGAGGGCGCGAGCGAGGTCATCAGCCAGGCGGCCGCGACGTCGTTCATCCACATCGTCGTGTTCGCCGCGAGCCAGGTGAGCCACAGCATGCGGAACACCGGCACCCGCAGCGGCGCCAGCGCGGAAGGGCGCTCCATGGCCGCCTGCGGCGGCACGGGCGGGGGCTGCTCCGGCATTAGGGCCTGCTCACACTGTTTTTGGCAGTGCGAACGCGATCAAAACCGCGCCAATCCAGGCGCGCGACGAAGCCAAGGCTGGACGCCTTGGCTAGGAGTGCAACGACGAGTGGCGCGGTTTTGATCACGTTCCCTCCGGGTTGCGAGTCAACAGGGCCCATTGCGTTGTTGTGCCGGCTTGCCGCACGTTGGTGCGACGGCGCCGGCACGCCTAGCACTGAGCCCTGTTGGCTCGCAACGCACAGCCAAAAACAATGTGAGAAGGCCCTAATACCGGCGCTCCAGCACCATCAAGTCGTTGTCGCGCTTCATGCGGAAGCGGTTGAGGAAGCTGTTGCCCAGCAGCACGAAGGGCATGTTGGCCGGCACCACCGAGGCCTCCACGTCCCGCAGTTCGATGTCGCCCACGCGCACGGATTCCAGCTTGAGGTGCCAGGTCGGCACCGCGCCGTTGGCGGTGCTCGCGTAGCCGACGGCGCCGCGCTTGTAGTCCAGGCCGATGCGGCGCGCCAGGGTCTCGCTCAGCGCGACCAGGGTGGCGCCGGTGTCCACCATGAAGCGCACGGCCTCGCCATTGATGCGGCCCTCGGTCATGAAGTGGCCGCCGTCGCTGGCATGCAGCACGATCACACCGCCGCTGGCGGGAGCGGCGGCCATGCCGGCGCCCACGCGGACGGGGGAGTCGCCGACGCGTAACTGGCGCCGGCTGCCTTCGATCTCGACCACCGCCTGGTCGCCCGACACCGACACCAGCTTCACGCCCTGGAAGCTCTCACCGGTGGACACCGCCTTGGGGCTGGAGCCGTTGACGATCAACAGCGCCTTGTTGCCGAGCACCCCCTGCAGGCTCACCTGGGCCTGGCTGGCCGCGCACGCCAGGGCCAGCAGGGCGGCCGCAGTGCTGCGGCGGGCAAGCGGGGGCATCAATCGCGGAAATTGTTGAAGGACAGCGGCACGTCGGCGATTTCCTTGCGGATCAGCGCCATCGCGGCCTGCAGGTCGTCGCGCTTGGCGCCGGTGACGCGCACCGCGTCGCCCTGGATCGAGGCCTGCACCTTCAGCTTGCTGTCCTTGATGATGCGCTGGATCTTCTTGGCCTGGTCGGACTCGATGCCGCTGCGCACCTTGACGACCTGCTTGACGCGGTCGCCGCCGATCTTCTGCACCTCGCCCTTGTCGAGGAAGCGCACGTCCACGCTGCGTTTGGTCAGCTTGCCGGTGAGGATGTCCTCCACCTGGACAAGCTGGAATTCCGCGTCGCCGAACACCGTGATCTCTTTTTCCTTCAGCTCGATGGCCGCCGACGTGCCTTTGAAGTCAAATCGGGTCGCGATCTCCTTCGCGGCGTTGTCCACGGCGTTGCGCACCTCCACCATGTTCGGCTCGCAAACGGTATCGAAAGAAGGCATGGGCTCCCCCAAGGTTCTGCTGTTTCCCAGTGCGACAATTCTCCCATGATCGTGGAGCAAAACGTACCCCTGCAAGCGCACAACAGCTTTGGCATCGTGGCCAAGGCGCGCGCGCTGGTGCGTGTGCGCTCGGAAGGCGACGTGCTCGAAGTGCTGGCTGATGCCGCGCAGGGCGCCGCCGGGAAATTCGTGCTAGGCGGCGGCAGCAACATCGTGCTGACGGGCGACGTGAAGCCGCTGGTGCTCAAGGTCGAGATCATGGGCCGCCGGGTGCTGGAAGACGGCCCCCGGGGCGTGGTGATCGAGGCCGGCGCCGGCGAGAACTGGCATGAGTTCGTGACCTGGACGCTGGACCAGGGCCATCCGGGCCTGGAGAACCTGGCGCTGATCCCGGGCACCGTGGGCGCCTCGCCGGTGCAGAACGTGGGCGCCTACGGCGTGGAGCTGCAGGACCGCTTCGACTCGCTCGATGCCATCGACCTGGCGACCGGACGGCTGTTCACGCTCGAAGCCGCGCAGTGCGGCTTCGGCTACCGCGACTCGGTATTCAAGCACGCGCCGCCCCGTGACGGCCATGACGGCGCGGTGCCGCTGCGCGGCATGGGCCTGGCCGGACGCGCGCTGATCCTGCGCGTGCGCTTTCGCCTGCCCAAGCCTTGGAAACCCGTGCTCGACTACCTCGACCTGCAGCGCAAGGTGCACGAGACGGGCATCGCCTCGCCCTCGGCGCGCCAGATCTACGACTGGGTGTGCGCCGTCCGCAGCCACAAGCTGCCCGACCCGCGCGTGCTCGGCAATGCAGGCAGCTTCTTCAAGAACCCGACGGTCACGCCGGAGCAGTGCCAGGACATCATCGCCCGCGAGCCCAAGATCGTGCACTACCCGATGCCCGACGGCACGGTGAAGCTGGCGGCCGGCTGGCTGATCGATGCCTGCGGCTGGAAGGGCAAATCGGTCGGCAACGCCGGCGTCTACGAGAAACAGGCGCTGGTGCTGGTCAACCGTGGCGGCGCCACCGGCGGCGAGGTGGTGACCCTGGCGCGCGCCATCCAGACCAGCGTCTACGAACGGTTCGGCATCCGGCTCGAGCCGGAACCGGTGGTGGTCTAGGCCGGCTGGCAAGGCCCTGACGGCTCTGCTTCCCTGTCGGCGCAGGACTACGCGCCAGATGGCCGCCAGCCGCGATAGTCGAGGACAAAGACGAGTCCTCAAGCGCCCGCATGCTCTGCTTTCGCCGCGCGTACGCAGCCGCCACCGTGGCGTTCGCGCTGTGGCTGGCGGCGCCCGCGTTGGCGCAGGAGTCGCAGCAGGAACAGCTGCCTGAGCCCACCGGCCCGTCCTTCAGCATCGATGTCCGCGCCCCCAAGGAACTGCGCGCGCTGCTGGAGCAGCACATGGAGCTGCGTCGTTACCGTGAGGTGCCGGACCTGGACGAGGTCGAGCTGGCGCGCCTGATCGTGCTGGCCGAGCGCAACGTGCGCGAACTGCTGGCCACCCAGGGCTACTTCGAGCCGGCCGTGTCGATCCGCCGCGAAGAGGGCACGGGCGGCAAGCCGGTGATCGTGGTGGAGGTGGAGCCGCACCGGCCGACCCAGGTCGGCGAGGTCAAGATCGACTTCGAAGGCGACATTGCGCAGACCACCGACCGCGGCGCCGTGGCACAGCGCGAGGAAATCCTCAAGGGCTGGCGGCTGCCGTCCGGCCGCCGCTTCAGCCAGGAGCAATGGCAGGATGCCAAGACCCAGGCCTTGCGCCAGCTGACCCAGCGGCGCTACCCCGCGGGGAAAGTGAGCTACAGCCTCGCGGACGTGGATGCGCCCTCCGCCAGCGCCGCGCTGGGCCTGCGGCTGGATTCCGGCCCGGTGTTCCGGTACGGACCGACGCAGGTCAGTGGCGTGAGCCGCTATGACCCGGTGATCGCGCCCCGGCTCGCGCGCCTGCCGGTGGGCGCGACCTACGACCAGGAGGACATCACGCAGGCCCAGCTGCGCCTGACCGGCAGCGGCTACTTCGATTCCGCCTTCATCGTCGTCGACCCCGAGAGCGACCCCCAGGCGGCACCGGTGCAGGTGTCGGTGCGCGAGGCGCCGCTGAACCGCGTGGTGCTGGGACTGGGCGTGTCCACCGACAGCGGCGCACGCGCCTCGCTGGAGCATCGCTACAACGAGGTGCCAGGGATCCGATGGCGCGCCGTGACCAAGCTGCAGCTGGAGCGCAAGTCGCCGTACGCGCAGACCGAGTGGACGGCGATTCCGGATGAACGAGGCTGGCGCTGGGGCACCTTGGTGCGTGTGGAGCGAGTGGACGACGGAACCCTGGTCACCGATGCCCAGCGCCTGCGCGTGGGCCGCACCTGGGCCGGCAGCCACATCGAACGCAACGTCTATGTGCAGTACGACCGCGCCGACGTCGCGGTGGCGGAGGGCGTGTCCGAGGCCAGCATCCCGGACACGGGTGACGGCACTTCGCTCAGCGTGAACTACGTGTGGACCGGCCGCTACTTCGACCGCCTGCCCTTTCCCACGCGCGGCTACGGCGTCGGCTTCGAGCTCGGCGGCGGCTACACGCTGACCGGCAGCAAGAGCCCCTTCCAGCGAACCGTGCTCCGCGGCCTGGTCCTGTGGCCGCTGACTTCGGGCCGCATACAGTTTCGCGCCGAGGCCGGTGCGGTGTTTGCCAGGGACGACGCCGAAGTGCCTTCCGCCCAGCTGTTTCGCACCGGGGGCGATAACTCGGTGCGCGGCTACGGCTACCGTGACATCGGCGTGCAGAACGCGAACGGCGTGATCTCGCCCGGCCGCTTCATGACGGTGGGCAGCCTGGAGTGGCAACGGCCGATCCGGCGCGGCGGCGTGGAAACCAACCTGGAGAGCGCCGTCTTCGTCGATGTCGGCGCCGTCAGCGACCGCCCCTCGAACCTGCGCCCCGAGGTCGGCGCCGGCGTCGGGGTGCGCTACAAGAGCCCGCTCGGACCGCTGCAAGTCGACCTGGCGTACGGCTTCGAGCCGAAGCAGGTGCGGCTGCACTTCAACATCGGGGTCACGTTCTGACTCCGTGGGACTGAGATGCGCGCCGCCATCGCCACTGCATTGAAATGGTTCGGCGCCCTGTTGCTGGGCGCGCTGCTCCTGCTGGTGCTGGCGGCCGCCGGGCTGTGGTGGTGGACTGGCACCCAGTCGTCGCTGGACTGGGCGCTGGCGCAGGCGGCGAAGTCGCAGCCGCTCACCGTGCAGGACGCGACCGGTTCGCTGCGCACGGGGCTGCAGGCCCGGCAGCTGCGATGGGAGCACGAAGGCCTGAAGGTCGAAGCCGAAGGCGTGCGGCTCGCGTGGCAGCCGCTCGCGCTGGCGCGATCCACGCTGCGGGTGGACCACCTGCATGCAGCGCGCCTGCGCATCGAGGACCAGCGGCCGCCCCAGCACACCTCGCTGCCGGAATCGCTGGCGCTCCCGCTGCGCATCGAGCTCGGCGAGCTGCGGATCGGCCAACTGCAGTGGGTGGCGCCCGGCCGCAGCGTCGAGATCAGCGACATCGCGGGCCGCTATGACTTCGACCTCACCCGGCATCGCGCGCAGCTCACCAGCCTGCACTGGATGGGTGGCGACTACGCGGGCGAGGTCAGCCTGGGCGCGCGCGGCAATCTGCCCCTGCAGGCGCGCCTGCAAGGGCGGCTGGCGGCGAAGGTGCCCGGGGGCGCCGACCTGCCGCTGATCCTGAACGCCTCGGCCGAGGGTCCCCTGGCCGACCTGCAGGCGCGCGTTGAACTGAACGGCCAGCCCGATTCGTCCGCTGCGAACACCCGGGTCACGGCCACGGCGCGCATCACGCCCTGGTCCGCGCCGGTGCTGCCGCAGGCCCAGGCCGAGTTCCGCCAGCTCGATGCCGGCGCGCTCTGGCCGCAGGCGCCGCGCACCTCGTTGTCGGGACGGGCGCGCGTGCAGCCTGCCGGTACGGGGACCTGGACCATCGGCGTGGAGGCGAGCAACGCCGTCCCCGGACCCTGGGACCACAGCCAATTGCCGCTGGAGCGCCTGAGCGCGGCGCTGGAGTGGCGCGAGGACGGCATCGCCCGCCTGCGCACGCTGCAAGCCCGCGTGGGGGGCGGCGAACTGAGCGCCAGCGGCGAACTGCAGGGCAGCGACAGCTGGAGCGTGAATGCCAGCCTGCGCGACGTCAATCCCGCTGCCGTGTACAGCGGACTGGTGCCGCTGCCTGTGAGCGGCACCGCGCAGGTCAAGGGCGATGCACGCGGCATCGACTTCGTCGCGGACCTGAATGCCATCGGTGAGATGCCGCCGGGTGCCCGGCGTGATGCGAGTGCGGACCTGGCCGCGCTGGAGCTGCGATCGGCGAGTGCGCGCGGCCGCTGGTCCGCGGGGCTGTTGTCGATATTCGCCCTGGACCTGCGCACTGCCGACGCCACGCTGAGCGGTAACCTGGAGTTCCGGCCGCAGGGGCCTGGCGGCGGCGGCAAACTGACCTTGGCTGCGCCGGGCCTGACGGTGACGGTGGACGGCCGGATGTCGGAGACGGCCGGCGCGGGCCGTGCGCAGCTGGTGAGCAACAGCCTGCCGCAGGCCCTGGCCTGGCTGGCCCGTCTGCCAGGCGTTCCCGATGAGATTGGCCAGGTCATCGCGGAGGGCCGGGCCGAGGCGCAACTCGACTGGCAGGGCGGGTGGCGCAACCCGAACGTGCAGGCGCGGCTGGCTGCGCCATTGGTCATCGTGCCGGCGGGTCCTTCGCCCTGGCGGGTGCGCGACATCAACGCCAGCGTCGAAGGGCGACTGGCCGATGCGCAGATGCGCCTGCGCGCGCGCGCCGAGCAGGGTCCTCGCAGCGCCAGCATCGACGTGGCCGGACGTGGCGGGCAGCGCGGCGCGCAGGCGAATGCGCCCTGGCTGGGCCAGATCACGGCCCTCGATGCCACCGCCATCGACCCGGCCGTGGGCAAGGGGCCGTGGACCTTCAAGTTGCAGGCGCCGTTCGACTGGCGCTGGTCGTCCGGGCGTTTCGAGGCTGGCGCCGGGCAGGCGCTGCTGAACGCGCCACGCGAAGGCGCACCGGCGCAGGTGGCCTGGGACACCGTGCGGTGGGCCGGCGGCGAGCTTTACACGGCCGGGCGTTTGCAGGGCTTGCCGCTCGCATGGATCGAGCTGGCCGGTGCCTTGCAGTTGCCTGGGTCGGTGGTCACCGGCGACATGCTGTTCGACGCGGTGTGGGACGCGCGCCTCGGCCCTTCGCCCCGCGTCCGCGCATCGCTGGTCCGCAGCCGCGGCGACCTCACGCTGCTCGCGGAGTCGGGGCAGGGGCAGATCGCGCGGGTGGCGGCGGGCGTGCGTGATGCGCGCCTGGCGCTCGAAGGCGACGGCGATGCCTTGACCGTGACACTGCGCTGGGACAGCGAGCGCGCCGGCAGCGCCGATGGCCGAATCGCGACGAAGCTGCTGCGTAGCGGCGACGCGGGCTGGCAGTGGCCGCAGGAGGCGCCCCTGTCGGGGACCCTGCGCGCGCGCTTGCCGCGCATCGGCGTGTGGTCCCTGCTCGCGCCGCCGGGCTGGCGGCTGCGCGGCGCACTGGCGGCCGACGTGACCATCGCCGGCACGCGCGCGAGTCCGCAGCTGTCCGGCAGCCTGAACGCCGACGACCTGGCGCTGCGCTCGGTGGCCGACGGCTTCGAGATGCAGGGTGGCCGCATGCGCGCGCGCCTGGACGGACAGCACCTGCTGGTCGACGAATTCAGCCTGCGCGGTCCCGGCGAGGATGGCGGCACGGTCAATGCCACCGGCGAAGCGAACTGGGCGGCCTCGGGCCCGCAGGTGCGAATGAACGTGCAGGCGCAACGGCTTCGCGCCAGTACCCGGTCCGACCGGCAGCTGACGATCTCCGGCACGGTCACGGCGCAACGCGATGCTTCGGGCACCATCGTCAATGGCAAGCTGGAGGTGGACCAGGCGCTGATCGTGCTGCCCGAGGAGGGCACGCCCAAGCTCGGCGACGACGTGACCGTGCGCGGCGCCCCGGCGCTGGCTCCGCGTGTCCCGGCGCGGGCCGACGATGCCGGAACCGGCAGCGATCGGCTGCAACTGGCCGTGGAAGTGGACCTGGGCCGGGACTTCCGCGTGCGCGGCTTGGGCATTGACACGCGCTTGGTCGGCTCTGTCACTGTGTCGGGCCAGTCGCTGGCGGCGCCCCGGCTGGCCGGCACCATACGCACCCGCGGTGGTGAATACCGGGCCTACGGCCAGCACCTCGAGATCGAGCGCGGCCTCATCCGTTTCACGGGACCGGTGGACAACCCGGTGCTGGACATCCTGGCGATTCGCCCGAACATGCCGCAGCAGCGCGTGGGCGTGCGCATCAGCGGCACGGCCCTGGTGCCGCGCGTGCAGCTCTATTCCGATCCCGACCTGCCCGATGCGGAGAAGCTCTCATGGCTGGTGACCGGCCGGGCCTCGCCGGAGGGCGGTGCCGAGGCGGCCCTGCTGCAGGAGGCGGCACTGGCGATGCTGGCGAAACGCGCGGGCGGCCCGGAGCGTGGTTTCGCCAGCGCGTTCGGCCTGGACCAACTGTCCGTGAGCAATGCCGGCGCCGAAGGCCCCTCGGTCACGGTGGGCAAACGCTTCGGCCGCAACCTGTACGCTTCCTACGAGCGCAGCTTGTCCGGCGCCCTGGGCACGCTCTCGCTCTTCTACGACGTCACGCGGCGCCTGACGGTGCGCGCGCAGACCAGCGGCGAGCGCAACGCGCTGGACCTGATCTACACCTTCACCTTCGATTGACCAGCGCCGTGCACGCGCCGCCATGCCATGGCCGCACCCGCCACCGTCAGCGCGAACAGCGCGATCGCGGCGGCATTGAAGACCGCGCCCTGGGCGCGCCAGCCGGGCAGGCCACCGGGGACCAGCCGCAGCAGCAGGGAGGCATGCAGGGCCGCCAGCGGCAGGTAGAAGAAGCCGCCGAAGCGCAGCTTGACGCCGGCGACGGCCGGCAGGATCACCGGCGCGTGGCCCATGATCATGGAGACGATGAAGCCCAGTCCCAGCGCATGCAGGGCGGCGTCGCGCGCGGGCGCGCCCAGCGCCATGGCCGCCCAGGCGAGGCCGCCGACCGCCAGCCAGACGTAGCCGCTGAGCAGGCATACCGCCATGTAGCGCGAAAGCCCGTTGGCATGCACCGTGCGCCGCGCGATGTCGAAGCTGAACAGCCAGACGGCCAGCGCCACCAGCGCGGCGCCGAACAGCACGCCGCCGGCCGCCGGCGACAAGGCGCTCAGCCCGGCGCCCAGCACCAGCGCGGCCAGCACGCCCTGCAGCAGAGGCTGCGCGGCCGACCGCCGGCGCATCAGCCGCGTCATCTCCAGCCGCTCGGCCGCGATGGTCATGATCAGGAACGCGAACCACCAGGCCGGCACCGCGGCGCCGCCGGTGTCGAGCGCGAACAGCACATTGCCGGCCAGCCAGGCCAGCGCGCTGGCGACCAGCAGCGCGGTGTGGCCTGCCCACTGCCGCAGCAGCAGTGCGATGTTGACGCCGGTGAAGGCCAGCGCGGCCAGCACCAGCAGGACGCGCGCCGGCAGCCCGGCGCCGGCCAGCAGGCAAACGCCGGCCAGCCCCGAGGCCAAGGGCGCGATCCAGGCGAGCCTGTGCTTGGCGGCCGTTGCCCGTTCGATGCCGATCACCGTCCCCAGGAAGCCGCAGGTCATCAGCGCGGCGTGCGCCAGTGCGGCGCGCGGCAGCCAGGCCGCATCGGCGCCGCCCGGCAGCACGATGCCCACGCGCAGCAGGCCGCCAGCGATGCCGGCCAGCAGCGACAGCGCGACGCAGGCCACCAGCAGCACGGCGATCGGCTTGCGGCCTACCATCCCATGAACAGCCGTGCCTTGTCGCTCATGCGCTGCGGCGTCCACGGCGGCTCCCAGACCAGTTCGACGTGGATCAGCATGTCTTCGGGCAACGCGCGGTCGAGTTCGGTCTCGATGTCGCTCACGATCACGTCGGCCACCGGGCAGGCGGCCGAGGTCATGGTGACGTGCACGTCGAGCCGCTTGTCCTGCACCGTCACCAGGTAGACCAGGCCGACGTCGACGATGTTCAGCGCCACTTCCGGATCGACCACGCGCTCGAGCGCGTCCGTCACCACCGGCAGCAGCTCATCCGGGCCTTCCCATTCGAAGCGTTCTTCGCTCATTGGATGGCTCATGCTCGGCTCCCTGCACGCTTTGCCTTGGCCGGCTCCGCCGGCCGTTCCATGAACAGCACCCGGGCGAGTTGCTGGCGGTTGGCGACCAGGTCGGCCAGGGTGTAGCGATCGAGCACGGCGTAGAAGGCCGTCACCGCTTCGCCCAGCACGCCGCGCAAATGGCAGCAGGACACGATGCGGCAATCGCTTTCGCCATCGCCGAAGCATTCCGCCACCCGCACCTCGCCCTCGGTCTGGCGCACCACCTGGCCGACGCGGATGCGATCCGGCACCATGCCCAATTCGAGGCCGCCGCCCTTGCCCCGCACGTTCAGCAGCCAGCCTTGCTGGCCCAGGAAGTGAACGACCTTGACCAGGTGATGTTCGGATACCGCGAAGGCCTGGGCGACCTCGGCGATCGTGACCCGCTGCTCCGGCCGCGCCGCCAGGTAGATCAGCACGCGCAGGCTGTAGTCGGTGAATGTGGTGAGCTTCAAAAGTTCTCCTGGGGCCTGTTCACTATTGTCGATCCGAACGCGATCAAAACCGCGCCAGCCGAGCTGCGAAGGCAGCGGCGATTGGCGCGGTTTTCATCACATTCCTTTCGCAAGCGATGGAAAAAAGGCCGGCTTGCCGCCGGCCCTTCGTCATCAGCGTTGCGCCGGAAGCGCGGCGCCGATGCCGCTCTCCCTGCGGGCGGGACGCAGCAGCCGCCACGCGTACCAGGCCAGGAACAGGGCGCCGATCGTGAATACGACGTCGCCGGGCACCCGCAGCCACACCAGCGTCTCCATGAGCTTGGAGTGGATGACCTCGGGCGAGCGCGCGTACCACAGGCCCTTGGTGATGCTGGCCCAGGCCTGGTAGATGCCCGCGGGCAGCAGCGACATGAACACCATCATCGCCAGGCCGATGTTCAGGCTCCAGAAGGCGGGCTTGAGCAGGCCGTCGGCATGCAGGTGGCGCGCATACAGGCCGCGCAGGCAGAACAGCATCAGGCCGATGCCCAGCATGCCGTAGACCCCGAACAGCGCCGCGTGGCCGTGCGCCGCCGTCATGTTCAGGCCCTGCACGTAGTAGAGCGAAGCCGGCGGGTTGATCGCGAAGCCCAGCAGGCCGGCGCCGACCGTGTTCCAGAAGCCCACGGCCACGAAGCACAGCACGGGCCACTTGTAGGCCGCCAGCCAGGGCGTGCCCTGCGAACGCTGCCAGTTCTGCAGCGCTTCCAGGCCGATCAGCGTCAGCGGCACCACTTCAAGCGCGGAGAACACGGCGCCGACGGCGATGATCGAAGTGGGCGTGCCGGTCCAGTACAGGTGGTGCAGCGTGCCCAGGATGCCGCCGAACAGGAACACGATGGTCTCGGCGACGATGGCGCGGTTGGCGCTGGTCGCGCGCACCAGGCCCAGCTTGGTGAAGATCAACGCGATCACGGCGGTGGCGAACACTTCGAAGAAGCCTTCGACCCACAGGTGCACCAGCCACCAGCGCCAGTATTCGACCATCGCGTAGTGGGTGTGCTGGCCCCAGACCAGCGAGCTGGCGTAGAAGCCGCCGATGCAGACGGCCGACAGAAACACCATGGCGATCAGGCCTCGGCTTTCCGAGGGCTTGGTCAGCGCCGGCCACAGTGCACGGCCCAGCAGGAAGGCCCAGAACAGCAGGCCGACGAACAGCAGCACCTGCCAGATGCGGCCCATGCTGGTGAACTCCAGGCCCTGGTTGCCCAGCCAGAAGCTGAAGTCGACGCCGCGATGCTGCAGCGTACCCAGCCAGCCGGTGGCGGTGGAGCCGACCACGATGGCGATCAGCGCCCAGAACAGCACGTCGACCCCGAGCTTCTGCAGCTTGGGCTCGCGTCCACCCAGCAGCGGCGCGATGTACAGGCCGGTGGCCAGCCAGGCGGTGGCGATCCAGAAAATACCCACCTGGGTGTGCACGGTGCGGCTCACCACATAGGGCAGCAGCTCGCCGATCGGCAGGCCGAAGAAGGACTGTCCTTCGACCGCGTAGTGCGCGGTGACGATGCCCATGCCGATCTGCAGCAGCACCAGGCCGATCACCGCAAAGAAGTATTTGCGAGTCGCCTTCATGGACGGCGTGGCCGACAGGCCCAGCAGCGGATCGGACTTGAGGGGCTGCAGCGGCGCCTCGTGCTTGCCGGCGCCGTGCAGCCACAGCAGGGCGGCAATGCCCGCCAGCAGCAGGATGACGCTGACCATGGACCACATGGCCGCCGAGGTGGTCATGGTATTGCCCACCAGCGGCTCGTGCGGCCAGTTGCTGGTGTAGGACAGGTCGGTCTCGCCCGGCCGGTCGGTGGCGGCAGACCACGAACTCCAGAAGACGAAGGCCGCCAGCGCTTCGCGGTCGGCGGCTTCCGGCAGCGTGCCGTCGCGCATGGCGTACTGCTCGCGCAGCTTGGCCAGCGCGGGGGCATCGCCGAACACGCCGTCGTAGTGCTTGGCCACCGAGGCGATCGCCTGCGCGCGCAGGTCGGACACCGTGACCTTGCCGGTCTTTTCGTCATAGGTGTTGCGGCGCATTTCCTCGCGCACCGAGGAGTCGATCGCGCCGCGCTCGACAGCGGTCGGCCGGGACGCATCGGCGGCGATGGTCTTGGCGCGCAGTTCCTGCAGCGCGACCGCTTCGCGGTGCAGCCAGTCGGCGGACCAATCGGGCGCGACGTAGGCGCCGTGGCCCCAGACGCTGCCTTGCTGCTGGCCGCCGGAGGCGAGCCAGACCTGCTGGCCGCGCTGGATCTGCTCGCCGGTGAACAGCACCTTGCCGCTCGCAGTGGTGACGGCGCTGGGGATGGGCGGGGCCGACTGGTAGATCTGCCAGCCCAGGAAACCGAGGACGCCGAACGACAGCACGAAAATCAATCCGAGCCAGCGCCAGAGCGTGTTGTTACTTCTCATGATGTGTTTTCCTATGCGATTGGGGCGGATTCCGGCTAGCCACAGGAGCCGCAGCACGAGCCGGCGCCGTGCGCGGCGCGCACGCGCGTGATGGCGACGCGCCAGGTGTCGGGCCCCTCTTCCAGGTAGTCCCAGGCGAACTCGCCGGTCATCTGCGCTTCGAACTGGAAGTACAGCGGCTTCGGGTCGTGGTCATTGACCAGTTCCAGCGCCTGGCCGGGCGCGAGCGCGCGGAAGGTGGAAAAAATCAGCGGATGTCGATCGCGCGGGGCAATGGTGCGGACGTCGATCTGGGATGCGATTTGGGTCATGCGAAAGTCCTCTGGCTATAAGGTGGGCTAAATATGCACCTTATGATAGAAAGCCCGGCTTCGCGTTTGCTTGACATGGATCAAGCGCCCCGGTGCGCTTCGCGTCGACGCAACGAGGCCGGCCTGGTCGCGGGGCCCGGCGTCCGCTCAGAGCGAACGCAAGGCGTCCAGGAAGTGCTGGCGGTAGGCCGGGAACTCGTGGATGTCGTTGTGGCGCGCGCCCGCCACGACCAGGAGTTGCGTATTGGGCAGGGCGGCGCGCAGCCGCTCGCTGTGGCGCAAGGGAATCAGCTCGTCGCGGTCGCCGTGGTAGAGCAGGATCGGGCCGCGGATGCCCTGCGCCCGCGACGCCGTTTCCAGCGGGTAGCGCACCATGAATTGCGGCACCACCGGATAGATCTCCGAAGCCAGCTCACGGACGCTGGTGTAGGGCGTGACCAGCACCGTCAGGTCGGCCGGCCGGCCGGCGGCGCTCAGCTGCGAGGACAGTTCGGCCGCCGGCGCTGTCCCGAGCGAGCGCCCGTAGATCACCACCTTGCCGCCGGCATAGCGCGGCGCCACCTCGTCCCAGACCGCGCGCACGTCCGACAGCAGCTGGTCCTCGCTGCGGATGCGGCCGGTGCTCTTGCCGTAGCCCCGGTAGTCGGGCATCACCAGGTCGTAGTTCGCCTCGCGGTAGAAGTCCGCATTGCTGAACCAGCCGGACAGGTTGCCTGCATTGCCGTGCAGGTAGAACACCACGCCTTTGGGCCGGGGCAGGCGCAGGTGCAGCACCGACAGCCGCGCCCCGTCGACCGGCACCTCGAATTCCACGACGTCGGGATCGTTGGCCAGGCGGTAGCCGGCCGGCAGCGGCTCGGGGAAGAACAGCAGCTTCTCCTGGTTCAGCCAGATCCAGGCGATGGGAATCGCCACGGCCAGCGCGATGAGGACTCCGGTCACGGCAGCTCCCGAAAGCGGTCGTTTCGCCACGGCACAAGCGTACACGTTGCGCTATCGTGGACGCATGGAACTGCGCGTGGATTGCGAGCCTGGGCTGGGCGGCGACCCGGAGCCGGCCGTGGTGTGGTTCGGTGCCCGCCGGGTCGAGGTGCTGGCGATCCAGGATCGCTGGTGGGGCCCGGGCCTGCGCTGGTGGAAGCTCGAAACCGGCGACGGCATGTACATCCTGCGCCGCGAGGAGGGCAGCGGCACCTGGGACCTGGCGGCGGTGGCCAGGAACTAGGGGCCAGGGCTCGGGCACCCGTGGCAGTCGGGGCAGAATTCAGGCCATGGAGCCAAGCACCTCTTACCCCCCGCTGCCCGATCGCCTGTCGGCCGACCCGCGCAGCCCGCACCACGTTGCCGCCGTCTTCGAGCACGACGTCGGCATCCGCTTCAACGGCAAGGAGCGGCACGACGTCGAGGAGTACTGCATCAGCGAAGGCTGGGTCAAGGTGCCCGCCGGCAAGACGCTGGATCGCAAGGGCCAGCCGCTTCTCATCAAGCTGAAGGGCACCGTCGAGCCGTTTTATCGGTAGGCCCGCTTGCGGATGAGCTGTTTTGAGGACTTATCTCCTCGTCGTGTCGCATTCGCGCCAAACCCGGGCCCGCCTTGGATGACCTGATCGGGGGCGGTTTCGTTACATCGGGATAAACTTGGATTCATTCGCATTACACGAGCTCATTGCGGATGTTCAAACTCTTCCAGAGCACTCCTGATTCGAGCGAGGCTGCCACCGACATCGGCACTTCCGGACACTCGGTGGATGAAATCGCGGAGGAACTGCGATCCCTCATCCTCCAGCAGTTGGCGCACGGCGGCATTTCCTCCGGCTGCGTTACCTTGGAGGTGCACCAGACCGGCACCCTGCGCGATGGGCGTCACGTCTTTGTCGGGATGATGCGCCTGGTGAAGTGGCATCGCAGCTCCGCCGTGCGCCTGCTGCTCGGGCTTCCGATCCTCGAAAGCAGGCTTCGCCGTGCGCTCAAGGGAACCTGGATGCAGCATGTGAGCCACTTCAGCGGGGTCTGGCTGCACGCCTCCGGGCAACTGCAGGACTCGTCCGCCATGCAGGACCTGCGGGCCCTGGTCGTGGACATCGAGCGCATGGAAAGCGAGCCGACCACTTCGATGTGGAGCTTGCCGACCGAGCTGAAATAGGGCCAAGCCCTGGCCGCGCGCCGCCAGGCGCTTGCACAAGGGAACCTCTGGACGGGAGCAGGCGCCCCCGCCGTCAGCCACTCAACCGGCGGTGCGCCCGTCGCGCAACAGGCCCCAGTCCTTGTCGCTGAACAGCACCCAGACCGCCAGCGCCAGAACCACGACGCCGGTCAGGATCGCGGTGTCGCGCGCCGCTTGCACATGGGTGAATCCCAACACCCAGGGCGAGACCATCAGCCACAGCCCCAGCGCGGCTTCGGTCCACTCTTCCCATGCCTGCGGCACCAGGATCGCGCCCATCGCCACCGCGATGAGGGCGATGCCGATCACGACCATGTTGCTCATGGCCGTGGTTTCCCTGGCGAATCCCAGCACCCAGGGACAGGCGATCAGCCAAGCACCAAGCAGCGCGTTGACCGGATCCTGCCAATGCTTCATCTGCTTCATGTGACTTCCTTTCGCGAATTGCCTTTCGGCACATCTTTGGACGCGTCAGAGAAAAGTTTGTTCCGCGACATGACTGCACCAAAGGAGTCACCCCATCCGGGCGCGTCCCGCCCGGATGAGCCACAAGGACAAGCTGGGCGGTGCGGTCAGCCCTTGAGGCGCTTGCCGGCGTCGTCGCCCAGCGAGGGCAGCGGCGCATCGCCACCGGAAGTCAGCAGCCCAGCGCGCGAGTACACGCCCAGCTTGTCGCGCGTGTCGACGATGTCAAGGTTGCGCATGGTCAGCTGCCCGATGCGGTCGCGCGGCGAGAACATCGACTCGCCCTTTTCCATGGTCAGCCGCTCGGGCTGGTAGGTGAGGTTGGGCGACTCGGTGTTCAGGATCGAGTAGTCGTTGCCGCGGCGCAGCTCCAGCGTGACTTCACCGGTGATCGCGCGCGCCACCCAGCGCTGCGCCGTCTCGCGCAGCATGATGGCCTGCGGATCGAACCAGCGGCCCTGGTAGAGCAGGCGCCCGAGCCGGCGGCCGTGGTCGCGGTACTGCTCGATGGTGTCCTCGTTGTGGATGCCGGTGACCAGGCGCTCGTAGGCGATGAACAGCAGCGCCAGGCCGGGGGCCTCGTAGATGCCGCGGCTCTTGGCCTCGATGATGCGGTTCTCGATCTGGTCGCTCATGCCCAGGCCGTGGCGGCCGCCAATGGCGTTGGCTTCCAGGATCAGCTCCACCGGCGAGGCGAAGGTCTTGCCGTTGAGGGCCACGGGCTGGCCCTCCTCGAAGCGCACGGTGACGGTCTCGGCCTTCACCGCGACCTCGTCCTTCCAGAACGCCACGCCCATGATCGGATTGACGATCTTGATGCCCGAGTTCAGCTGCTCCAGGTCCTTGGCCTCGTGAGTGGCGCCCAGCATGTTGGAGTCGGTCGAATAGGCCTTCTCCGCCGACATCTTGTAGGCGAAGCCCGCCTGCTGCATGAACGCCGACATCTCGGCGCGGCCACCCAGTTCGTCGATGAAGGCCTGGTCCAGCCAGGGCTTGTAGATCTTCAGCGAGGGGTTGGTCAGCAGGCCGTAGCGGTAGAAGCGCTCGATGTCGTTGCCCTTGAAGGTGCTGCCGTCGCCCCAGATGTGGACGTCGTCCTCCTTCATCGCGGCCACCAGCATGGTGCCGGTGACGGCGCGTCCCAGCGGCGTGGTGTTGAAGTAGGTCAGGCCGCCCGTCGAGATGTGGAAGGCGCCCGACTGCAGCGCCGCGATGCCCTCGTGCGCCAGCTGCAGCCGGCAGTCGACCAGGCGCGCCTTCTCGGCGCCGTACTGCATGGCCTTGCGCGGGATCTCGTCGTAGTCGGGCTCGTCCGGCTGGCCCAGGTTGGCCGTGTAGGCGTAGGGGATCGCGCCCTTCTTGCGCATCCAGTGCAGGGCCGCGCTGGTGTCCAGGCCGCCGGAGAAGGCGATGCCGACCTTCTGGCCGGTGGGCAGGTGCTCGAGGATGGTGCTCATCGTGTCAGCCGAAATGGCAGATGTAGTGGTAGGCCTCGGCCACGCGAATGTCGAAGCTCGAGTTGCCAGGGATGGAGAACTTCTCGCCGGGGCCGCTCTTGCGCCACTCGTTCGATCCCGCGAGCTTGTATTCGCAGCCGCCGCCGACGCATTCCATGACTTCCGGCGCGCCGGTGTTGAAGGTGAGTTCGGCCGGCAGGATGACGCCCACGGACTTCTTCGTGCCGTCAGGAAGCGTGACGGTGTGGCTCACGCACTTGCCGCCGAAATAGACGTTGGCGGCCGTGTTCACGGCGCCGCTGAGGGTTTGGATCGTCATGGATGGCGCTGCGCCAGCTGCACAGCCGTGGAAAGGGAAGGAAGGCGCAATTTTAGCGGGGCGCCTTTCGGCGCCATCCGCACGCGGCCGGCACTGCTCAGCCGAGTAAGCAACGGTGAAGCTCCGCAATCCGGCGCCACAGGCGCCCCCTGGCGCAGGGGGCCGCCAGATACTTATATTCCATCACCAATTCAGCCCCTTTCATCCGCTTCCGGGAGACACGACATGAGCAGCATCGTCCGCACGTTCCCGCACACCGTCCTGGCCGCCTCGGTGCTGGCCATGCTGGCCGCCTGCGGCGACAGCGACAGCGTGGCGGAATCGTTGCCGCAGCTGTCCGCGGCGACGCCGGCGCCGCTGGTGGGCAACTGCGCCGACCTGGCCAGCCGGATCGCGCTGGCCGGCACCACCATCACCGCGGCGAGCGCGGTCGCGGCAGGCACCCTCACCATCGCCGGCACGCCGGTGCCCGCGCACTGCCAGGTCGCCGGCACCCTGCAGCCGCGCGTGAGCCCGATCGATGGCAAGCCGTATGCGATCCGCTTCGAGATGCGGCTGCCCCTGGCCTGGAACGGGCGCTTCTTCCACCAGGCCAACGGCGGGATTGACGGCAACGTGGTCGCGGCCACCGGCGGGATCGGCGGCGGCGGTCCGCTGACCAACGCGCTGCAGCAGGGCTTCGCGGTCATCAGTTCCGACGCCGGCCACACGGCCGCGCAAAACCCCACCTTCGGCATCGATCCGCAAGCGCGGCTCGACTACGGCTACCAGGCCGTGGGCAAGCTCACCCCCGTGGCCAAGAGCATCATCCAGACGGCCTATGGCAAGCCGCCCGACCGCTCCTACATCGGCGGCTGTTCCAACGGCGGCCGGCACACCATGGTGGCCGCCGCGCGCTATGCCGACCAGTACGACGGCTACCTGGTCGGCGACCCGGGCTTCCGGCTGCCCCTGGCCGCGATTGCCAACATGGCCGGCGCGCAGGCCTACCAGAAGCTCGCCACCAACCCGGCCGAAATTTCCACCGGCTTCACCCAGGCCGAGCGCCAGCTGGTGTCCAACCGCGTGCTGGTCCGCTGCGATGCGCTCGACGGCGCGACCGATGGCCTGGTGCAGGACACCCAGGCCTGCCAGCTGGCCTTCGACCTGGCGCGCGACGTGCCCACCTGCACCGGTGCCAGGGATGGAAGCTGCCTCACGGCGCAGCAGAAGCTGTCGATCGGGCAGCTGTTCACCGGCGCGACCACCAGCACCGGCGCGCGCATCTATTCAAGCTTCCCGTACGACGCAGGACTGGGCACCGCGGGCTGGGCGGTGTGGAAGTTCACCTTCTCGCTGCAGTTGGACCCGGGCGCGGTCGGCTTCATCTGGCAGGTGCCGCCGGAAGACCCGGCCAGCTTCAACCCCCAGCAGTTCGCGCTGACCGGCAGCATCGACAGCATGGTGACGAAGGTGAACGCGACCAACGCCACCTACACCGAGAACTCGCTGTCCTTCATGACGCCGCCGAACCCGAACAACCTGTCGGCGCTGCGCAACCGCGGCGCCAAGATGATGGCCTACCACGGCACCAGCGACCCGATCTTCTCGAGCGACGACACGACGAACTGGTTCCAGGGTCTCACCGGCAACAGCGGCTCTTCGAATTTCGCCCGCCTGTTCCTCGTGCCCGGCATGAACCACTGCTCGGCGGGGCCGGCGACCGACCAGTTCGACATGCTGACGCCGCTGGTGAACTGGGTCGAGAGGGGGCAGGCGCCCGGCAGCGTGGTGGCGAGCGCGCGCGGCGCCGGCAATGCGGGCGGCGTCAACGCCGACGTGCCTGCACCCTGGGCCGCCAACCGGACCCGGCCGCTGTGCCCGTATCCGCAGGTCGCGCGCTACAAGGGAAGCGGCAGCCTGGAAGAGGCGGCGAGCTTCAGCTGCGTCGCGCCGGGTTGAAGACGCGCTGAAGGCTCAGCGGTGCCGGTGGCCGCCGTGGCCACCGCTGACATAGCCGAAGCCCAGCGACAGGCTGACCGGCGGCCAGTAGTAGCGCGGGTAGGCCGCATAGGGGTAGTAGTACGGATAGGCGTAGCCGTACGCCGGGTAGCCGTAGGCCGGATAGCCGTACGCGGGGTAGCCGTACGCAGGGTAGCCGTAGGCCGGGGCGGCCGGGTAGTTGGCCGTCGGTGGCACTTCGCGCAGGATCCTGGCTTGCGGCTCCTGCGGCGGACCGGCGGGCGCGGCGCCCGGGGGCACCTGGCCGCCCGGCGCGGGTCCGTTCGCCACCGGCGCGACCTGCAGCTGGATCGTCGGGCCGGGATCGTAGGGCAGGCGCGCCGAGAACTGCTTGCCGCCGTACTCGTATTGCACGTCATAGCCGATGGCGCGCCCGTCCTGGGTGACAGGCGTGCTCGACAGCACGCGGCCCATTTCCTGGGCGCCGGCGGCGGTCATCGTGGCCGCCAGGGCCAGGCCCATCGCTGAAACCAGGACAGCTTTGTTCATCGACGACTCCTTGCACTGGTGCATGCACAAATTCTAGGCAATGCTTGCGCCGTGCGCAGCGGCTGTTGGGTAAACCGGCCGTAAAGGCGCGCGGCTGCGGATCAGTTCGGGCGACCCGCCGCCGCCGGACCCCGGCGAGCCGGGGACAATGCGGGCATGAAAAGTCTGCAAGAGTGGCTGGCCTACTGCGAAAGCCTGCATCCCAAGACCATCGAGCTCGGGCTCGACCGTGTAAAGGCCGTGGCGCGGCGCATGGGCCTGGGCCTGGAATGCCCGGTGATCACCGTGGCCGGCACCAACGGCAAGGGGTCGACCTGCGCCATGCTGGAAGCCATCGCGCTGCAGGCGGGCTGGCGCACGGGGGTCTACACCTCGCCCCACCTGGTGCATTTCGAGGAACGCTGTCGCATCCATGGCGAAATCGTCCGGCCCGACGAGCTGGTGCCGCACTTCGAGCGGGTCGAGGCGAGCCGCGAGGGCGTGACGCTCACCTACTTTGAGTTCACGACCCTGGCCATCCTGAGCCTGATGGCGGCATCGCGGCTGGACCTGGCGATCCTCGAGGTGGGGCTGGGCGGGCGGCTGGACGCGGTGAACATCATCGATGCCGACTGCGCGGTGATCACCAGCATCGACCTCGACCACATGGAGTTCCTCGGCAACGACCGCGAAAGCATCGGCCGCGAGAAGGCCGGCATCATGCGCACCGGCCGCCCGGTGGTCGTGAGCGATCCCATGCCGCCGCAAAGCCTGATCGACCATGCGCGCGAGATCGGCGCCGACCTCTGGCTGTTCAACCGCGACTTCAACTTCTCCGGCGACAAGCTGCAGTGGGCCTGGGCCGGCCGTGGGCGCCGCTACGCCGGCCTGGCCTATCCGGGGCTGCGCGGCGCCAACCAGCTGTTCAACGCCTCCGGCGCGCTGGCCGCCTTCGAAGCGCTGCGCGAGCGCCTGCCGGTGACGGCGCAGGCGGTGCGCACCGGGCTGGCCATGGTCGAACTGCCCGGGCGATTCCAGATCGTGCCGGGGCAGCCGGCGCTGGTGCTGGACGTGGCGCACAACCCGCACTCGGTGGCGGCGCTGGCGGCCAATCTCGACGCCATGGGCTTCTATCCGGTCACGCACGCGGTGTTCGGCGCCATGGCCGACAAGGACCTGGCGCCGATGCTGCACAAGATCGCGCCGCTGGTCGACCGCTGGTACTTCAGCGACCTGCCGACGCCACGCGCCGAGTCGGCGCAGCGGCTGCTCGAGAAATGGCAGACCCTGCAGCCGCGGCCGGGGGTGACCGCCAGCACCCACGCCGACCCGTTGCAAGCCTTCCACGCCGCGGTGGCCGCTGCGGACCCCGCTGATAGAATCGTCGTGTTCGGATCGTTCTACACGGTAGGGGGCGTTGTGAAGGACGGGGTGCCCCGCCTGCAAGCCCGGCACGTGTAGGGAGCCTCAGCCCACACGCACGCTTCATGGCCTTATTCAAATCGCGCAAGGGTGGCGACGAGACCGCAGCCACCCCCCGCCAGCCCGAAAGCATCGAGGCCATGCGCAAGCGCGCGAAGCATCGCCTCATCGGCGCGGGCGTGCTGGTGCTCCTGGGCGTCATCGGCTTCCCGCTGCTGTTCGATACGCAGCCGCGCCCGATCGCCGTCGACATCCCGATCGAGATTCCCGACCGCAGCAAGGCCAAGCCACTGCCGGCTCCGGCACCCGTGCCCGCCAAGTCGCCGGCCGCCCAGTCCTCCGCGGCCTCGGGCGCGGTGACCGCGGCATCCGCCGAGAAGACGCAGGCGCCCGTGGCGCCCGAGGCCAAGGTCGAAGCCAAGCCTGAGCCCAAGGCCGAGCCCAAACCGGCGGCGGTCAGGCAGGAAACCAAGCCGCCCGCCAGGGCCGACGCCAGCTCCGAGCCGGCGCGCGCCGACGGCGCCAAGGCGCTGGCCCCGCTCGAGGGCAAGCCGGTGGCCAGCACGCCGGCGGCGTCCGAAGGCCGCTTCGTTGTCCAGGTGGGGGCCTTTGCCGACCCCGTGAAGGCGCGCGAGGCGCGGCTCAAGGTGGAAAAGGCCGGCCTGAAGACCTACACGCATGTCGCGGAGGGCAAGGAAGGCAAGCTGGTTCGTGTGCGGCTGGGACCGTTCGGCACCAAGGCCGAGGCGGAAAAAGCCGCCGACAAGGTCAAGGCGCTGGACATGAAGGCCGCCATCCTGGCGCTCTGATGGTGGGGATATCGCCGCTCGACTGGGTGTTTCTGGGCATCATGGCCGCATCGCTCGTTCTGGGCGCCTGGCGCGGATTGGTGTACGAGGTGTTGTCGGTGTTCAGCTGGATCGCGGCTTTCATCCTGGCGCAGTGGTTCGCGCCGGACGCGGTCAAGCTGCTGCCCATGGGCGATGCGCCCGAACCGGCGCGCTACGCGGTGGCTTTCGTGCTGGTCTTCATCGCCGTGGTCTTCGCCGGGGCGCTGGTGGCCTGGCTGGTGAAGAAGATGGTCGAGGCGGTGGGCCTGCGGCCGGTGGACCGGACGCTGGGTGCCGTTTTCGGGCTGCTGCGCGGCGCGGTGCTGCTGGTGGCCGTGGCGGTGGTGATGAACATGACGCCTCTTCGCAGCGCGGAGTGGTGGACGGAATCGAAGGGCGCCGCCGTCTCGACGGCGGCGCTCAAACAGCTCAAGCCGGTGCTGCCCGAGCGGTTCGGTCAGTACTTGCCAAGTTAGGCAGATAGCAAGATGTGCGGAATCGTCGGCGTCGTCAGCGGCGCCCCAGTGAACCAGTTGATTTATGACGCGCTGCTGCTGCTGCAGCATCGCGGGCAGGACGCCGCGGGCATCGTCACGCAGCTCGGGCGCAAGTTTCACATGCACAAGGCCAAGGGCATGGTGCGCGACGTGTTCCGCACGCGCAACATGCGCGCGCTGCCGGGCAACGTGGGCCTGGGGCAGGTGCGCTACCCGACAGCCGGCAACGCCTACAGCGAGGAAGAGGCGCAGCCCTTCTATGTGAACGCGCCCTTCGGCATCGTGCTGGTCCACAACGGCAACCTGACCAATGCGCAGGCGCTCAAGGCCGAACTCTTCACCAGCGACCACCGCCACATCAACACCGAGAGCGATTCGGAAGTGCTGCTCAACGTGTTCGCGCACGAGCTGGAGCGCGCCACCCGCGGTGTGCCGCTGCAGCCGGACGACGTGTTCCGAGCCGTCGCGAACGTCCACAAGCGCGTGCGCGGCTCGTACGCGGTGATTGCCTTGATCGCCGGCCACGGCGTGCTGGCCTTCCGCGATCCTTTCGGCATCCGTCCGCTGTCGCTGGGCCGCAGCAAGGACGGCACGGTCATGGTCGCCAGCGAATCGGTGACGCTGGAAGGCACGGGCCACACACTGGAACGCCACGTGCAGCCGGGCGAAGCGGTCTTCATCGACCTCGACGGCAAGGTCCATGCGAAGCAGTGCGCCGATGCGCCCAAGCTTTATCCCTGCATCTTCGAGTACGTGTATTTGGCGCGGCCCGACTCCATGCTCGACGGCATCTCGGTGTACCAGGCGCGCCTGAACCTGGGGGCCTCGCTGGCCAAGCGCGTGGTCTCCACCGTGCCGCCCAACGAGATCGACGTGGTGATCCCGATCCCGGAGTCGAGCCGACCCAGCGCCACGCAGCTGGCGCACCTGCTGGGCCTGCCGTACCGCGAAGGCTTCGTGAAGAACCGCTACGTGGGCCGCACCTTCATCATGCCGGGGCAGGGCGTGCGCAAGAAATCGGTGCGCCAGAAGCTCAACGTGATCGCCAGCGAGTTCAAGGGCCGCAACGTGCTGCTGGTGGACGACTCCATCGTGCGCGGCACCACCAGCCGCGAGATCGTGCAGATGGCGCGTGACGCCGGCGCCAAGAAGGTCTACCTGGCCAGCGCCGCACCGCCGGTGCGCTATCCCAATGTGTACGGCATCGACATGCCGACCAGCAGCGAACTGGTGGCGCATGGCCGCACGGTGGACGAAGTGCGCGAGATCATCGGCTGCGACGCCCTGATCTACCAGGACGTCGACGGCATGAAACGCGCCATCGGCAGCCTCAATTCCACGCTCGACGGCTTCGATGCGTCCTGCTTCGACGGCGTGTACGTCACCGGCGACATCAATCCCGAGGACATCGAGAAGATCAACGAGGCGCGCATCGGCCAGGAAGACCCGCTGGGCGAAGACACCTCGCGCCTGGCGCTGCCCAACGCCGAGGAAGCATGAAGCAAAAGAAGCTGCCGCCCGGCCTGCACCGCGACACCCTCGCGGTGCGCGCCGCGCTGGAGCCGAGCCAATACGGCGAGAACTCCGAGGCACTGTTCCTCACCAGCGGCTTCGTGCAGCCCGACTCGGAAACCATGGCGCACCGCTTCGCCAATCCGCAGGAAGGCTACACCTACGGCCGCACGTCCAACCCCACCGTCACCAGCTTCGAGCAGCGCCTGGCGGCGATGGAAGGCACCGAGGCCGCGATCGGCGCCTCGACCGGCATGGGCGCGATCCTGATGCTGTGCCTGGGCCTGCTCAAGAGCGGCGACCACGTGATCTGCTCGCGCTCGGTGTTCGGCTCCACGCTGAACCTGTTCGGCAAGGAGTTCGCCAAGTTCGGCGTCGAAACCAGCTTCGTGTCGCAGACCGACGTGTCCGAGTGGAAGCGCGCGATCCGGCCCAACACCAAACTGCTGTTCGCCGAGACGCCGACCAATCCGCTCACCGACGTGTGCGACATCCAGGCGCTGGCCGACCTGGCGCACAACGCGGGCGCGCTGCTCACGGTGGACAACTGCTTCTGCTCGCCGGCGCTGCAGCGGCCCGCCGAGCTCGGCGCCGACCTGATCATCCACTCCGGCACCAAGCACCTGGACGGCCAGGGCCGCGTGATGGCCGGCGCGATCTGCGGGCCGTCGAAGTACATCGTGGACGTGTTCGCCTCCATCGTGCGCACCGCCGGCATGACGCTGTCGCCGTTCAACGCCTGGGTGGTGCTCAAGGGCCTGGAGACGTTGGGCATCCGCATGCAGGCGCAAAGCGCGAACGCGCTGGCGCTGGCGCAGTGGCTGGAGGCGCATCCCTCGGTCGCGCGCGTGTACTACCCCGGCCTGGCCTCGCACGCGCAGCATGAGCTGGCGATGCGGCAGCAGTCGGGCAGCGGCGCCGCGGTGGTGTCCTTCGACGTCAAGGGCGCCAATCCCGAAGAGCGGCGCCGCAATGCCTTCCAGGTGATCGACAGCACCGAGGTGCTGAGCATCGCCACCAACCTCGGCGACGTGAAGACCATCGTCACCCATCCGGCAACCACCTCGCACGGACGGCTGACCGAAGAGCAGCGCCAGGCCGCAGGCATCGGGCAGGGGCTGATCCGGGTGGCGGTCGGCCTGGAGCACCTGGGCGACGTCAAGGCCGACCTGGCGCGCGGGCTGGACAGGCTCTGACTGAGCAGGGCGACCGCCCTGCAAGCCCTGCGAGAATACGCGCGATGACCACGCGCACCCGCTTCGCGCCGTCGCCGACCGGCTTCATTCACCTCGGCAACATCCGCTCCGCCCTGTATCCCTGGGCTTTTGCCCGCTCGTCCGGCGGGCAGTTCGTCATGCGCATCGAGGACACCGATGTGGAGCGCTCGACGCAGGAGGCGGTCGACGTGATCCTGGAGAGCATGGCCTGGCTCGGGCTGGACCATGACGAAGGGCCCTTCTACCAGATGCAGCGCATGGACCGCTACAAGGAGGTGCTGGCCCAGATGCGCGAGAAGGGGCTGGTGTACCCGTGCTACATGAGCGTGGCCGAGCTCGACGCGCTGCGCGAGCGGCAGATGGCCGCCAAGGAAAAGCCGCGCTACGACGGTACCTGGCGACCCGAGCCCGGCAAGACCTTGCCGCCGGTACCCGAAGGCGTGCAGCCGGTGCTGCGCTTCCGCAATCCCGTCGGCGGCACCGTGGCCTGGGACGACAAGGTCAAGGGCCGTGTTGAATTCAGCAACGACGAACTGGACGACCTGGTGATCGCGAGGCCGGACGGCACGCCCACCTACAACTTCTGCGTGGTGGTCGACGACATCGACATGGAGATCACGCACGTGATCCGCGGCGATGACCACGTGAACAACACGCCGCGCCAGATCAACATCTTCCGCGCCCTCGGCAAGGAGCCGCCGGTGTTCGCGCACCTGCCCACGGTGCTGAACGAGCAGGGCGAGAAGATGAGCAAGCGCCACGGCGCGAAGCCGGTCACCTGGTACCGCGACCAGGGCTTCCTGGCCGACGGCGTGATGAACTACCTGGCGCGCCTGGGCTGGTCGCACGGCGACGACGAGATCTTCACCCGCGAGCAGTTTGTCCAGTGGTTCGACCTGGATCACCTGGGCCGCAGCGCCGCGCAGTTCGACGAGGCCAAGCTGCGCTGGGTGAATGCCCAGCACATGAAGATGACCGCCGATGCGCAGCTGGCGGTGCACATCGAGGCGCGGCTGAAGAAGGACGGCATCAAGCCCGACGCCAGCCTTGCCGGCATCTGCGGCCTGTTCAAGGACCGCTGCGACACCACCGTGGCCCTGGCCGACTGGGCGCGCAGGTTCTATGAGCCGGTGCAGCCCGATCCCGAGGAGCACGCCAAGCACCTCACCGATGCGGTCAAGCCGGCGATCGACATGCTCTCGCGCATGCTGCGCGATTGCCCGTGGACGCGCGAGGCGATCACCGAGGCCATCAAGGAGGTGCTGCGCGCCAATGGCCTGAAGATGCCCCAGTTGGCCATGCCGGTGCGCGTTCTCGTCATGGGAACGGCGCAGACGCCCTCGCTGGATGCGGTGCTCGCGCTGTTCGAACGCGATAAAGTGATCGAGCGTTTGGGAAGGGCCTGAAAATCAGGCTATAATTCGAGGCTCGACACCAACGGGGGTATAGCTCAGCTGGGAGAGCGCTTGCATGGCATGCAAGAGGTCAGCGGTTCGATCCCGCTTACCTCCACCAAGGCGTCGAGACGGAAACGTCCAAGGTTTTGACCCTATCGTCTAGAGGCCTAGGACATCACCCTTTCACGGTGAGTACCGGGGTTCGAATCCCCGTAGGGTCGCCAAGTTTTGCTGCACTTGGCCCGCAAGGGCGAACGCAGCAACCGACGCGGAGTGGTAGTTCAGTCGGTTAGAATACCGGCCTGTCACGCCGGGGGTCGCGGGTTCGAGTCCCGTCCACTCCGCCAATAACAAGAGTCAGCGGGCTGCGATCGCAAGATCGCAGCCCGTTTGTCCGTTCTGGAATACGTCGGCATTTTCGGAGTATCCGGATCAGCAGATCGGCTTGGTGCCTTGCCCTGTCCCAGGGTCGCAGTACCCTCGCAGCGAACCATCGCGCTCGTGCGCAGCATGGCGCCCACGCGACGTCGGCGCACCTCTCCAACTGCAGGTTCTTCTTCCAGCCCCCTTGGCGTAGCGCTGGCCGTGCATGTGCCGAACAGGTACATCGTTGCGGCCAGGGTTGCGCTGAATCCTGATCCTGCCGCCTGGCTACAACAAGCCGATTCCCCAAGGGCTACTTCGCGTTCCGCTCGGCGACCAGCATCGTCTTTGTGCTCCTGCGCTCCTTCTATCAAGACCCGAAGATTCTCCAAGACCTACCCGGGTGCCCAGGCCACGGCCCCGAGGCGGCCATCAACAAGAGCTGGAAGCCCGGCGATATCGAGAAGCCCAGTGATGAGATCGTGAGGATCGGTGCGCATTTGCCGGAACAGCCCGGGCCGAGAACAATGGAGCATTCGTTTCAGGAATGCCCATGGCCTCGACTCACAACATGCTCGTCCAACGCCTGCTTCCGCGCGACCTCTTCAGCGGCAAGACCGTGTTCGTCACCGGCGGTGGCAGCGGCATCAACCTCGGCGTGGCGCGAAACTTCGCCGCGCTCGGTGCCAAGGTCGCGATTTGCGGGCGCACCCAAGGGAAGCTGGATGCGGCTGCCGAAGAACTGCGAGCGCTCGGCGCGCAAGTCTGCGCGGTGGTAGCAGACGTGCGCGACAGCGCGGCGCTGGAGAACGCGCTGGCGCGCAGCGCGGAAGCGCTGGGCCCGGTCGACGTGCTAGTCTGCGGCGCCGCGGGCAACTTCCTGGTCCCGGCAGAAAAGCTGTCGCCGAACGGCTTCAAGAGTGTGGTCGACATAGACCTGCTCGGCTCATTCAACGCCGCCCGCGCGGCATTCGCGCAGCTCAGGCAGACACGCGGCAGCGTGATCTTCATCTCGGCCGGCATGGCCTACATGCCGCATGCTTTCCAGGCGCACGTCGGCGCCGCGAAGGCCGGCATCGACATGCTGATGAAGAACCTGGCCATCGAATGGGGCCCGCACGGCATACGCAGCAACTCCATCGTCCCCGGGCCGATCGAGGGCACCGAAGGCTTGGAGCGGCTCTCCGGGTCAGGAGCGCGCGAGCAACTCATTGCCAGCGTGCCGCTGCGGCGTTGCGGCACGGCGGACGATATTGGCCAGCTCGCCACCTTCTTGGCCTCGCCATTGGCCTCCTACGTCACCGGCTGTGTCGTGGTGTGCGATGGTGGCCAGAATCTCGCCGGGTCGGCGCTTTTCAATCTCGGGGCGGCGCAGGCACTGCAGGCGCAAGCCGGCGGCGAAGCCGCGTCCTGAAACCGGCCCGGCCCACATCGCAGCTAAAGCAGAACTGCCGCCCCGGCGACCTGATGTGCCGAGTGCGGCAGCGGCAGACGCTGCCGCACTGGGCCTATGACTCGCGAATCTAAGGCTGTCAGTCGGCATCACTCGCGCGCGCTGCGCCAACTCGCCACCGCGGCGACGGCGTCGTGCAGCGTGGCCGCGATGAGCACGCCCTCGGGTCCGGCGACACGGCGCACCCCACTGCCGCCGGCCCACAGCTGGATGGTGGCGGGCAGTAGGGCCCGGAGTTGCAGCAGCAGCGAAGGGATCTGCCGCGCCGGAAATGCTGCCGAGAACGACAGGCCCACGACGTCGGCATGGTGCGCCTCGGCGGCGTGCGCCACTTCCAGCAGCGGCAACTGCGTGCCAAGCGAAATGCACTGCGCGCCTTCCAGCGCTAGCAACGCCTCCACCATCAGCAGACCCATTGCGTGCTGTTCGTTCGGCAGTGTGGTGAGCAGAACTCGCGGCTCGAGGCCGCGCGGCACCACTGCCATGGCTTGTCGCATGACCCGTTCCGTGAGTTCTGCAAAGAGGTGCTCCTCGAACACCTGCAGCCGACCTTGTTGCCAGCCCAGTCCGATCAACTCGGTCAGCGGCGCCATTGTGTGCTGGACAAAACGTGACAAACCCTCTCGCGCCAGGATCTGTTGCATGGACTGGGTATAGGCGTCCACTTGGTGCAGATGAATTAGTGAGAACAGCCGAGCCAGGGACTCGGGCGTTTCTGCGAGCGGCGTCTCAAGCGAAGGCCCGCCACCACGGGTCGACAACAGGGCGAATTCCTCGTCCGGCATCGCTATCAGACGCCCCGGGCGGTAGCCCGAGTACATCAGTCGTTTGATGAGCCGCAGGTGCTCCACCTGCTCCTCTGTGTAGATCCTTACGCCGTGCAAATCTCGCCCCGGGACAGGGAAGCCGTAACGACGCTCCCACACCCGTAGGACGTCCTTCGACAGTCCGACGTCGCGCTCGACGGCCGCGATGCTGAGGCGAACTTGACTCATGTTTGTCTGAGTAAAGATTTGACAGATGCGGCTCCGATGACTACCTTGGCCGCAAGCATGCATTGTCCAAGACAACTCTAGCTCTAGCGCAGAAACGAGTCTTTCTCATGTTTCGCTGGCTCAAGCATCCGGCAGCCACGCATCGACTAGATCATCTTGCCGCGGCCCTGAGCACGTCAACAAGGCGTAGACCGAGGGCAAGCCAATGCCCTATTCGAACCACAACCCCGACTACCAGGTGGCCTCTCGACGCGATTCGGTTCGGCGCGAAGGTCGGCACGGTCACGGCGTTTCAGTTTCTGGTGGAGGGCGCGAAGGCAAGGTAGGACAGACGCCAAAGGAGTTGCCCATGCAGACGCGCGTTGGACGAACGGCAGCATCGCTCGAGGATTCCCTGCACCACCGCAACGTGGCCGACTCCCGCGACTCCGACAGCCGCGCCGCCGACACTGAGGCGCGGATGAGTGATGACGAGCGCTTCCAACTGCTGCGCAGCGAGCTCGCGATTCCCTGGCCAGGGCTGCCACCGCCACCAGCGCACTGGAAGATTTCGTCCGGCCGCGTGCCCGGCATCCCGCGGCTGGACATTCCTGACCTTGCCGAAACGGACGCCAGCCTCGGCATCATCAATCCGTTCGGCCTGCGCGAAGGTGACGTGGCCACCGCGCTGCCGGCCGGGCAGGCGCTGGCCGCGACCTTCAATGCCAACCTTGCGCACGACAGCGGCGTCATGCTTGGCGCCGAGGCCCGCGCCAAGGGCTTCAACGTGCTGCTCGGCGGTGGTCTCAACCTCGCGCGGGACTTCTATTGCGGGCGCAACTTCGAGTATCTGGGCGAGGACCCGCTGCTGGCCGGCGTGCTGGCCGGCGAGTCGGTGCGCGGCACGCAAAGCCAGGGCGTCATCGCCACCGTCAAGCACTACTCGCTGAACGTGCAGGAGACGCTGCGAGACACGCTGGATGCGCGCATCGAGGACAGCGCGCACCGCGAATCGGACCTGCTGGCATTCCAGATTGCGATCGAGCGCGGGCAGCCGGGGGCCGTGATGGGCGCGTACAACCGCATCAACGGCGAGCACGCCAGCAGCAATGCGCACCTGTTGACCACCGTGCTCAAGCAGGACTGGGGATACCCGGGCTGGGTGATGTCCGATCGGGGCGCGGTACACAGCGTCGAAAGCTTCAACTGCGGGTTGGACCAGCAAAGCGGCGCCGCGCTCGACCGGCAGGTCTGGTTCGACGGGCCGCTGCGCGAGGAGGTCGCGGCGGGGCGCGTGAGCCGCGCGCGGCTGTCCGACGCCGTGCGCCGCATCCTGCGCTCGGTCTACGCCGCAGGCGCGGACCGGCCGCTCAAAGAGAGTGCGATCGACTACGCAGCGCATGCTCAGATGGCCCGCGAGATCGCGGCTCAGGGCATGGTACTGCTGAAGAACGACGGCGTGCTGCCGCTGGCCGATGCCGGCGCCGGACCGGTCTTGGTCGTGGGCGGCCAGGCGCACCTTGGCGTCTTGGCAGGGTACGGCTCCAGCATGGTCACGCCGGTGTGCGGGGTCGCGGCCAGCATCCCGGTGGGCGCGCCGAGCGGCTTTGGCGTGAGCAGCCGGCAGGTCTACTTCGCTTCGTCGCCACTGGAGGCGCTGCGCAACGCGCTGCCGTACAGGCAATTCAGCTATGACAGCGGCTACTTCCCGCAGACCACGGCCGCGCGGGCGGCGCACGCATCGCTGGTCATCGTGTTCGCCACCCAATGGCAAGGCGAAAGTATGGACGCGGACAGCCTGACGCTGCCGCAGGGCCAGGACGCGTTGATCGCGGCGATCACACAGGCCAATCCGAACACCCTCGTCGTGCTGCAAACCGGCAATCCGGTGCGCATGCCATGGCTGAAGCAGGTGCGCGCCGTGCTGCAGGCATGGTACCCGGGGCAAGAGGGCGGGGCAGCCATCGCCGACGTGCTCAGCGGCCGCGTGAACCCCAGCGGGCGGCTGCCGATCACCTTTCCGCTGGCTGAATCGCAGGCACCGCGCGCGCGTGCCCCTGGCTTGGGTGCGCCCGACGGCAAGTCGCTCACCGTCAACTATTTCGAAGGCTCTGACGTCGGCTACCGCTGGTACGCAAAGCACGGCTTGCGGCCGCTCTTTGCGTTCGGCCATGGCTTGTCGTACACGCACTTCAAACATCTCGGCCTGAAGCTGGCAATCGAGGGCAGCACGCTGGTCGCCCGGTTCGAAGTCGAGAACATCGGCGAGCGCCTCGGCGCCGATGTGCCGCAGCTTTACCTCGTCGAAGCTGCAGGCCAGCCCGTGCGACGCTTGGTCGGCTTCGAGCGAGTCGAGCTGCAGCCTGGTGAGCGCCGTGCTGTGCAAATGACAATCGACGCCCGTCTGCTCGCACGGTGGGAAGGCGAGGGTTGGTCGCAGCATGCCGGCCGCTATCGCTGCGCCCTGGGCCGCTCGGCGCTGAGGATCGGGCGCCGTGTTGGCATCGTGCTGCCGCAGCGCACGCTCCCCCCATCAAGGCCCTAGCGCGGACCAATCACGTCTTGGTCGCGTTTGACGACCGTGCGCTCGACGAGCGAGTTGATGAGAGATGGAACTTCCATGTGGCTTTGAGTTGCCGGCTGCCGCAAACGCGCGGTCAGCTCGGAAGGGGGAGAGTCCCTTTCTGCCCTGGTCGCTCTGCCATGCGCGCCGGCGACTGCACGAAATGCAGGCCAAAAGCTGCTCTTGTTCTGAGTCAGCGCTGGCCTCCAAACAAAGCCCTAGCTGACGAGCGTAGCCGCCCACAAGCTAAACGAAGTTCATGAGGATCGGCGAGCGCTTGGCCGCGATGACATCTCGGAAGAAAATATGGCTGTTAAGCCGAAGGAGTGCGGCGAGGCGAAGGTGCTGGAGGCGCAAGGCGCGGGAGCACCGTGTCCTTGGTCGCACCGACACACCCCGGAGTGCCCCGAGCCGGTCGAAATGCCGAGGCGTTCTCACTATTGGACGAAGGCGGCACTCTTGACTGCCCGGTAACCCGATCACATCGTCTCTGCCGATAAACGAAGAATGAGCAATGAGAGGACAGTCAGAACGCCAGCGTCGATAGTTGTGACGTTGTTCTGGTGGTCCGCGCTGCTTGCGGCCATCGCGTATGTCATTGCGGTAGTTTTGATTTGTCATCCTTTCACATGGAAGGCCGCGTACTGTTCGCGCCTGGACGACTTCGGTCCTTACTTCAATTTGAACATCCGCCCGAGCCTGTTCGCCGGATTTCTTGCACTTGGTGGATTCTTGCTTTCACTGGAGACCTTCATCATCTCCAACATGAAGAAGGACGTGTTCGATACCGACAAGTACAAGGAGGTATGGGAGCACCGAATCAAGAAGGGGGGCGTGGGCAGGAGATATGACCCACTGCGTGAGCTCAGCGGTGTGCTCTTCGCGTCCATTCTCGTCGCGATCCTGACCGCGATCCTGCAAATTTCAGTTGGACTGTATCCGTCGCTTTGGGCTGCTTTCATCTGCCTTTGGGCAGCCGCGTTCGCGCTCATGCTGCTGCTGAAATCCCTGTTGCTCATTCGCGCGAGCCTCAAGAGTATGTTCGACCACCTTGATGACTAAGCCGGCGTCGATCACCGGACGCGAGGCCAGCGGAGATCTTCTAGAAGCTGTGCTTGAGGCCGACATCCACGCCATCGGAGTTCTTGTCCTCGGCTGTGATGGAGCAGTTCAGACCGACGTCTGCGGATCCGCCGCATCGCGCGGGTGATGGTCTGGAGCCTGGCCCTGGACCCCAGAATGGGATGAGGACCGGCCATGGGCGCCTGTTCGTGCCACTCGTCTACTTCAGGACCTCGCGCGCATGGACGGGCTGGACCGGCCGGTTGTTCGCGAACCCAAGCGCCTTCGAGAATTGTTCGACCTGCGCCTTCGAGACCGTCGGATGGTTCTTCATCACCAGCCACGAGACGCCCTCGGAACAAGGCGGCGTGGTGAGCGAGCCGTTGAAGCGGTAGTAGTCGCGGTTGTCCGGCAGCAACTGCGTCGCGCTGAAACGCGCGGTCAATTCCTCCTTCTCACCGGCCTTCGCGGGCATCTTCTCCCACAGCTTCGCCAGCATCGCATTTGCAGCGCCCTCGCGGAACAGGACAGCGACGACTGCCTGGTTTCCCTCCTTGTCAGCATGCACGAGGTGCGCTTCGAGCGGGAAGTGCTTGCCGGCGATTGTGTTCTCGCTCGGCGCGTGGAAATGGACCTGCTGCAGCTCGAAGCTGCGTGCACCGAGTCTGATCGTGCTGCCGGGCGCGTACTCGATCTGCACCGTGTGGCCGTTGTTCACGATGGCGGCCATGCCGGCCTTGTAGTCGAGCTTCAGCGGCTTGAGATCGGCCTCAACGAACCCGCCGAGATCGATCGGCGACTGGTTGCGGCCGAGCGCGCACATTGCGTTCTTTGCGTCAAGCTTGGCCCAGTTCTGCGGGCCGGCTTCACCGGCATAGCCCCAGTGCTGCGCGAAGACCGGTCCCATGGCAACGGCAGTGAACAAGAACAACATGCGTGTTCGACGCGCTGACTTGATCCTGTCGGTCTCCCGTTTCTCGGGTGGAAGTGCTCCGAGGGCGGGTCGGTACGGAGAGATCAGTTTCAATTCCTTCATGATCAGCTGCTCCTGTAGAACACTTACTGGCGAGCGCATCGCGAAGTAGCAAGAGATCGTCAGGGGGAGCGCGCCCGGTAAGCCACGGTGACGAAAGCACTGAAAGAAATGTGAAATGTGAAGTTGAGGCCGTCACCTTTTCAAGCTGTTCTTGGACGACGACCTGAACCGCGGCAAAAGCTATACCTGAAGCGTTGGCACAAAGTTCCTCCACTTCGTATCGATGCTCACGGGAATTCCGCAGTCCGCGACGAGGACCCGTCTCCGCCGGAACATACTGAGGATGAAGTTCCAAAGCCATCACGAGCACACAACATGAAAGGTCCTCTCGAGCTATTCGATGAGTCTCCCAGTTGTTACAACGGTGTCGGTTTGGCACTTTCCAGGGTCACATCCCATGGTTAGGCGTCGAACGCATCTTCGACGCGCGGCGATCGCCTAGTGCCTGTGTGTGTGATGCACGTCCGGTACATGGGGGTGGCTGTGCCGGCCCGGCTCGTGCTGGTGCAGATGGCTGTGTTCGACTTCGGGCATAGGATCATGGACGTGATCGTGGTGCCCGTCGCCATGCCGGTGAGCATGTTCATGCTGCAGTGGTTCGTGCACATGATCGTGTTCGTGTCGTTCAAAAAGGTGCACGACCACGCCAAGCAGCATCAGCAGTGCACCCGCGCCCATCCCCCAGCTCAGACTGCGCTCGCCCAGACCGATGGCCAGCGCTGCCCCGATGAAGGGAGCGAAGGCAAAGACAGAACCTGTGCGTGCGGCGCCGAAGGCCCGTTGCGCCAGAAGATACATTCGCAGGCTGAGGCCATAGCCGGTCGCGCCAATCGCGAGCAGGCCCAGGATCTGTCCCAGGCTCGGCACGGACTCACCCCAGACAAGCGCCAGCAGCAGCGCCACCGGAGCGCCGATGCATGACTTCAACAAGACGACCTGCGCCGGATTGCGTTCGGCGAGCCCGCGTGACAAGGTGTTGTCGATGCCCCATGCAGCGGTGGCGAGCAGCACGGCCGCGACGCCGAGCAGTTGACCTTTCCCGGCAGCGCCACGGTCGATGATCAGGATCATTCCCCCCGCCATGAGTAGCAGCATGGCCGTCCAGACTCGGCGGTCCATGGACTCGTGGTAAAGCCATCGTGCAAGGAGGGCGGTGAACAGGGCTTCCAACGCCAAGATCAACGAGGCACTGGTGGCGCTGGTGTTCTGCAAACCCCAAGCCAGGGCAACCGGGCCGATGACGGCGCCGAAGGCGGCCATCGCCAGTAAGCGCGGCAGGTCGCCGCGTCGCACCTTGGCTTCACGCTTGGCGGGCTGCCGAAGCACTCCACTGAGCAACGCGGCGCCCGCGTACAGCAAGGCTGCCGTGATGAATGGCCCTACGCCGGCGCCGGCGCGCTGCACCAGCGGGGTGCTGACACCGAACAGCGTCGCAGCTAGCACTGCCAGGAAGCCGCCGCGTAGTGCCGGCAAGTCGCGCCAGGGTTCGACAATCGCCTTCACTGTGGCAAAGCAGAAGCTGCTCTCCGAATATCACCAGACGCATTGGGCCGACACTCTGTTGGAGCCCGGACGGGTTGACGAAGCTGGACTACTGGGCCACGCCACTGGGAACGGCGGAGAGGCTCTTCAAGAGACGCTGAAATTCCGGCGATTCACGCAGCAACCTTCCGCCTATCTCCCGGAGCTTGTCCACCTGTTCACCTGACAGTGAGAAGCTGGTCGGGAGGTCCATGAAGTACCGCCGCTCATGAGGGTCATGGATGCCGGCAAAACCAACCTCGATCTGAAAAAAATCAATGGGGTGGGTCCCCCGCTCCTGAAGAATTCGCACATTGTCATGCAGCAGTGAGATCTGATCGTAGGAGTAGCGGTCAATCGAGATACCACCTGACTTGAGAAGCTGCGACAAGATGCCAGGGGCGGATTCGCGCGAACCCCAGTCCGTCTCCGGATTGGATAGCGAGTTGACGACAATGACCGCGAAGCGGTTCATGCCGTCGAAGCCAGTGATCTCGCGAAACCGCTGGCTTGCAATTGCGATCTCGAGTCCTTCAAGCAGTGTGCGAAGTCCGAGGTTGTCCGCGACCCCGCCGTCGACGACATGCAAATACCTGAACTTGGTTGCGTCGGTCAGTGCAGCCAGTTCCGCACGACGACGTTCGGCGCGATCAAACACCGAGCGGCTCACGCCTGTTCCGATCATCTCTCGAACCCTCTTGTCCAAGTCAGATCCACATGTCCCGGCATAGTTATCCAGCGTGATCGGCTCAAAGACGACAGGAACCGCAGAGGAAGACGCCGCGGCGCGCGCGAGGCGGACGCTCGCAAGGTCTGCGCAAATCACATCGAAGGTGTTCTGATTGAAGGTGAAGCGAGCGCCAGTTGAAATCTCCGTGGCCGACACGGAAACAAGAGGCGCATCCCTCTTTGCCATGAGGTCCGCATACGTCGCACCTTGAAAAAGGATCTCGTCATAGAAGTCGGCGGCAAGCTCCGTACGGCTATAGCTGCTGCAACAAATCTTTGTCCAGTTAACCGGGTTCAGTACCTGCGACAGAAGATGGCCCTGAACGTTGCGCTTGAGGAAGCGCGACTCAAACTCATCGAACAGCCGATCCCCATGCAGTGCGTATGCGAGCGCGGTGAAACTGCCCCCCGACACTCCTGTGATCACCTTCACCTCGTTCAGAAGCGGGTGCGGACCTTGCGGGCCTGGGACACTGGTTCGGCGCAGCTCTTCGAGCACGCCGTATGAGAGCGCGGCAGCGCGAGTGCCGCCGCCGGACATCGCGATCACCAACCCAAACGTCGGGTCGCCTCTCAGCAACTGCAAATTGCCGATCCTGTAGCCGTAAGCCGGATCGTAGGTCTTCAGCGGCTGCGTGATCGGACGTGATGCGCACGCTGTCAGCAGCAACGCGACGAAAACCCCAACTGCCCAACTGCAAACGCGCCGGTTCATGAGATTCCCCTGCGGATCGACCTCCAGATTGGACCCAACGTCGTGGGCAAACACAACCTCCTCACTTCATGGCAGCCTTTTGGCAACGCATATGCCTGACCAAGAGCTCAAAAGGCGCAGAAACGGCAATGCACATGCCTGACCGCGAGGCAAAAAGGTCCAGAAAACCACTTGCCTTTCGAAAAATGCGGCCTATATTGCTCGCCGAGCAAGACAAGATCCTCTCGCTGTCAATCCTCCGGGACCGCTATAGACAAAGGGTCGTACTGCCATGTCGACTTACGCAAAGGGGAGCGCTGCGGAGCAGCCCATGGTCTGGCGGACTGCCCTCGTCGTGTTGCGCGGTGTGGGACAGGTGATGTTCCAGGGTCACGCGGGCACGGGAGTGCTCTTTCTCGCAGGTATCGCCCTGGCCTCACCGCTGATGCTCGCCGGAGCGGTCATTGGTGCGGTCATCGGCACCGTTGTCGCTAAGGTCGCGCGATACGACGAGGGGGAGTTCGACCAGGGAATTTACGGCTTCAACCCCGTTCTCGTCGGTATCGGCACCTTGTTCTATCTTCAGCCGAGGCCCTTGACCTGGATTCTTCTGGTCGCAGGATGTGTCGTGTCCACGGTACTCACGCATCTGGCACGTCGCCACCTGAGTTTTCCGACCTATACGGCGCCGTTCATCGTTGTCACCTGGGCTGTCATCATCATCGCGCATGCTGCGGCCGGCACCGGAATCGACGTGAAGCCGGCCCCCGCGCCGGAAACGCCGGCAGGGTTCCTGACCGCCGTCCTGGCTGGACCCGCGGAAGTCATGTTTGGCGCGACGGTTCTGACCGGACTGCTCTTTCTGATCGGGGTCGCAATCTCCGACTGGAGGCACGCTGCGTTGGCCTTGATCGGGTCGCTGGTCGGGACGGCGCTAGCGGTCTATCACAACAACCCGGTCGGCACGATCTCACTCGGCCTCTATGGATACAACGCCTCGCTGGCTGCCATGGCCGTGTACCTCTGGCGCAAGTCACTGCTGATCCCTCTGTTGGCCGCGGCAATATCGATTCCACTGACTGAGTTTTTTCCGAGCCAGCTTGGAATTCCGCCGCTCACGGCCCCGTTTGTCGCGGCCGCCTGGATCGTCATATTGATTGGGCAACTGGAGGCCGTCTTCATCAAGGAGCCGGCAACGCCATAGCCCGAGACCGCGAGGAGTACCCATCATGCATCTGACACCGCGTGAAATGGAGAAGTTGTTGATTTATCAACTTGCCGACATCGCACAAAGGCGTAAAGCCCGGGGGCTCAAGCTGAATCATCCGGAGACGGTCTCGATCATTTGTGCGACCGCCCTCGAGGGCGCGCGCGAAGGCAAGACGGTCGAAGAGGTCATGAAGGAGGCCGCGTCCGTGTTGACTCGCGGCGACGTCATGGAAGGAGTCGCCGAGATGATCCCGTTCGTCCAGTTGGAGGCAGTCTTTACCGACGGCAGTCGTTTGGTGACGGTCCATGACCCCATCAGGTGATTCGTCGTTCGCAACCTCAAGGAGAACAGTTATGGCCAATGCGACTCAAAAGGACAAGCCGGCCAGGGACAACGAATCAAAGGAATCGGCCCCGGTAGGCGGACTCATTCTCGCGAAGGGCGAAATCGAGATCAATGCCGGCCGTCCAACAGTGACCTTGAAGGTCCGCAATACCGGTGACCGTCCGGTTCAGGTTGCCTCGCATTTCCACTTCTTCGAGGTGAATCGGTTCCTGGAGTTCGATCGGGAACAGGCATTCGGAATGCGAATGGACATCCCGTCGACAACCGCCATCCGGTTCGAGCCCGGTGATGAAAAGGACGTGACGCTTGTCCCAATGGGAGGCAAGCAGTTCTGCCTTGGCTTCAACAACCTGGCCGACGGATGGACCGGAAGCGGGCCGTCGAAGGACTATCGGCCCAACTTCGACGCCGCCGTGAGGCGCGCCAAGGAAGGGGGCTTCAAGTCGACAAAGTCCGGCAAGAGCAAGTAGGAGGTTCGAACATGTCAACAATCTCGCGGCGGCAGTACGCGGACCTCTACGGTCCAACTACCGGAGACAAGATTCGCCTGGGCGACTCGGATCTCTATGTCGAAATCGAAAGGGATCTGAGGGTCTACGGCGATGAGTTGGTGACAGGCGGCGGAAAGACTCTTCGTGATGGGATGGGCTCCGACAACCAAATCACGCAAGAGCAGGGTTGCCTCGATCTCGTCATCACCAATGTGACGATCCTCGATCCAGTGCTGGGCGTGATCAAGGCCGATGTCGGCGTTCGCAATGGTCGCATCGCCGGCGTCGGGAAAGCCGGGAATCCCGCCACGATGAATGGTGTCACCCCGGGACTGGTTACGGGCACCGCAACGGATGCGATCACCGGTGAGCACTTGATTCTGACACCTGCCGGGATGGACACGCACATCCACTACATCTGCCCGCAACAGATTGCTGCGGCACTATCGAACGGCACGACGACGTTCTGGGGGGGCGGCATCGGCCCGACCGACGGATCCAACGGAGTCACGTCCACGAACGGCCCCTGGAACCTCGAAATGATGCTTCGGTCGGTCGAGAACTTGCCCATCAACGTCGGCTTTCACGGAAAGGGCAACAGCAGCGGCATCGCGCCGCTGGTGGAGCAACTTCGAGGCGGCGCCGCAAGCTTTAAGATTCACGAAGACTACGGCTCGACCCCGGGTTGCATACGTACTTGCCTGTCCGTGGCTGACGAATACGACGTCAGCGTCTCGGTCCACACCGACACGCTGAACGAATCGGGCTTCGTCGAAGATGCCATCGCCGCCTTTGAAGGGCGAACGATCCACACGTACCACACCGAAGGCGCGGGTGGTGGTCACGCGCCTGACCTCCTGAAGGTGGTCGGGCAGCCGAATGTCCTGCCCAGCTCGACGAACCCCACGCTGCCATGCGGCGTGAACTCGGTGGCCGAGTTGTTCGACATGATCATGGTGTGCCACAACCTGAACCCGAAGATCCCTTCGGACGTGGCGTTCGCCGAGAGTCGTGTGCGCGGGGAAACGATCGTGGCCGAAAGCGTGCTTCATGACATTGGTGCGATCTCGATGATCAGCAGTGACTCACAGGCCATGGGGCGGGTTGGAGAGACCTTCCTTCGCTCGATCCAGACCGCCGATGCGATGAAGAAAGCGCGCGGCAGGCTGCCGGAAGACGCGCCGGGCAATGACAACTTCCGCGTGCTGCGCTATCTGGCCAAGGTGACCTTGAATCCATGCATCGCGGCGGGCATCTCCCACATGCTGGGCTCGATCGAGCCTGGGAAGCTGGCTGACTTGGTGCTGTGGGAGCCTGCGTTCTTTGGGGCGAAGCCCAAGCTCGTACTCAAGGGCGGATTCGTGGCGTGGGCCAACATGGGTGATCCGAACGCCTCCCTGCCGACGCCGCAGCCGATGTTCTATCGCCCGATGTTCGGCGCATTTGGATCGGCGCTGCAGAAGAGTTGCGTCACTTTCATCTCTCAGGCGGCATACGACCTCAAGGTGCACGAGAAGTACGGACTGGGCCGCATCGTCGAACCAGTCCGGCAGACCCGTGTGCTGACCAAAGAGCACATGGTTCGCAACAGCCTGGTGCCGAACATCGACGTCAATCCAGAGACCTTCGCGGTGACGGTTGACGGCGTGCACGCGACGGTGAAGCCTCCGAAGACCATATCGCTCAACCAGCTGTATTTTTTCAGCTGATGATTGACCTTCCAAGGCTTTGCCCCAAGGGAGATTCGCGTGTTCAAAACGGTGATTCGAAAGGTTCTAGGAAACGCTTCGCAGCCAACGTGGAAGGACCGGCTCGACGCGGCTCATGTCGATGTGTTGCACCTCGACCAGTGGCAGGCCCAGAAAACCCGATTCCGGCATACGACGGAAGGGGGTCTGGACCTGGCAATCTCCCTCGAACGTAATGTGCATCTTCGGGACGGTGATGTACTGACGTGGGATGATGCTGCGAGAAGAGCGACTGTCGTGCGAGTCGATTTGCAGGACGTCATGGTCATCCGGCTCGATGCGCTGTTTGGCCGCTCGCCCGAGGACATCGCCCGGACTTGCGTCGAACTGGGTCACGCGTTGGGCAACCAGCACTGGCCCGCGGTGGTCAAGGGGACGGCGGTCTACGTTCCCTTGACGGTCAACCAGGCTGTGATGAACTCTGTGATGAAGACGCACGCTTTCCACGAGATCACCTACGAGTTCGCGCCTGGCGCGGCGATCATTCCCTACCTATCTCCGCGCGAATCTCGACAGGTGTTCGGGGGCGCCGATGCCGTTCCCCATTCGCATCACCATGGGCTTGAGCACAGCCACGACCATGGTGAAGCGATCGAGCATGACCATGACCATCCGCATCACGACCACCCGAGACACTAGGATAGATCTTGGTGGGGTGAACACGCGGATCGGCGCAGCGGTCCGTCTACTGCAGTTCGGGGATTCGCTGCTGCCTGTGGGGTCGTTCACTTTTTCAAACGGTATCGAATCTGCAGTTCAGTTGGGCGTCGTTCACGATGCCGACACATTGGGTGAGTTTGTGCACGCAGCGCTCCAGCAGGCGGCCGGTTCGGACGGGGTCGCTTTGCTCGCAGCATTCAGGGGTTCCACCGCTTGCGATGATGCGCTCATCGATGATGCGGATCACGCGGTCTTCAACCGGAAGCTCAATGAGGAGTCGCGGACGATGACAGTGAGGATGGGCCGCAAGCTGGCAGAAATGGCAGCTTATGTTATCGGCCCTTGCGCCGCTAGCTCGTGGCTCGAACGCATCCGAGCAGACGCAACGCCGGGCTGCTACCCGATCGCCCAGGCTCTGGTGTTCTGCGCGCTTGGCCTGTCCGAACAGGAAGCATTCGCCGTCCACCAGTACGGACTGGCAAGCATGATGACTGCAGCCTCGTTAAGGCTCATGAAGCTTCACTATCTGGATGCTCAAGTTGTGCTTTTGGAGAGCAATGCGCGTGCCGAAGACGACTATCGCCGCATTGCTGGTCTTTCCATTGAAGACATGGCTGTCTTTTCGCCTGTCATTGACGTATTGGCCGCCAATCACGTCAGGGCGACCGTGCGGATGTTCATGAACTGACGAGCAGGAGCTCTCAAATGAAGACAATCACGCGTATCGGTGTCGGAGGTCCGGTCGGCTCGGGTAAGACGACGATTGTGGAAGCCATCACTCCAAAGTTGCTCGATATGGGAGTGCGTGTGCTCATCATCACGAACGACGTCGTCACTACTGAGGACGCAAAGCACGTTCAGCGCACGCTCAAAGGGGTATTGGTCGAAGAGCGAATCCTGGGTGTCGAGACGGGGGCCTGCCCGCACACTGCAGTCCGGGAAGATCCAAGCATGAATATCGCCGCCGTTGAGGATATGGAGGCGCGGTTTCCGGAGACTGATGTTGTGTTGATCGAAAGTGGCGGCGACAACTTAACACTGACCTTCAGTCCCGCATTGGTGGACTTTTTCATCTATGTCATCGATGTCGCGGCTGGCGACAAGATTCCCCGCAAGAACGGTCCTGGCATCAGCCAGTCAGACATCCTCGTGATCAACAAGACCGATTTGGCCCCCTATGTCGGCGCCAGTCTTGAGGTGATGGACCGGGATTCGCGATTCATGAGAGGTGACAAGCCATTCGTCTTCACGAACTGCAAGACGGGTGAAGGTATTGATCGCCTGATAGAACTCATTCTGGAAAACGTGCTGTTTGATGTGACTCCCCAGTAATGAATCATGCAGGTTTTGGCGTCGGAGCTGGCCTCCTATCAGGATGAGCCCAAGCAGCTGGCGACAGGGGGGCTGGGCAAGGAAGCGCTCTTGCGATTGAGGTTCGAGGCCCGCGCCGAGCGTTCGATCCTCGCGTTCATGGAGAGAAAGGCGCCCCTGCTGGTGCAAAAGGCGCTTTATTGTGATGAGGGGATGCCGGATACCCCTGTGGTTTACATCATCACGACGTCCGGAGGCCTGGTACAGGGTGACAGATACACCGTGGAGTTCGATATGCGTCCCCGCGCGCGCGCCCATGTCACGACACAGGCAGCCACCAAGATCCACGAGATGGATGCGAACTACGCGGCCCAGACACAAGAGTTCTTGCTGGACGATGGGGCGTATCTCGAGTATCTGCCGGAACCGATCATCCCTTCCAGGCATTCGCGCTTCCACTCCCGCACGCGCGTCAGGATCGCCGAATCGGCGACCCTGCTCTATGCCGAGACGCTTTTGGCCGGTCGACTGCACTATCGAGAGGGCGAGCGTTTCCAGTTCGACGTCTATTCGTCCAGCGTAAGTGCCGAGCGACCGGAAGGAGCGAAGCTCTTCACGGAAAAGCTGCTGATAGAGCCGGAGCATGCCGATGTCCGCAACATCGGCGTCATGGGCAACTTCAATGTCTTCGGCAGTGTCGTGCTCCTTACTCCACGCGAACATGCTGCGGCAATTCAACAGACGATGGGTGCGCAATGGAGTCGGGCCGGGGAATGGGCAGACGGCGCGAGCCGGCTTCCGAACGATGCCGGATTGGTCTATCGGGTGGTGGCTGCCGATACCCAAACCGCACGCGAAAGAATCAGAGCCTTCTGGAAGTTGGTGCGACTGCAAGTAGCCGGATGCCCTGTGGCCAATCCCTTCCCGTGGCGTTGACGCAACTCGGAGGCAATTGCCATGGACACTGCTATGAATAGACAGAGTGAGATCGCTTCGCTCTACTCGAATCTTCGCCAGAAGAGCGTCGTCGTTCTTATCGTTCTCGCGCTGTCGTGGATCTTCGTCATTTGGTCGCTGTACATCTCTCGCAAGACAGGCACTGACTGGTTCTCTCGGTCAGGTTCGATCATGGGACTCGCGGGCGCCGCATGCACGTTCAGGCTCTCGGGCGTCTTGCAAGGCAGCCTCGTGACTGCGCTACGACACAATCTCTCCACCTTGTCACGGGAGCTCGAGATATTTCTCGATCCGGAAGGCACCTACAAGCTGGCTTTGTATCTCAGCTACCTGACAGGCATCGTCGGGACGGTGATCTGGGGATACGGAGACAAGCTGCTTCAGCTCTTCTTCCCTTCTTGAATTCGCATCCCTGTTCGGATCGATGACGCCATGCCTCAGCGCCTCGCGAATGTCGGCGGCCCTGACAAACAACAATCGTCATCCGCAACACTGATCGCGACGGCATTCGCGCCGGCCGACTGGTGGCGACTGCTGACTTTCTACGGTTTCGTTGTCGCGCTCCACGCGATTGGCTGGGGAATCTACCTGCACTACTCGGCAAGCCATCCTGCACTTCTTGGACTCGGTCTTGCCGCCTACATGTTTGGATTGCGGCACGCCTTCGACGCGGATCACATCGCAGCCATCGACGATACCGTCCGACTTCTTGTGCAGAAGGGCGGAAATCCAATGGGTGTCGGCTTCTTCTTCTCTCTGGGCCACTCGTTCATTGTGTTCGGTATGGTGGCAATCATCGCCGGAATGACCCACGCAACCAAAGCTGAAATCCCCCTTCTGAGGGAGATGGGCGGCGTGATTGGAATGACCGTCTCCGGTGTCTTCTTGTGGGTGGTCGGACTGTTGAACCTCGGAGTTCTTCTCCAGATGCTCAAGGTCTTCAGACGCGACGATGACAAGCAACATCGCCACGCACATATTGAGGAACTGCTCAAGCGGCGAGGGCTCATCAGTCGTATTCTCTCAGGACGCCTGCAGCGAATCATTGGACATAGTTGGCAGATGTTGCCGCTCGGCATGCTGTTTGGCCTGGGCTTCGATACAGCCTCGGAAGTCGCACTACTTGCGATGTCGGCAGGTGCGTCGACAGGGGATTTGCCTCTCGCTGCCGTGTTGGCGCTTCCTGTCCTCTTTGCCGCAGGCATGTCGGCTATGGACACCACCGACGGAGTGCTGATGGTTCGAGCCTACAACTGGGCGTTCGTCAATCCATTGCGCAAGATCTTCTACAACTTGACGGTTACAGGGATCTCGGTCGCCGTCGCGCTGGTCATCGGGTCGGTCCAATTGCTTCAAGTGCTCGTTGCATGGTTGCGCCTCGCAGGGCCATTCTTTGATACCGTGGCCGCCATCGACATGGGGGGGCTGGGTTACCTGATCGTGTCAGTGTTTATGCTCGCTTGGCTAGTCTCGTGGATCGTCTGGAGATTCACCGGCGTTGAACAGTGGCACGGAGGCCACGGCCATGCCCACTCTCACGAACACAAGCACGACTCAGGAGTTCGACACTCCCATCGACACTTTCACTAGGGCCCGCGGGGGGCAGGCGTTCCCCAAACCCAAGCTCAAAACCTGGTGGACACGTGGGAATCTCTGGGAGGCAGCAGACGACGTCTGCTTGAGTTGAAGGTCAAGTCAACCTTGATCACTGAAAGGAAGCGCCATGAACCGCCATATCGTCTCGGCAATCGTCACTGCAGCCACAGTCATCGTTATTGTGGGCTGCTCATCAACGACCTCGATGGGAGCTTCGGGATCCGGGTCGTCGGCGTCTTCGGTGCCCTCGATGGGATCCGCAGAAAACGACAGTTTGTGCCGGAGCCTGCGCAGCTACCGGGACCGCGGCGTCACGCCCGAACTGCAGGAACAGTGCTTCAGGCAACTGGGCCTGGAAGACTGCCACAAGTGCCTGACGGCGCCGTGATGGTCTTGCCGTTGGGTGATCGCCCGCTGAAGCGATGTTTGAGGCTCTACTTGGAACCAACGCCTAGCGCGGATACATCACCAAGGCCACCCGTAGCGAAAGCGAGGGTCGCTGCCGATGCAAGTGCCGCGCTGCGCGCGTCCGTGGTGGCATTGCTTGCTTCGAGAAACTCTGTCTCCGCAATCGTGGCATCGGTGACCGAGCCGACGCCATTCCGGTATGCATCGAGTGCGGCGTCGAAGGTGGTTCTTGCGGCGGCTTGGAATGCCGAGGCGGCATCGTAGGCGGAAAGGCTGGTCTCAAGCGCGTTGTGGGCGGCCACGATTTGCTTGACCGCATCATCGCGTGTGCGCTCCAGAGAGGCTTGTGCGCGGTCGGCATCGATTCGCGCACGCTTCAGCGATGCGTCACGAAAGCCTCCATCGAAGATTGGAATGGTGATGCCCATGACTACGATGGAACCGTATCGCGTGCCTGAGATGTTGAGGGTCGGCGCCTGGTCGCCGAATCCCGGTAGGGAAGAGACACCCACCACGCGGCCCGAGTTGTAGCTGCCTGTGGCTGCAAGGAAGAGTTTAGGCAGGAACTCTGCTCTCGCCGCCGCGATTCCGGCCTCGCTCGCCTTCTGCGCGGCATAGGCGGCGAGCATGTCGGGCCGACGGGCCAGCGACTGCGCGATGATGCCATCGATCGACTCCATCATCGCCGGCGAGAGCTTGCGGTCCGACAGATCCTCCACCTTGATCTGGGTGAGGGGAGAAATGCCCATAGTCGTAAGCAGTGCCAGATAAGTGTTCTGTGCTGCGCCGCGCGCCTGGACCTGCCCAAGGCGGGCCCTTGCCGTGAATTGTTGTGCCTTGGACACCTCGATCACGGTGCCGATGCCACGCTTGAAGCGCTGCTGCGCTGCTTCTTCCACGTCGGTTGCGTTCTTCAGAGCCTTGTCCGCCGTGTCCACGTGCGCTCGCGCAGCGCCATGTGCATAAAAGGCCAAGGCCACGTCATGAATCAGCTTTTGATGCACGCCGGTGAATGCAACGTTCGCCGCCACCGACAACTGCTCGGCTGCTTGCACCACCGCGGAGCGCTTCCCGAAATCGAACAGCAGCCATTGCAAGGAGAGCGTGGAAATTGTGCCGGATGTTGTTGTGGTGTTGTTCTCGCTGAGGTTCAGCAAGGAGGTCTCGGTGCGAGCGCGCTGATGAGCCCCGACGACGCTCGCTGAGATATGCGGCAGGTAGGTGCTCCGCGCCACGCCGGCCGCAAGCGCCGCATTGCGGGCGATCGACCATGCGATTCGCGTACTCGGATTATTCGACTGCGCGATGTCGATCAATTCCGGCAGCGTGTAGACATGCGCGGGGTCGATCATGGTGGCCGGTGGCGGCAGCGTACTGAGCGCCGAATTCGACGGCAGCACATAGGATGAGGCTGCCGTTGACTCTCGCGCGGGTTGAATGGCGCCGCTTGTGTCCGTTGTTGGGCGCCATGGCCGATCGTGGCTGATCGGCGCGAGTTCCAGTGCAGAACCTGCACAGCCCGCGAGCACTACATTCATAGCCGCAATCACCACCCTAGGCGGCCACATGGATTTCTCCTTCATGTCGGGCCCCGCGTGTCACGGTCGAAGCCACGGTGATGCTCAACTCCAGTTGATGGATCTGCTGGTTGATCTGGTCGCGCAGAGAGCGGAGCGGCCCGCCAGTGGGGCTTTGGGTTGGACTCGTGCGCACTATGGCTTTTCCGATTGAAAGTTGGTCAAGCCAGGTTCCGGCGTCACGTGAAGCTTCGAGGTCACGACAGGCGAGCAAGAGCAGCGGAGACTCAAGTGCGCCGATATCCTGCGCGATGCGCTTGCGTTCTTGCAACCAGGCGTTGTCAGGGCGCACAGAAGTCGGTTCATAGCTGACGAGTTCCAGGTTGTCTTCGACCTTGCTCATCAAGACCCGTACATCGGCTGCCGCATCCAGGCGCGCAGACGAATCTTCCGTACTCGCCATGTGAGCCAATCTTCGCAGCACGGCCGAGAGATCTGCATCGATTCGCGTTGCCAGGCTGACAGGCCAGACCTGGGAAAAAGCAAAAAACGCGACAAAGTTGCCGAACAGGATTCCGATGACGCGATCGCGCGCAACAACGAGATCGAATGATGGCTCTGGGCCCTGGATCACGCACAGGAAGAATGCGAAGGCGATCTGGAAACCCGCATATGCGATTCGCGGACCACCCCCTGCGACCCATGCCGAGGCGAATGCGCCCGCAAAGACGACCAGCATCAATCCGCCGATGGAAGTGATCGACGGCATGACGAATACCAGTACCGCGACACCGAGTGCCGCTCCCACCAGACACCCGCCAACACGCAGCACGAGCTTCTCCATGCTTTCTGCCAGGCTCGACAAAGAGACGATGAAAATGGTGATGAAGCACGTATGAATTCCGGGCCAGTCGAGCAGTGAGTAAGTCAGATAGCAAAACATCGCCGCCCCCGTTGTCTTGAGGGCGTAATGAAGATGCACGGGGTTGATGAAAGCGTCCGGCAGAAAAAACCCCGCCTTTGTGTGCTCCTTCTTGTCGTGAGTCGTGGTAGGGGCCGGCTCGGCAAACTGTGAAATCGTTTCGTGCAGAGCCACGCCCAAACTCGCCTGGTCTGGAGCGGCCGACTCGTATGTCGGTCGGGATGGCGATACGTTCGCTGGGTAAGCGCCCGATTGCAGGATGGCTGCCATACCATCCAGTTCGTAGGCATAGGCCTCACGCGCAGACCGATCCGGCATCGAATGAGGGGTGCGAACGCCAAACTCCAGCCACGAACGCAGGGCGGTTGTAGAGCGTGTCGCCTGACGCAGAGCCGCCAGTTCCGTGGGCTCGGACGTTCGCTCGATGCCGGCAAATCGCAAGTGGGCCTGGATATCGCCATCGCCGCCGCGGGTCCACTTTGCGAGGTCCCGGATCGCGCGTTCATTGCCAGCCCGAAGCACCGCTGCGGCCACTCTGAGACGCTGCGCCAGCGCCTTTTGGAGCAGCAGCCGCGGTGGCGGGCCAATGAGGAGATTCACGACGAAAGACACGCCGGCCGGAATGGCGACGAATAGCCACGCGTAGAGGATGGCTCGCGTGGCTAACTCCGCTGCAGGCACATTGCCAAGCACGTCCAGCGCGTAGGCGACGATCAGCGCCATGATTGCGCCCACGGGGCGCAGTTTGCTGGCTGAGGCCAGGTATAGCATGCCGAAGGAAACCGCGGTCATGGTGGCGACACGCCACGGCGGCTGGTCAAGCACGTATCGAGCTGCCAGCCCGATGAACCCGATCACGATAGTGAAAACGACCAACAGCACCACGCATACGAGCAGGCTCATGGCGCGGTCACGCCGATTGAGAAAGAAGACAATGTAGACCGTGAGGGCAGGCTCCGGTGTGCCGTAGATCTGGACCACCAAGGTGGTAGCGGCGCATATCAACGCCACCCTTGTCGCGAATTCAAGCCGTCCTGGTTCGAATGCGAGCAGGCTCAACCAACGTCGCCCGGACGCGCCGCTCTTCTCATCGGCGGCATGCGGCGCCATGTTCGACCTTAACAATGGCACTTGCGCCAAAGCGCATGAGCTCAGGCGGTGGTTCCTCGAGCTTGATTCGCACCGGAAATCGGTGCGCGACTCTGACCCAGTTTAGCGACGAGGCCACGTAGGGAACCGAACGCGGTACATTGGCCCGCTCGCCGGGCAGGACGCCCCAGCCGATGCTTTCCACCTCGCCTCGGATTGCCTTGGCGCGATCGATCATCGAATAGACAGTGGCGCAATTTCCGATGGTGATCTGTTGCAGATCCGTTTCCCGCATGTTGGCGATCGCGAACCACTCGTCCGTCACGATGAGTGTGAACAGCGATTGAGAAGGCGCAACGATTTCTCCGGTCTTGACGGCCAGTCCGACAACACGTCCATTGTGAGGTGCCACGACCGTCGTTTCCTCGAGCGACCTTTGCGCGATGGCCTGCGCCGCGATGCCTGCCTGCACGGAAGCTGCCGCACCGGCATCGGAGTCGACAGCACGCTGCGCCGCAAGCGCCTGCTCCTTTGATTGGCGCAAGGATGTCTCCGCGTCACGCAACGCCACTTGAGCCTGATCAAGCTGTTGCGCCGGTACGTACCCCTTGTCGGTCAGCGGCTGGAGCCGCCCCTCCGTGCGTTCACTCAGCCCGTAGTTGGTTTCAGCCTTTCTTGACTGAGCGCTCGCGATGGCCGAATTGGAGCGCTGCGTAGCCACAATTCGGCGCTGCGTTTCGAGCGCAGCTCGCGCCACTTCGACGTTCGCAGTGGCTTGGGCGACGGCCAATTGGTAAGGCACTGGATCGACCTGAAACAGCAGCTCGCCCTTGCGTACGAGTTTGTTCTCGTGCACTGGCAGCTTCACCACCCGACCACCGACCGTCGCGGCCACGTGGACAATCTCGGCATCGAGGTTTGCGTCGTCCGTCGAAGGCCGGCTTTGGCTCGCGACGACAATGGCAAAGACAATCGCCGCTGCGATGATGGCCAGCGACAGCAGCAGCCAGATCGGCCGTCGACGTGAGAAGCTACGTGCTTCCATCGTCACCACCCCATCCAGAGGAGCCAAGCCAGCAGACCCGCCATCAGACCGATCGAAGCGCAGACGAAAAGTTGAAGCGGAAGCAGCTGGGCGAGGCCGGTTGCAACGAACACAGCTCGTGCAGCGAAGGCGATGACCACGCCAACCAGACTCGATGCCAGCCATGCTGGAAAGTAGGCGCCGGCTACTTCCAGTGTCGGTGCTCCGGTGCAGGCAATGCAAAGAACGGCGGCAGCCAGCGCGGTGCACCGTAGTGCGTGGGCGACATTCATCGGTCTATCTCCCTTGCACGACGCCAACCAGGTTGGCATTACTCGGAATGGAGAGCGTCCAGTCGTGGAAGGTCGCTGCACACGACTGCATTGGTGAGTGTGGCAGCGATCCGAAGACCGAGCAAGTTCAACTATCGGTTAAAGCCCCGATCAGCAGGAACTCCCGAATGAAAATTTGCGCAACGCGCTTTGCGAAGTAGACGGTTTGGTGCGCAGGGCAATGTGTGTGCCGTGCTACGCGCTTCCAGGCTGCGCCCGGTGAGCTGGGCAGTTTCCGGCTTGTCGATGCGGAACCACGTTGCGCGCAATGGCTGCGACTGCGCGAGCCGATCGCCAAAGCTTCCGCTGGCGTTGCAATCACATGAGATTGAGACAACAGCGGACGATATTGTTTAGCGACATGAGATTGAGACAACAGCGGACGATATTGTTTAGCGGGATTCGTTCAATTCACCGCGCACGATGTTTGCCAGCATGGCTCGTGCCGGTCGTGCTCGCGCAAGCGGCAAAAGGGGCCAGACATGGATCATGTCTGGCTCTTCGATGAACCGCACCGGTACCGCCTCCAAAGCGGCGTTGTGCACCAGCGCTCGGCATTCACCGACGAAGAGATCTTGGCCGCCGATCAGCACCGTGATTCGTCCCAAACCCCTCAGCGGTCCGTTCAGCGGGCTCAACTGCGGCAGGGAGAGGTTTTGGCCCTGCGCCCACCACAGCGCGGCCTGGGTCAGTCCCGGGAGATCCAGCCAGGGGTCTCGGATTTTGGTGCTGGTGCTGCGGGCATGGGCCATGGTGAGGTCCAGCCACGGCGAGATGAGCACCATGTCACGCGGGGCGGGCCGGCCGGTGGCGACCATGCGCTGGGCCAGCGCTAGTGCCAGTCCGCCGCCAGACGAATCTCCCATCAGCACGAGATCGCCGGCCGCAGCCACGGGCTCCAGACTGCTGTAGACCTCTTCGAGCATGGCCAAGGCCTGCGTATGACCACTTTCGGGAGCCAATGGGTAGATTGGCACATGCGCCGGGCACCCCGTGGCGCGCACCAACTCGGTAACCAGGTTCCAGTGCTGAGCCGACATTTCCGCGACGTGGGCCCCGCCATGCAGGTAGAGCAAGCGTGTCCTTGCCGTGGGCTGGTAGGGGGCGATTACATAGCAATCGCGTCCCTGCACCGTATCCTTTCGCATGGTGAGTCCGGCTGTCAGTGCCGCCGATGGCGCAGGATCGACTGCCATCCGATCGAGATGCACGGCCTTGCGCAGGCCGTCGGTGCTTTCGAAGCGCTTGCGCCGGCCACTGAGCTTGAGCAGCAGCCTGAACAGCGGCAACGGCAGCACTGGCATGCGGCTCAAGATGCGTAGCCAGGGGCGCGGGCCCGGAGCCCGTCCCGGGACGCGACTGCTTCGATGACGACATTCGCACCCGCATGAGCGGGCGCGAGCATGGAAAACCGGTTGACGGAAGTGCAGCCCAAGATGACGGTCTTCAATGGGCCGTCGCCGGCGGCCCAAGCTTGCATCATCGCGCAGTCAGCGCCTCAGTGGGCATCAGGTCCCGAAACGCACCGTTGCGGTCACGCCGATCGTGCGATAGGCATTGGGCCCCACGAACTGCGAGACCACTCCCGGCGCGCCCAGCGTCGGCTGCGGCATCAACCGGTCCGCGTAGCGCTTGTCGCCCAGATTCCGGCCGAACAGCGTGACCTGCCAGCGGCCGTTCGGGGCACCCAGCCCCACGGCGGCGCCGAAAAGGCCATAGCCGCCTTGCACTAGGCTCGGGTCGCCTGCCGCCGAATAGGTGACGTCGCCGCGCCACGCGTAGTCGGCCTGCGCAAAGGCCTTGTACCCGCCCACGACCCAGTCGTAGCGGCCCATCAGGAAGGCGGTGAAGCGAGGCGAGTTGACCAATCGATTGCCCGACCCGTCTGTCACCGCCGCACCGGTCGGCGAGGTCCGGATGCACTGGCCCGGCGATGTGCGCGGCGTGCCGAACGGCAGCACCGGCTGGCCGGCATAGCAGGGGATGTTCTGGAAGTCCTCGTAGTGGGCATCGATGTAGGCCATCGCGCCGCTCAGCGTCAGCTGCTTCGTGATGCGCGAGTTCGCCTCCAGTTCCACGCCCTGGGTATCCAGACGCCCCGCGTTGGTCGTGCGGAACCGGGCCGGTGTGACAGTCTGGTCGAACACCTGGGCCTGGAAGTCTTCGAAGCGGGTCTTGAACACCGCAGCGCTGAATAGGGTGGTGCCTCCGAACAGCAACGAGCGCAAGCCCGCTTCCAGCGTGGTCGGGATCTCGGGTTTGATGACGGCCACCGGGCCGTTGCCGTTGTCCAGGAACTCCAGGCCCGGACCCTTGTAGCCGCGCGCAGCGGTGACGTAGGCCATATCATCGCGAGTCAGGTCATGCTGCGCCGTGAGACGCCACGACAGATTGTTCGCGCCGGTCTCGCCTCGCGTCTTGCCGTATGCGTAGCCCGGGCGGGGGATAGTCGTAGACGGCCGCGATGCGTAGTCCAGGGTGACGGTCTCGTCGGTGTAACGCAAGCCAGCGCTGAACTTGCTTGCGCCAACACGCACGCCGGCCTGTCCGAAGGCCGCGGCACTGCGGTTCCTGGTCGTTGTGTCCTGGATGACACCCACATTGGCCCCCGCCGGCACGCCGAAGGGGGTGAACAGACCTCCGAAATTGCCCGTCTGTTCTTGCATGGAGTCGTTGGTCTGCTCGCTCCAGTAGACCCCGCCGACCCACTCCACGCGGCCGCCGTCGGGCGACGTCAGTCGCAGTTCCTGCGACTTCTGGCGCAGGTCGCTGGCGCCAAGGTTGATGTCCAGGATGTTGATCGGCAGGATGTCCGGGTCATTGTTGTTGACCGTCTTCCAACCGCGTGCCGCCGTTACCGAGGTCAGCGTCGCCCATCCCAAGTTGTAGTTCAGTTCCGCCGACAGGCCGCTGTTCTCGTTGTCTGAGTAAAAGGGGGCGTTGGCAGCGATCTTGTCGTTCCTGGGCCCGGGCACGATGCCATTGGCGGCGTTGAGCGTCGCGAAGGTGGTCCCGGGCGGCGCTGAGCGAGCAGTCCATGTACAGCAGAGCGCGCTGGACTTGCCCCAGTCGCCGATCACGTAGAGATCGAGGTTGTCACCAAGTTGGAACAGGGCTTTGGCACGAACCAGCTTCTCGTCGCGGTCGTTGAGCGTCTCGTTCCGATAGACGTTCTGGACGTAGCCATCCGCGCGCGTGGTGGCGACGGCCAGCCGGAAGGCGGCGCTGTCGCTGACGCCGGCATTGGCCACCACTTCTGTCTTCACTTCGTTGTGTGCGCCGCTATAGGAGACCGTCCCCTCTGCCGAGAACTGGTCGAAGCGAGGACGCTTGGTGATCACCGAGATGAGGCCGGCCGAGGCGTTCTTGCCGAACAGCATGCCCTGCGGACCGCGCATCACTTCGACGCGCTCGACGTCGATCAGGCCGCCGGAGCCCTGACCAGAGCGCGCCAGAGAAACGCCATCCACCATGAAGCCAACGCTCTGTTCGACGGTGTCCGCGAACGCGGACGTCCCCACCCCGCGCATCTGGAAGCCTTCGCTACGGGTGTCGGGTCCGGCGGTGAAGTTCAGGCTCGGCGACAGCTGCTGGAGGTCGGTAGCCTTCGTCACGCCCAGGGCCTTGAGGTCGTCCGCGCCATAGGCGCTGACAGCTTGCGGCACGTCCTTGAGAAGCTCCGCGCGCTTCTGGGACGTGACCACGACGGTCTGGAGCTCAGCCCTCTTGGGCTCGGGCGCTTCGGCGGTCTGTGCCGCGGCGTGCCAGCCGGCCGTGGCGCCCCCCATCAACAGGGCCACACACGCGGCGTTCACGGCGCTGCGCCGCCTGACGTGGTATCGATTCATCTTTGCTTTGCCTCCAAGTTGTTTGCGCTCGATTCCTGTCACTTACTTTGCTATCTATAAGTGAACAAGGCAAGCTAGCAATAACCCGCAGCGCGGGTGCCGCAGGGTTCGGAACTCAGAGCAGGTCGCGGACGAGGCTGCGCACGATCGCGTGCTGCAACGCAAAGGTCGGATCGTCGCCTCGCAGCGAGCGACACACGGTGATGCCGCGGTAAAGTGAAACGGCGAAGTCGCGCAGAAGGGCCATGCGCTGCTCGTTCACGGGCATGGCTCGGACGATATCGGCCCAGAATTGCTGGAAGCCGCGGTCGCGTCGCTCGATCACGGGCTCGACGACCGCGTGGCAACGCGGATCGCGCCGCGCCGCCAGCAGCAGCTCGATCAGCGCCCTCTGGTTTACGCTTGCGGTCTGCTCGAAAGCGGCCTCGACGAAGGCGAGTATGCGCTCCTGCGGCGTGAGCGACTCGGGCGCGGCTGCGCGGAAGTGAGCCGCCATTTCGTCATAGATGCTTTCGGCCGTCGCCGCCATCAGCTGGTACTTGTTGTCGAAGTGGTACGACAGGGCGGGCTGCGTCAGGCCCAGGCGCTTGGCCACGCCGGTCATCGACGTGCCGGCGTACCCGTGCTCGGCCAGGCTCTCTTTCGTGGCCTGCAGGATGCGCGCCTGGGTCTGAGCCGACATTTCCGCGTTGCTGATGCGTGCCTTCTTGCTTGCTGCGTTCGATGCGGTCATGGTGCGAATTCTCGACGATGGCATCGCCACGTCCTTCCTTCATGCAAACCCTGATTGGCGTGCAGCGCAAAATCACACTAACATTGTGCGCTATAAGTAAATGAGCGGCGTCCACACCATGCCTTTGCCCACGTTGGCACAAACCACTCCATCGCGCTCGGATCCCGCGACCCAGCGGAGCGTGACTGACTCCCGCGACCCCGACAGGCGTGCGGCCGAAACAGAAGCGCAGATGAGTGACGACGAGCGTTTTCAACTGCTGCACGGCAGGCTCGCGATTCCCTGGCCGGGGCTGCCATCGCCACCAGCGCACTGGAAGATTTCGTCCGGCCGCGTGCCCGGCATCCCGCGGCTGGACATCCCGGACCTTGCCGAAACGGACGCCAGCCTCGGCATCATCAATCCGTTCGGCCTGCGCGAGGGCGACGTGGCCACCGCGCTCCCGGCCGGGCAGGCGCTGGCGGCGACCTTCAATGCCAAACTTGCGCACGACAGCGGCGTCATGCTTGGCGCCGAGGCCCGCGCCAAGGGTTTCAACGTTCTGCTCGGCGGTGGTCTCAACCTCGCGCGGGACTTCTATTGCGGGCGCAACTTCGAGTATCTGGGCGAGGACCCGCTGCTGGCCGGCGTGCTGGCCGGCGAGTCGGTGCGCGGCTCGCAGAGCCAGGGCGTCATCGCGACCGTCAAGCACTACTCGCTGAACGTGCAGGAAACGCTGCGCGACACGCTGGACGCGCGCATCGACGAGACCGCGCACCGTGAATCGGACCTGCTGGCATTTCAGATTGCTATCGAGCGTGGGCAGCCAGGGGCCGTGATGGGCGCGTACAACCGGATCAACGGCGAGCACGCCAGCAGCAATGCGCACCTCTTGACTTCAGTTCTCAAGCAGGACTGGGGTTACCCGGGGTGGGTGATGTCCGACTGGGGTGCGGTGCACAGCGTCGAGAGCTTCAACGCCGGGCTGGACCAGCAAAGCGGCGCGACGCTCGACCGTCAAATCTGGTTTGACGGGCCGCTGCGCGAGGAGCTCGCGGCGGGCCGCGTGAGCCGCGCGCGACTGTCCGACGCCGTGCGTCGCATTCTGCGCTCGGTCTACGCCGCAGGTGCGGACCGGCCGCTCGAAGAGAGTGCCATCGACTACGTCGCGCATGCTCAGGTGGCGCGTGCGATCGCGGCTCAGGGCATGGTGCTGCTGAAGAACGACGGCGTGCTGCCGCTGTCCGACGCCGGCGCTGGACCGGTCTTGGTCGTGGGCGGCCAAGCGCACATTGGCGTGTTGGCAGGGTACGGCTCCAGCATGGTCACCCCCGTGTGCGGAGTTGCAGCCAGCATTCCCGTGGGTGCGCCGAGCGGCTTTGGCCAGCGCAGCCGGCAGGTCTACTTTGCTTCGTCGCCAATGGAGGCGCTGCGCAACGCGCTGCCGCACAGGCAGTTCAGCTATGACAGCGGCTACTTTCCGCAGACCACGGCCGCGCGAGCGGCGCACGCATCGCTGGTCATTGTGTTCGCCACCCAATGGCAAGGCGAAAGTATGGATGCGGACAGCCTGACGCTGCCGCAGGGGCAGGACGCGTTGATCGCGGCCATCGCGCAGGCCAACCCGAACACCCTCGTCGTGCTGCAAACCGGCAATCCGGTGCGAATGCCATGGCTGAAGCAGGTGCGCGCCGTGCTGCAGGCATGGTACCCGGGGCAAGAGGGCGGGGCAGCCATCGCCGACGTGCTCAGCGGCCGCGTCAACCCCTCGGGGCGGCTGCCGGTCACCTTTCCGCTGGCTGAATCGCAGGCACCGCGCGCGCGTGCCCCTGGCTTGGGTGCGCCCGACGGCAAGTCGCTCACCGTCAACTATTTCGAAGGCTCTGACGTCGGCTACCGCTGGTACGCAAAGCACGGCTTGCGGCCGCTCTTTGCGTTCGGCCATGGCTTGTCGTACACGCACTTCAAACATCTCGGCCTGAAGCTGGCACTCGAGGGCAACACGCTGGTCGCCCGGTTCGAAGTCGAGAACATCGGTGAGCGCCTTGGCGCCGATGTGCCGCAGCTTTACCTCGTCGAAGCTGCAGGCCAACCCGTGCGACGCCTGGTCGGCTTCGAGCGAGTCGAGCTGCAGCCTGGTGAGCGCCGTGCTGTGCAAATGACAATCGACGTCCGTCTGCTCGCACGGTGGGAGGGCGAGGGTTGGTCGCAGCATGCCGGCCGCTATCGCTTCGCCCTGGGCCGCTCGGCGCTGAAGATCGGGCGCCGCGTTGGCATCGTGCTGCCGCAGCGCACGCTCCCCCCATGATGGCCCCAGCCTGGATCAACCACACTTAGTTCAACCCATAGCATCTCTGCCTCAATCGCATGACCCTCGCGACCTCGCCCACCGCCGACGTTTCGGTCCCCACCCACGCGCTTGACGGCCTGTACCGCCGCATCGCATGGCGACTTCTTCCGCTGCTGTTTCTGTGCTACGTCGTCAACTTGATCGACCGCGGCAACGTCGGCTTTGCCCAACTCCAGATGAAAGACGCGCTGGGTTTCAGCGACGCCGTCTATGGTCTGGGCGCAGGAATCTTGTTTGTTGGTTACTTGCTGTTCGAGCTGCCGAGCAACATACTGCTCAAGCGCTGGGGCGCCCGTGCGACCTTGCTGCGCATCATGGTCCTGTGGGGCTTGGTTTCCGTGGCCACGATGTTCGTGCGCACGCCCGAGCAGTTCTACGTGGTGCGCTTCATGCTGGGCGTGTTCGAGGCGGGCTTCTTTCCCGGCGTCGTCTACTACCTGACCTTCTGGTTTCCGCAGCAGCGTCGCGCACGCGTCGTCGCGCTGTTCATGATGGGTGCAGTGGCCAGCGGGCTCGTCAGCAACCCGCTGTCGGGCTGGATCCTGTCGGCGATGGACGGCCTGGGTGGGTGGGGCGGCTGGCAATGGATGTTCCTCGTCGAAGGGCTGCCGGCAGTGCTGCTGGGGTTCCTCGTGTACTTCACGCTTCCCAACACGCCGGCCGATGCACAGTGGCTGAATGCTGACGACCGGCACCTGCTGAATGCTGACCTGCGCGCGCAGACGCAGGCCGAAGCCGCGCCAACCGGGCAGGTGCTTCGGCGCATGATTGCCAGCCCCGTCGTGTGGCTGCTATGCCTGGTCGGTTTCTGCATCACCTTCAGTGCCTACTTCATTGGCTTCTGGACGCCGACCCTGATCCGCGGCCTCGGCGTGACCGACTTGCGCTTGGTCGGTTTGTACGCAGCTGTGCCCAGCGTCTTCGGCGCCGCGGCCATGTACTTGTGGGGGCGCCGCTCGGACACCAAAAACGAGCGTCAGTGGCACTGCATGTCAGCCATCTTGGTCGGCGCCGTGGGACTGCTCGCCATCATCTGGACGTCTCCGCGACTGGAATGGACGATGGCGGCATTGACGATCGCTGGTGCGGGCCTCATTGCGGCACTGCCCGTGTACTGGGCGCTAGTGACGAGCCGCCTGGAACCCATGGCGGCGGCTGTTGGCATCGCGTTCATCAACAGCATGGCCAATCTGTCTGGCGCGATCAGCCCGGCGCTTACCGGCGCCATCAAGGCGCGCACTGGAAGCTTCGACGGCGGCATCGTGATCTGCGTGGCGCTGTTGGTGCTTGGTGCTCTGGTGGTCGGGTTGATGGCGAAGCCAGCGGCGAGCAAGACCTAAACCCGGCCCGCATCCCCATCTCATCGGTGCTTGTTGGTCGTGGCAGTGGTGGATAGACACTCTGTGATGCTATGCATCCGAGGGGAACCAGCACATGAACGCACTGCGATGGATCCGTCGAGTAGCGGGTACTGTCATTGTCCTGGGCTGTCTGTCACTCATGTCTTGGATTGCAGCCCGTCCCACCAAGCCCGATGCGTTCTATGACACGCCGGATGCCTTGCCGACACAGCCCGGTGTCCTTCTCCGGCAAGAAAAATTCACCCGCGGGGTGCCTGCTGGTGCGCAGGGGTGGCGCATTCTCTACACCACGACACAAGCAAGCGGAATGCCTACCATTGCGGGCGCACTTGTCATTGCGCCGCATGGTAGATCCGCCACCGCGCATCCCGTTATCGCCTGGGCGCACGGAACCACCGGCGTGGAGGCGGGTTGCGCGCCTTCCTTGCTCGAGAAGCCCTTTGCCAATATGCCCGCACTCGAACAAGCCATTGCGAGTGGATGGGCCGTTGTTGCCACGGACTACCCTAGCGGACCAAGCCCTTACCTGATAGGCGAAGGGCAAGCGCGCGCGGCGCTCGATGCAGTTCGCGCCTCGAGGAGCATGCCAAGTTTGGCGATGTCACGGCAGGTCATGGTCTGGGGCCACTCGCAGGGCGGCAACGCGGCCTTGTGGACAGGAATGATCGCGCCTGACTACGCGCCCGATGTTCACCTTGCCGGCGTGGCGGCATTCGCGCCTGCAAGTGACCTGCCAGCGTTGATCGACAATGCGCAACACTCGCCCGTTGGACGCATCCTGTCATCCTTCGTGCTGCGCGCCTACAGCGAAGCCTATCCCGACGTGGTCTTTAGCGCCTATACAGATGGCTGGGTTGGGCTGCTCTCACGCGATATGGCGGGCCGCTGCCTCTCGGGCGCGCGAGCCCTGTTGTCCGTCGCCGAGGCATTGATCATTGGACGCAGCATCTTTCGTGTTCCACCGACCTCGGGGCCACTGGGCGTCAGGCTCGCAGAAAACACACCGAACAGAAACATCTCCACTCCCTTGCTGATTGCTCAGGGCCAGAACGACGATCTCGTGCTGCCCAACGCGCAGCACCGGTTCGTGGCGCGACGATGTGCAGCCGGGCAAATGCTGGACTACCGACGCTATGAAGGTCGCGATCACCTGACGCTGGTCGCGCCAGATTCTCCGTTGGTTGCAGACCTCGTGCAATGGACGCGGGAGCGGTTCGCGGGCGCCGGGCAGAGCGGATGCCGGCAGATTGAGATTGCCGGACCTATCCCACGGTGAGCACATTTCGACTCCAGTGTCCTCGTGCCGATGGCGCTGGCTCGCTTGGCAACCTGGCGATGAGCGAGATGGCCAATCTCGCCGGGACCGCTGAACCGCGCTGCCGGACTGTGCGGTCATGATGAGTTCGAGGCGTGGCGTTCTCCCGCCTCCCGGTTAGCCGAACTTGATGGGTTCGCCATTGACGGCCCAGCTCACGCCGAAGCGATCGGTGAGCATCCCGAACGTTTTGGCCCAGAACGCGGGCGCCAGCGGCATCGTGACCTGACCGCCCTGCGACAGCGCATCGAAGACGCTGTGTGCTTGGGCTATGGTGTCGTACTCGAGGGCGAGCATCACGCCCTTCACGCCCTCGTACGGCATACCTGGCGGCATGTCGCCTGCGAACAGCTTGGCGCCGCCGGGAAGCGCCAAACAGGCATGCATGATGCTGTCGCCGCTGGGCGGCGGGCCGTCGCTGCAACCGCTGTCACCTGCGGCCGATCTGGGCATCTCGGAGTAACTCATCATCGTCTCGATCTTGGCGCCAAGCGCCTTCCCATAGAAGGCGAAGGCGTCGCGGGTGTTGCCGTCAAAGCTCAAATAGGGGGTCAGGGTATTGGGCATGGTGTGCTTCCGGGGTGAAGGTGAAAGGGTTCGATGTGCTCAGGATTCGAACGAGAGTCTCATTGCGCGGAGGCGCCATTGCGTGACGGTTTCGCCGCGCTGCCACTTCGATTTCGATTGCAATACGTCCGTTCGAGGTCATGCAGCAGCGCGACGGCACTGGGACCGCCTGCCTTAGGCTCGCTTAACGTGGCTAGGCTGGCAGGCCGGCCCGCCGCAGCCCTTCGTAGAACCGCGTCCGCTGCTGCCAGAAGACCGGGTTGCGCGAGCGCTCAGTCGCTTTCAGGGACGCGCATGAGTGAGCGCCCGAAAGCCTGCCGAAAGCCTCAAGGTGCTGTCGTGCAAGCTCTTCGCGGCCCTGAAGCGCCTCGATCACGGCCAGCCACTGGTGGGCGAGCCCGGCCGCAGGGTTGAGTTCGAGCGCCGCGCGGAAATGCGTACTCGAGTCCTGCTCGCGCCCGACGTGGAAGTCGACCATGCCGCGCACGAACTGCGCCTGGGCTTCCAGCTTCGGAGACCGGGAGCATGCCAAGGCTTGCGCAATGTGCGGTCGGGCCGAATGCGCGTTGCCGAGCTCGAGCTGGATGATGGCCATCCGCAAGTGGGCGTGCGCAAGCCGCGGCTCGAGTTCGACCGCGCGGCGAAAGCCCGCCCAGGCCTCGAAATGGAATCCCTCAAGCATCGCCACATGGGCGCGTGCATGGTGGGCCAGTGCGTTGCGTGGCGAGAGCCGCAGGGCTTCCTTCGACGCCTCGCGGGCAATGCCGACTTGCCACTGCGGCGAAGCTGACCAGCGGTTCAGCACGTCGATCACGTGACTGAGCGCGATGCCGTTCAGTGCTTCCACGCGCCGACGCCCCAACATGTACTCGGACTCAAAACGGCGGCGGGCGTCGGCCACGGCCTCCACGCCGGCCAGGCTGCGCAGTGCTTCCCAGGCCTGATCGAGGGAATCAACGGCCATGGCCGCGGGAGCCGACGTGGTGTGCACGGGCCAGCAGGGCAGTTCGGCCAAATCTGCGCTCAAGCGAAGGCCGCGCCGCGGCACGGTTTGCAACAGTTGTCGCCCGCCATCGTCGAGCGCGCGGCGCACTTCGACCACGCACTGATTGATGGAATCGTCGACAACCACGACGCTCGGCCACAAGACATGCATCAGTTCCTCTCGCGCAACCAACTGGCCTGGCCGGCGTGCGAGATAGCACAGAAGCTCCCAACTCTTCGGTCGCAGGTGGATTTCCCGCCCGCGGTGCAGCAGCGTGGCGCGTGACTCGTCGAGGACGAAGTCACCGAAAGCCACACGACGCGGCGTGCCGGAACCGGCCTGGGACCTAGCCATGACGCCAAAGTTTCGCATCTTTTTCGTACAGCAGGAAACCGCTTCGTGACATGCTTCCCAAGGTCGAAGCGCTAGCGAAAGGAGATGAGCATGGCAAGGATCAGGAGGAAGGTGGCCCGTGCATTCGCCTTTGCATTCGTGCTGGTGTCAATTGCGTCCCCTGCATGGAGCCAGCATGAGGCCGTGCATCGCATCGCGAGTTTTCAGTTTGAAAGCGGCGCAACGCTCGACGACATGAAGGTCGGCTACGTGACATACGGACAGCGCACTGCCAACGATGAGAACGTGATTGTGCTGCTTCCGCCCACCAGCGGCTTGAAGAACTGGGCTGCTGCCCACATTGGCAAGGGCAAGCTGTTCGACCCGGAGAAGTACTTCATCGTCTCGATTGATGCGATCGGCGGCGGCACCTCGAGCCAGCCGCGTGACGGACTCGGCGCACGATTCCCGCAATACAACATCCGCGACATGGTGCGCGCGCAGCACGAGTTGCTGACAAAGGCTCTGGGGATCCAGCGCGCACTGGCGATCTGCGGGGCGTCGTCGGGTGCCTACCAGGCACTCGAGTGGGGAGTGCAGTATCCCGACTTCGCACGAAGTCTGCTGCTGTGGGCCGGTGCGGCCCGGGCCGACATGCAGGTCAAGTCCATCGTCGACGGAATCGTGGCGACCCTGACTCTTGACCCGGCGTTCGCGTCGGGCCAAGCGGTGCCGGCAGGCGGCGATGCCGTGCGGCGTGCATCGACAGTGTATTTTCCATGGCTCGCATCGGAGGCGGGGCTGAACACCTTTGCATCGGACGAAGAGCTGGTGAAAGCCGAGGCTGGGTTCGCAGACAACTGGGCGCGCAACTGGGATGCGATCGGGCTGGCTTGGCGCTACCGCTCGTCTCGCCTGCACAACGTAGGCGAGGGCCAGGGCGGCAAGGTGGCGGATGCGCTGCAGCGTGTTACAGCCGCCGTGTTCATCCTGGCCGTCTCGACCGACCGCACCCATTCGCTCGCGCTCAACGAGGAAATGCGGCAAGGCCTGCGCAACGCGAAGGTCACTTGGTCCGTGCTGGACAGCCCGCGCGGCCACCTCGCGGTATTCCGCGGCCCGGGAACAGCCGAGTTCGAATCGGTGCAGGGCCGAACCCGCGAATTCCTGGATTCACTGCGCTAGCGGCACAAGACCGATGGCTAGCCCGGCTGTGCAGCGCGCCCGACCACGGCGTGTCGTAGGAAGCAGCTCGACGATGCTAGTGGTGTGTCGGCGACCGAATGCCGGACAGTTTGCGGGAACGTTTCAAAGCGTTTGCTGATGCGGAGCAAAGCGGCGGACGGTATTCGCCTCTATACCCAAAACTCCACTTCATTCCTCACACCACATGTCCAGTTTGAATCGCCTCGCCGGCTTTGCCATGGCTGCACTCAGCCTCGGATCCTCGGCGGAGACTACGCCCCAGGTGCTGCTGTCCCTGGATCCGCCGCAGGCCGTGTTTGCGCGCACCCCTGTCGGTCAGACGGCACGCATCACGCAGACGTTGACGAACTTCGGCAAGGTGGCGGCTCCTAAGGTCTGGGTCGAGTTCGCGGCGTCAGGCAAGAACACCTGCCAAGGCAAGCCCCTGGCCGCCGGCGCCAGCTGCACGTTCGAGACCGTGTATTCGCCGACCGATGCCGGCACCCTCAGCACGGTGCGGCGCATCCTTTCCGACTCTGACCACCCTGCGAGCGGCGTGGTGCTCGTGTCCGGCATCCATGGAACATCCTCCGACGCCCCGACGGAGGTCAGCCTTACCCCCAGCCTGGTCGAGTTCGGCGATCCCGTGATGGCCACCACGCGATGGGAAACACTGAAGCTGTCGAACAATGGCAAAGCGGCGTTGGAATTGGTCAAGGTTTGGCCCGGATATGGCGGCTTCACCGTCGACTCGAAAGCCTGTCCCTCCACGCTGGCAGCCGGCCAAAGCTGCGAGATCAAGGTCAAGTACACGGCCGAGCACCCCGAGGACGGCTTCGAAGGCCTCTCCGTCACCTTCGGTACCGGCCACATCGTGATGGCCAGCCTGTACCGCAGCAGCCAACGATTCGTCGAACAACGCAGAGCCCGCCCAAGCCCAGGGCGATAACTTGCGTTGTGATCAGGCCCAGGGTTGTATCTGCGCGGCGCTTCCACGATGCCGTGGAGAAGCGGCCCCGCCGTCCTCTGCGGCCTAGCGGTCACGTAATGTGGGTGGCGTGACCATGGCTGCTTTGGGTTGATCGTGGGAGTGGATCAGCCCCCGAGTCGCGGGTGTTCCAGGAAGAACCGCAGCATCTCTTGCGTCGCGTCCGGCCCGGTGGGGTCGGTGTACGTACCGTTCCGGCTGCCGCCCGACCACGCATGGCCGCTGCCGTGCACCACCCAATGTTCCGCCAGCACCTCGCCCGCGACCGAGCGGTGCAGATGCCGCGTGAAGCTGCGCCCGCCCGCGGCCTCGTGCCGACGCGCCTCTGGCTCGGCATCGACGCCACCGGCGCTTGCCCTGACCACGTCGCGTCCGTTGTCGGGGTGCACGGTGGCGTCGGCGTCGCCGTGGAAGACGATCGTCGGCAGGCCCGGCGCGCTGGAGGCAGTGGTGACACCGCCGGAGCGCATGGCTGCCAGCGCAGAGGGCAGGTCTTTTGCGGCGCCGCAGGCTAGGCCTGAGTGGACACCCACGGCGGCGTAGAGGTCCGGGTAAGCAGTGCCGAGGATGGTCGCCATCGCGCCACCCGCCGACAGCCCGGCAACGTACACGCGCGCGGGGTCGATGTCGTGGCGCGCCATCACATGTCGCGTCATGGCGGCAAGCAGCGACGCTTCGCCCCGGCCGCGCTGCTGGTGGCTGTGCTTGAACCAGTTCCAGCAGCGCTGGGGGTTGGCCTGCCGCGACTGCGCCGGATAAAGCACGAAGCAGCCCTGTGCGCGGGCGGCCTGGTTCATGCGCGTGCCAGCGGCGAAATCATCGGGGTCCTGGGTGCATCCGTGCAGCATCACCACCAGCGGCAGCGGCCGCTCGCCGGCTTGCGGCGGCACATAGAGCTTGTAGTCGCGCTCCGTGCGGCCGTCGCCACAGCGCCCGGAAATGAACACGCCCTCGGCCACGCTCGGCGTGGAGCCTGGGTCGTCCTGGTGCTTGGGCTCGGCTGCAGGTACTTTGATCTCGCGCGCTTCAACGTCCAGGACGATATCGCCAGGTACGGTCGGCCTGCTCGCCGGAACGGGCATGGCGCTGGAGCCGTTCAGAGCCGCCTGGATGGCAGCGGTCGCGGCCGCCAGGTCGCCTGCGCGCACAAGGCGCGTGGCGTCCTGCATCAACTGTTGAAAGTTCGGTTGCATGGTTTCCTGGTAAGCGTCAACGGATGCGTTTGCTCAACGCAGCCCTCACCGCAGGACTGGCGTGCAGGGCACCCAGGACGGTCAGCGAGGAGATCGTGGCGAGCGCCAGTTCAGGCGTGACGGACGGGTCAATAGTGGCCAGGCCGAGCACCCGGACATCGAGCTTCTCGCCGGCAGCCCTCAGCGCCTGCAGGTCCGCCTTGGTCAGGTGGAGGACACCCAACGACAGCGTCTTGCGCGCCGCCGCCTGTCGCACTGAGTCGCCATGGACGGTCAGCAGGTTCCTGGTGGCCGTGCGGATGAAGTCCGTGCGGTTGGCGTAGAAGCCTTCCTGCACCAGCAGGTCGATCTGCCCCAGGTCCACGCAACCCAGGTTGATGGTGATCTTCTCGTCCTGTGGCTTGGGCGCGGCGCTTAGGGACTTGCTGCTGGCTCTCGGCATGGAACCATCTTAGCACCATCCACTTGGATGGCAAGTAGCGTCAAGATGAGCCGCTTCACGGCTTCGGGGGAAGGTGCTGAAGTCCACCAATGGAATGAGGCGCAGCGTCAGTGCTCAGGGTGGAGCCGCGTGCACAATGCACCTGCGACTTTTCACTTGGGGGAACTGCCATGAATCCTCAGCAGTATGAAAAGGTCAAGTCCGCGAGTGGCTTCATTGCCGCGCTCGACCAGAGTGGGGGCAGCACGTCGAAGGCGCTGAGCCTCTACGGGATCAAGCCCGAGTCCTATTCGGGCGACCAGCAGATGTTCGATCTGATGCACGCCATGCGCACCCGGATCATGACCAGCCCCGTGTTCAACGGGGATCGAATCCTGGGCGTGATCCTGTTCGAGCAGACGATGGACCGCGAGATCGAGGCGCGCGGAAGCGCCGACTACCTCTGGTCGGTCAAGCAGGTCGTTCCATTCCTGAAGGTCGACAAAGGCCTGGCCGACGAGGCAAACGGCGTGCAGGTGATGAAGCCGATGCCCAACCTCGACTCCTTGCTGGCGCGAGCCAAAGGCAAGGGCGTATTCGGAACGAAGATGCGCTCCGTCGTGAAGCACGCCGAAGCCGGAGGCATCGAGGACGTCGTCAACCAGCAGTTCACAATCGGCAAGCAGATACTGGCTGCGGGCCTCATTCCCATCCTCGAACCAGAAGTCGACATCCACGCTCCGGACAAGCCAGGCGCCGAGCGCCTGCTCAAGGCGGCCATACTCGGGCACCTCGACACGCTCGGGCCTGAGCAACAGGTGATGCTGAAGCTCACGATTCCAACCGTCGACGACTTTTTTGCGGATCTCGTGGCGCATCCGAACGTGCTGCGCGTGGTCGCCCTCTCGGGAGGCTACTCGCGCGAGGAGGCGAACACGTTGCTGGCGCGTAACCATGGCGTGATTGCGAGCTTTTCACGGGCGTTGACCGAAGGGCTCACTGCGCAGCAGAGCGAGGAAGCGTTCAACCGGGCTCTGGACGCATCCATCGCGAGCATCTATCACGCATCGGGAACGTAGGCACCTTGCGGCGCGTCGATGGGCGCGTTCCTGGAAGAAATCGCGCATTGCTACGGCGCCATCACCTCAAGAAGCTTTGGGGCACACTGCGAGCATCACGAAAAGCCCAGGGGGTGTCGGCGTGGATTTCCTGCCTCTATCGGTTCTTCAGTCGCTCTTGCTGGTGCCGCTGACACTGCTGCCCATCATCAACCCGGTGGGCACCGCGCCCATCGTCCTGGCCTCGGCCGGCTACAAGGACCTCGTGCTGAAACGACTTTCGCGCCAGGTAGCGATCAACTCCTGGATCGTCATCGTCGCCTCGATGTTGATCGGCACCTATGTGCTGGAATTGTTCGGCATCTCCCTGCCCGTCGTGCGCGTCGGCGGCGGCCTGCTGGTGGCCTACAGCGGATGGAACATGCTGACCGGCAATGAGATCGACAAGCTCCGCGAGGCCGTGGCCGAAACGTCCAGCCCCGACCTCAGCGAGAGTGAAATTGCGCAGCGCAGTTTCTACCCGTTGACCTTCCCGCTGACCACCGGCCCGGGGTCCATCGCTGCCTCTATCGCCTTGGGCACGCAGTGGCAGCCCACGCCCCTGTACTACTACCTGATGGGCGCCGGCGTTGCCGTGATCGGGGCGGCGGTCACCGCCTCGGTCATCTACGTTGTGTTTCGCAACGCCGGCCGCCTGCTGATGCGCTTGGGCGAGGTGGGCACCCTGGTGATGATGCGGATGATGGCCTTTGTGTTGTTGTGCATCGGTATCCAGATCTTTTGGACCGGCTGGGTGGAACTGAACCGGCTTGCCAGGTGATGCGCGATTGTGGCGGCTGCGAGCGGCACACGCTCTCTCTTGGACCTTTGGCATCCTGTTGATGTCCGCTAGTGGCCGAAAGCAGCCGCTGCCTGGGCGAGCCCCATTCCACCGCGGCTTTGAGACCCATGTCAGAGCGCGCGGCTATTGGTCGCTGCGCCGATGTCCATGTGCAGGCGCAAGGACGCACTTGTGCGTCCGCTTCGAATGACCTGCTAGCCATCAGCACCGCCACTACTCGGCTTCTCAACGCAATGCGCGTGATTTGCACTTGTCGCCGGACTCCAACTGGCGCTTGGACATGGTGGTATACCTAACTTATAGTGCACATCATTCAGATGAATAACACCTTACGGTGACTGATAACGCCGACGTGCCCACTTGGTTCAAACCATGGCCTGATGCACGCGTGCCATCGGGCGGCGCCTGGAGCGTAGTTGCGGCGGCGCTCCTGGTCGCTGCCTGCTCCCACCCGGTTCCCCTCGAGCCGGTATCTGGGCAGCCCCCCCTGGTCAGGCGCACAGATGCGCGGGTCGGTATTGTGTACGCCGGCGGCGCTGGGGTCGTGACGATCGGCCGCTGGGGGCACTACCTGGAAGTGGGGCAGGCAAGCGTCGCCCACTTCGATCAGGCATTCGCAACGATGTTCTCAGAGGTCACCCCGCTGCCGAACTCGCCGGCATGGCGGGAACTCGGCACCCCTTTGGACGGTGTGATGGAGGTGCAGCGCACTGACGCGACCCTGGAGAACGGCAACAACTTTGGCCGGCGCGAAGGGGCGCGGCCAGACGTCGTGCGCATCGGCTATCGGATATGCCTCTTCGAGCCGAGCGGCGTGGAGGTTCGGTGCTGGTCACCGACAGCCACGGAGACACGCCAGCGCGAATCGAAAGAGTGTGAGCGTCTGGAACTGTGTTGGGCTGCGCTGACCCAGGCGGCCATGCGTAGCGCGATTGCGCGCTTTCTCGTCGACGCGCAGAGCGACCCGGCGATGCTGGCCTGGGCTGCTAGGCTGCGTTCCGGAGGCACAAGACCGTGAGACGGTGGGCTGTATCGGCCGTGGCCGGGTTCGTGGCGATGCTCGCCTGCTTCGGCGCCGCTGTACAGGCCAGCCCACCCGTCGCGGTTGGTATCGTGTCATGGCCAACGGATGCTGAAGGCGCGCGCCCCGGCCCGGACCCCGTCGAAGAGTGCCTGGCGCGCAGCATGCACGACGCCGCTCCCGAAATCACGATCACGCGGCAGCGCGCGGTCCGCGATGCGCTGTACCCCTGGCTCGAACGGTCCACCGAGCCCGCGTCAGAGGCGGGCTTCAGCGAATTGCTCGCACGAGAGGAGGTGCGGGCGCGTCTATCGACCATGGGACTACGTGCGCTGGTGGCGTTTACCGCGCAAGAGCACAAAGGCGAGGATCAAGGTTTCGTGACGTGCGGCGGCGGTTTCGGATATGGTGGCTGTCTCGGCTACAGCAGGCGCTTTGAGTCCACTGCTTTGGGCGCCTCCTTATGGCGTACCGACGGTGCCCCGGTGCCCGTGCGACACGAGAGCACGCTTGCCGAAGGCAACACGGTGATAGCCGGGCTCCTGTTGCCCGTGTTCAGTCGTGCCCGCACGCTGGAGACCGCATGCCGGGACCTCGCGGCCCGGTTAGCGCAAGCCATTCGCGAGACTTCGACGCCCCAACCGGATGCGCAGTGACACCCATCAGGGCGGTGCGGCGAGGCAGGGAGCCTTTACAAGACCGTCGCAAACACGCGCTCGCGGTCGTGGATACGCACAGTCCAGGGGCTTCCTGAACACAGTGACGTGAGCGCCACCATGATCTACACGCACGCTGAGACTTTAGCGAACGAGAGTGCGCGATGACGCCTACCCCGCCGCTCAGTTCGAACGTTAGGCCGATTCTCATGTTGCACCGCACGGGACTTGGAATTCATCCCGATCAATACTCGGTCGCCTCTTGAGGACACCAATGCATTTTCGCAACTACCTACGCTTTGCGGCAGTGCTCCTAGTTGCCGTGCTTTGCGCTTGTGCCGGCGCTCCTTTCCCTCCGCGCACTGTTCTTCTAGGGGAGGTCGTCGGGGTAGCGGAACTCAACGAGATCCGCGATGGCATCAAGTCCGGGCCAGCCCGTGTTGGTCCAGCAGTGTGGCTCGCAAGCGCCTGCGGATACGAAAAGGCCAACGTACCAGAAGGCGAAGCCGTGTTAGTGCGGTACTTTTACTACTGGCACAACACCGCTGCTGGCGTTCTTCACTACGACCCAAAGTGGGTGACCGTCGGGCAGGGGGTGCAAGTCAAGAAGGGCAACTTAGTCGAAGTGGAACTAACGCCCCCTGCCGCCGGAAATTCTGACGAGCACTGCCCCCGAATTCGCACAGTTCGTGGAGCGAGCCTTGAAGAGGCTCAATGCGCTTATCGCAAGAATGAACGAGGCGGCTTTTTTGCCGTATTGAACATGGCAAATCCGATCGGCGGTCCGGGCTCGGCGTCAATATACTGCCCAAATCTCGAGACCTCGGGCTGGACAAAGGTTCAGATCGGCCCTTACGATGCCATGGCTTGGATCAAAACCCCTCCGCAATAGGTTTTGTCTCGGGAGAAAATATGAATGGAATTCATTCGTTGGCGCGACCCCGTGATGGGATAGCGGCCTTCCGACTGTTCTTGCTTGCTGCGATCCTTGCTATCGTGGGGTGTGGTCACCGCGTTACCGGCACGCTTCGGGTTTCCGAAGGGCTCGGTACGCCAGTGCAGGAGGAAGGGACGCTAATTCTTGTTGAAGTGATAACACCCTTGACCCGCGAACAAGCGCTGGAACTGTTTCGCCCAGCAGATCTCCAAGCAGCGGGACTCAAGGAGAGCGATGTGAGCGCGGGAACCGCAGTATTCGTCTCGCCTTGGGCACAAAGCCAGACCGTCTTTTCCCCGGGTCGGGGCCTTTACGCGCTCGTGAGCCCTGAGGCCGCATTGCTGAAAGCGGGGGTCAGCAATTGCAACCCGCGCGGGTGTTCGTACGGCGGAGACGCAGCTGCCATTCGAGTGGCGAAAAGACCTGCAGGTGGTGCCGGCGAGCCAGTTCTTTATCTTGTTGAAAGCATAGTTGAGCCTAGCAGTGTTCAAGGCGATTGCGCCTACGTCCCGCGCGGCGGGCGGCGAGCATTGCATTGCAAGAGCTTGGACTCCAAGGGTTGGGAGTGGCAAGGGGAGATTTTCTTGAAGCGGCCTCCGCGATAGTTGCACTGCCTGAGGTAACGGGCGCTGCTAGCCATGGACTTCCCCTTTCGAGCGAGTTGATGAGAGTTCGCACTTCCACTCAGTTGCCGGTCGCCGCAATGCGGCTAGTTCGGGACGGGGGAAGTCCCTTTCTTTCGTTAGGCCTCAACAGGGGGAAATCGAGATGCGGGCACTAGCAGCGTTGGCTCTTTCTGCGTTCGGCCTTGCGGGTTGCACCAGTGCCGGCTTCGGCAAGTCAATTGCCGAGGGCCCCGACGGAGAAACGTATGTCCTGCGCGATGTCGGGCGTCTTACAGTGGGCAGCGGCGATACCATGAAGGAACGGCTGCTACAGGACGCGGAAGCGCTCTGCACAGGCAAGGGAAAGACGGTAGAAGTCGTCTCCGCCAGCGCGAGGGACGCCATCCCAATGGATCGGGTCCCCTCGGCGATGGTCAAGGTTCGATGCGTTTCGAAGTAGCCCGCGCCACGGCGTCGCCTAAGCCCTCGGTCGGAGGCGACTCCTTGCACCCACATCCGGATGGACGCTGGCGTCGCTAGGCCCCGCCCTGTAACGGCTACGCCAGCACCATCGGCATCTCGTCCCAACGCGTGGTGTACCGCGGCGTGCGGCGTTCGCGCTTGGCCGCCCAACTGCGTGTCTCCGAGCCGCCGCTGACCAGCGTTGCGCTGCCAATCCGCACCGAGTCGCGGCCAAAACGCTGATTGAGGGTGTCCATGGCGTCCATCAGTTTGCTGCGATCGCGCCCGGTCGATCGCGGCATCTCGGCGGTTCCTGACACTGACGAGAACAGGTCGAGCTCGCCCTGCTGCCCGGCGTCCGCTTCCTGCAGGTCCACGAGCATGACGCCTGCCTTGGCGTAGTTGAACCCGGAGCGATACAGGCGCCGCACTCCTTCCATTGCGGTGCCGACCAGGAGCGTCGAATCTGCGCTCGGGCGGATCAGAGGGAACGTTGCGTTTGCCTCATGCTGGCGGTCGTTCTTGCGAAAAGGGCTGGTGCTGAAAAACACGCTGATCGCGCCGGCGACGCTGCCTTGGTTACGCAACTTCTCGGCCGCGCGTGAGGCAAACTCGCTGACAGCCTCGACGATCTCGTCGGCGGACGTGATCGACTTCCCGAAGGACCGGGAGACGAGAATCTGCTTGTTTGGCGCCGGGCTGTCGTCGATCGACAGACATGCCGTTCCGCGCAGCTCAAGCAGCGTCTTCTCGACCACCACGCTGAGGCTCTTGCGGATCGCCGCGGCGTCAGCGCGCACGAAATCGAGCACCGTGCGCACGCCGGCGTCATTCAGCTTGGCTGTGGTGCGCTTGCCGATGCCCCACACCTCGCCAACCTCGGTCGCGGAGAAGATCAGCTCCAGGTCCCCGCGACTCATCTCGCCCACGTTGCAGACCCGTGCCAAGTGCGCCGGGTAGGAGCCGGGCTTGCGTTCCGCGGACTTGGCGACATGGTTGGCCAGTTTGGCCAGGGTCTTCGTCGGTCCGAGCCCAACGCAGGTTGCCAGTCCGACCTCTCGCAGAACCGTTTCGCGCAGATCCTGGCCAATCGCCACCAGGTCGCCGCGGACGCCTTCGAAATCGAGGAAGGACTCGTCAATTGAGTAGATTTCCTGGCGCGGGGCAAAGCGCGCCTCCACGGCCATCATCCGCGAGGACATGTCGGTGTACAGCTCGAAGTTGGCCGACACCGCCAGGAGCCCCTTGGTTTTCTCCAGGTGCCTCACCTGGAACCAGGGTTGGGCCATCTGCACGCCCAGCGCCTTGGCTTCCTCGCTGCGCGCCACGACAGCGCCGTCGTTGGCGCTCAGGACGACGAGCGGGCGATTGCGCAGGCGCGGATCGAATACCCGCTCGCACGCGCAGTACATGTTATTGGCATCGACGAGGGCCAGCACGACGTCAGGCAGGCAGGGACTTGATGATGGTGGTGACGACACCCCAAAGTTCGAAACCGGCCTCATCGGTGATTTCGATGTCACCGAACTCTGGGTTGGCTGCCTGGAACTTGATGCGACCTCCCTGACGCCAGAGTCGCCGGCAGGTGAGCTCGTCATCGAGGACGGCCACCACGACGTGCCCGTGAACCGCCTTGATCGCTCGGTCTACCAGGAGGACGTCGCCGTCGTCGATCCCAGCGTCGCGCATGGCCACGCCCGCCGCGCGCATCACAAAGGTAGCCTGGGGGTGGCGTATCAGGGCGTCGTTGAGGTCGATCCGGGTCGGTGCGTTGTCTACGGCCGAACCGAAGCTCGAGGACACTTTGCCGCGCGTGCTCGCAGACGAGCCGCTGCTGCCCGTGTCGCGCCCGACGGGGGTGCCGTCGGGAAGGGGATCATTGGAGGGCATGGATGGACATACAGTGCCGAGCAAGTATACGCCGCGCTTCCGTGTAGCGGACGGCCAGTTGAAGCGGGTGCACGATTCACCTGAAGAGTCGATGCTCTTCGGTATGCGTACGTGCCGTCCCGCGCCCAAGCGTCGTCTGTTTGATGCCCGGCTCACACGTTGGCAGAGCTTGAAGGGGCGGTTCGGGCTGCCGCGGTCCCTCCCGCCGGCTACTTGCCAAACACCTTGGCCAAGCGCTGCCAGGTGCGCAGCATCAGGCCTGCGCGCTCGACCTCGGCCTGCGCCACGAGCGGTGCCTCCCCGACCGGCTTGCCGTTCGAGGTCGCAACCACCTTGCCGATCACCGCGCCCTTGGCCACCGGTGCCTCCAAGTCTGCCTTGAGCTGCACCGAGGTCTGCACCTGCTGGCCGCGCGGAACGGTCACTGTCCACGGCGACCCCAGGCCCGCGGCAACAGAATCGGCCTTGCCGAAGCTGACCTTGGCCGTCGTCACCGCCGCGCTCGGCTGGAAGGGCGTGGCTTTCTCGAAATTGCTGAAGCCCCACCCGAGCAGCGTGCGCGAATGGTCGGCGCGCGCCTGCGCGCTGTTGGTGTTGAGAATGACCGTGATCAGACGCATGCCGTTGCGTTTGGACGAAGTGACCAGGCAGTAGCCCGCCTCCTCGGTGTGGCCGGTCTTCAGTCCGTCAACGGTGGGGTCCGTGTAC